>NZ_JAVREZ010000025.1:0-139020 GCF_031845645.1 Streptomyces doebereineriae
CGGACCCCGACCACCCCCCTCCGCCCTTCCACGAGGACCACCCCACCCTCGCCCACTCCGCCGCCCCCAAGACCCCCCCGCCCCCGTCCCCCCAGCCCCGCGGCGGCCTGCTGATGGGCCGCCCCTTCGGTGTGCCCGTCTACGTCGCCCCCAGCTGGTTCCTCGTCGCCGCGCTCATCACCTGGGTGTTCGGCGGACAGCTGGACCGCGTGCTGCCGGAGCTCGGCGCCGCCCGCTACCTCGTCTCACTCTTCTTCGCGGTCGCCTTCTACGCCTCCGTCCTCGTCCACGAACTGGCGCACACCGTCGCGGCACTGCGCTTCAAGCTCCCCGTCCGCCGCATCCAGCTCCAGTTCTTCGGTGGCGTCTCCGAGATCGAGAAAGAGGCCGAGACCCCCGGCCGGGAGTTCGTGCTGGCCTTCGTCGGCCCGCTGCTCTCCCTGATCCTCGCCGGCCTCTTCTACCTCGCCATGCAGCCCGTCGAACCCGGCACGGTCCCCGGCGTCCTGCTCGCCGGCCTGATGGTCTCCAACCTCATCGTGGCCGCCTTCAACCTCCTGCCCGGCCTCCCCCTCGACGGCGGCCGCATGCTCCGCGCCGTCGTCTGGAAGATCACCGGCAAGCCCATGAGCGGCACCATCGCCGCCGCCTGGGTCGGCCGCGCCCTCGCCGTCTGTGTCCTCATCGGCCTCCCCCTGCTCACCCAGTCCGGAGCCCTGGGTTCCTCCGCCGAGGACAACGTCGGCATGGACACGGTCATGGACGCCCTGCTCGCCGCGATCCTCGCCGCGATCATCTGGACCGGCGCCGGCAACAGCCTGCGCATGGCACGCCTGCGCGAACACCTCCCCGACCTGCGCGCCCGCACCCTCACCCGCCGCGCGGTCCCCGTCGAGACCGACACCCCCCTCTCCGAGGCCCTGCGCCGCGCCAACGCCGCCGGCGCCCGCGCCCTGGTCGTCGTCGACGCCGAGGGCACCCCGCTCTCCCTCGTCCGCGAGGCCGCCATCGTCGGCGTACCCGAACACCGCCGCCCCTGGGTCGCCGTCAGCGGCCTCGCCCAGGACCTCACCGACGGCATGCGCGTCTCCGCGGAGCTCGCGGGCGAGGACCTGCTGGACGCCCTGCGCGCCACCCCCGCCACCGAATACCTCGTGGTCGAGCAGACCGGCGAGATCTACGGCGTCCTGTCCGCGGCCGACGTGGAACGCGCCTTCGTGAAGGCCATGGCCAGACCGTCCTAGTGGTCGGCGGCCCCTCCCGGGACCGGTAGGCTGTTCACATGTCCGAACCGACCGGTGCCGCCCGCAGGCGCGGGCCCTTCAAGGTCGGGGACCAGGTTCAGCTGACCGACCCCAAGGGCCGCCACTACACGTTCACGCTCGAAGAGGGAAAGAACTTCCACACCCACAAGGGTTCCTTCCCGCACGACGAGCTGATCGGCGCACCCGAGGGCAGCGTTGTCCGCACCACCGGTAACGTCGCCTACCTCGCGCTGCGCCCCCTGCTCCCCGACTATGTCCTGTCCATGCCCCGCGGGGCAGCCGTCGTCTACCCGAAGGACGCGGGGCAGATCCTCGCCTTCGCCGACATCTTCCCCGGCGCCCGCGTCGTCGAAGCCGGCGTCGGCTCCGGCTCGCTCAGCAGCTTCCTGCTGCGCGCCATCGGCGACCAGGGCATGCTGCACAGCTACGAGCGCCGCGAGGACTTCGCCGAGATCGCCCAGCAGAACGTGGAGCGCTACTTCGGCGGCCCGCACCCCGCGTGGCAGCTCACCGTCGGCGACCTCCAGGACAACCTGTCCGACACCGACGTCGACCGCGTCATCCTCGACATGCTCGCCCCCTGGGAGTGCCTGGAGGCCGTCTCCAAGGCGCTCGTCCCCGGCGGCATCCTGTGCTGCTACGTCGCCACCACCACCCAGCTCGCCCGGACCGTCGAGTCCATCCGCGAGATCGGCTCCTTCAACGAGCCGACCTCCTGGGAGTCGATGATCCGCAACTGGCACGTGGAAGGCCTGGCAGTCCGACCGGACCACCGCATGATCGGCCACACCGGCTTCCTGCTCACCGCCCGCCGCCTCGCCGACGGCGTCGAGCCCCCCATGCGCCGACGCCGCCCCGCCAAGGGCGCCTACGGCGAGGACTACACCGGCCCCAACGCCGACGGAGGCTCCGGCCGCTAGGGCGGCCCCGTGCCGCAGTCAACGTACAGGCGTCGGGGTGGAGTTCCCGCAGACCAGGGGAACTCCACCCCGACGCCTCTGTGTTGAGGGAGCGACGGAAACCGCCGTACGACAACCCGGACAAGTACCCACCCCGCCGTTCCCCCGACCTGTGACGTGTGGCACCATGCTGGCCACCCCACCCCCACCGGCACGCCCTCACAGGAGACGCTCCTAGTGCAGCAATCCGCCGTCCCGGAACTGGCACACACGCACACCCGCCCGATCCACTGGGTCGCCACCGCCACCGCCGTGGCGGGCGTCGTGGCCTTCTCCTCGCTCCTGCAGCCCAACCCGGCGACGGCGGCCCAGGCGGCCGGCCCCGAGGCCGGACCCGCACCCGTGGCCGCGACCGCGCCCGATCCCGCGGACGTCCACTTCCCGATCGACTGCGGACCCGTCAAGGCGAAGATCCAGAAACAGGTCTCCGGAGACCTCGACGGCGACGGACGGCCGGAAACCGTCGTCGTGGTGCACTGCGACGCCCCCATGGGCACCCCGCCCGACGCCGTCTACGTCATCACACGCGCGAAGGGCACCGGTGAACCCCGTGTCGTCGCCACCCTGCTGAGCCCGAAGACCCGCAACACCGTCACCGACTTCACGGTGAGCGACGGCACCGTCCTCGCGACCCTGCTCGGCTACTCCACGTCCGACGTACCCAGTTGCTGCCCGGACGTGACGGACAAGGCGAAGTGGCAGTGGAAGGACGGCGCGTTCGTCCGCTCGACCCCCGCGGGCACGCACACCGTCTGACCGAAGCGATCACATCTGTGAGAAATCAGACAGTCATCGCGCGCAGTGGGCTTCTGGTTACTCTGCGTCCGGTCCGTAGATCTCGACCCTGTCCGAAACTCGACGTACATGGATGCAGTCGCCAGGACACTCCTTCGCGGAGTCGACCACATCGTTGAGAAGCGGCAGCGGTACGGGCGTTGTGGCGCCCCTGTCCTGCAGAAGCTCGTCGTCCGACCCCTTCACGTAGGCCAGACCGTCGATGTCCAGCTCGAACACCTCGGGCGCGTACTGGGCGCAGATGCCGTCACCGGTACAGAGATCCTGGTCGATCCAGACCTCCAGAGTCTCGCCGTCGGCCCTGACCTCCTGCTGCACTCTCATCTCTCCTGCCGTTTATGCGTCGAGCCGAACGGGAATCCGGCCAGCTCTGACGGGTGTTGAACACTTCGACCCTACCTTCGGCAGCTTTCCAATCTTGTTCGGTGGGTATTCCCCTGGCGTGAGGGAGAGCGCAAGGGTGAAGATCGGACACACCTCGACAGTCTTTGTGATCTAGGGGTTTCAATCGACACCCACCCAGGTAGGGTCTGGAAGCGTCCAGCTCCCCTTGGAGGAGGTGAGGACCGTGGCAGCCCACGACGACGACATGAACCGCGGCATCCGCCCGGGACGAGGGTCCGACGACCCGTCCGGGCAGATTGCCTACCTTGAGCAGGAGATCGCCGTCCTGCGACGCAAGCTCGCCGACTCTCCGCGACACACGAGGATTCTCGAAGAGCGGATCGTCGAGCTGCAGACCAACCTGGCCGGCGTATCCGCCCAGAACGAGCGACTCGCCAACACGCTCCGTGAGGCCCGCGACCAGATCGTGGCCCTCAAGGAGGAGGTCGACCGGCTCGCACAGCCCCCGGCCGGCTTCGGAGTCTTCCTCGAAGCGAACGAGGACGGCACCGCCGACATCTTCACCGGCGGCCGCAAACTGCGGGTGAACGTCAGCCCCAGCGTCGAACTCGAAGAGCTCCGGCGCGGCCAGGAAGTGATGCTCAACGAAGCTCTCAACGTGGTCGAGGCCATGGAGTACGAGAGCGTCGGCGACATCGTCACCCTCAAGGAGATCCTCGAGGACGGCGAGCGCGCCCTGGTGCAGGGGCACACGGACGAGGAGCGGGTGGTGCGGCTCGCCGAACCGCTGCTCGACGTGACCATCCGCCCCGGCGACGCACTGCTCCTCGAACCGCGCTCCGGCTACGTCTACGAGGTCGTGCCCAAGAGCGAGGTCGAGGAACTCGTCCTCGAAGAAGTCCCCGACATCGGCTACGAACAGATCGGCGGACTCGGCGGCCAGATCGAGGCCATCCGAGACGCCGTCGAGCTGCCGTACCTCTACCCGGACCTGTTCAAGGAGCACGAACTGCGCCCGCCCAAGGGCGTCCTGCTCTACGGACCCCCAGGATGCGGCAAGACGCTCATCGCCAAGGCCGTCGCCAACTCGCTGGCCAAGAAGGTCGCCGAGGTCACCGGCCAGGCCACCGGCAAGAGCTTCTTCCTCAACATCAAGGGCCCCGAGCTCCTCAACAAGTACGTCGGCGAGACCGAGCGGCAGATCCGCCTCGTCTTCCAGCGTGCGAGGGAGAAGGCCAGCGAGGGCACACCCGTCATCGTCTTCTTCGACGAGATGGAATCCCTCTTCCGCACCCGCGGCTCCGGTGTCAGCTCGGACGTGGAGAACACCATTGTCCCCCAGCTGCTCGCCGAGATCGACGGCGTGGAAGGCCTGCAGAACGTGGTCGTGATCGGCGCCTCCAACCGTGAGGACATGATCGACCCCGCCATCCTGCGCCCCGGCCGCCTGGACGTGAAGATCAAGATCGAGCGTCCCGACGCCGAGGCCGCCAAGGACATCTTCGCCAAGTACCTCACCGAGCGCCTCCCGCTGCACTCCGACGACGTCGGCGAGCACGGCGGCAGCAAGGCCACCACCGTCCAGAGCATGATCCAGACGGCCGTGGAACACATGTACGCGGAATCCGAGGAAAACCGCTTCCTGGAAGTCACCTACGCCAACGGCGACAAGGAAGTCCTCTACTTCAAGGACTTCAACTCCGGCGCCATGATCGAGAACATCGTGGGCCGCGCCAAGAAGATGGCGATCAAGGACTTCCTCGATCACAACGCCAAGGGTCTCCGCGTCTCCCACCTCCTCCAGGCCTGCGTGGACGAGTTCAAGGAGAACGAGGACCTGCCCAACACCACCAACCCCGACGACTGGGCCCGTATCTCCGGCAAGAAGGGCGAGCGGATCGTCTACATCCGTACGCTCATCACCGGAAAGCAGGGCGCCGACACCGGGCGCTCCATCGACACGGTGGCGAACACCGGGCAGTACCTGTAAAGACAGGGCGGCTGCGGGTGCCCTCACCGGGGTACCCGCAGCCGACTGTTTTTCAGGCAACTAACCGGACCAAAGGCGAGCAAGGCAATGACGCAAATGATCTCCCCACCAGCGCAGAGCCGTTCTAGGCTCTTCGGTACCGCCGAGTCGCGCAGTGCGGGGACGGGCACCGCACACGCACCGGAGCGCCAGCGGTACTTGAGCGGCGCCCCCGACCGAGGGCGCCGCCGGGCAAGGAGGGCCGCATGACCGTACGGCGAGTAATGGGCATCGAGACGGAGTACGGGATCTCCGTCCCCGGCCACCCCAACGCCAATGCCATGCTCACCTCGTCCCAGATCGTCAACGCCTACGCGGCGGCGATGCACCGGGCCCGCCGGGCCCGCTGGGACTTCGAGGAGGAGAATCCGCTGCGGGACGCACGGGGCTTCGACCTCGCCCGCGAGGCCGCCGACTCCAGCCAGCTCACCGACGAGGACATCGGACTGGCCAACGTCATCCTCACCAACGGCGCACGGCTCTACGTCGACCACGCACACCCCGAATACAGCTCTCCCGAGGTCACCAACCCCTGGGACGCCGTCCTGTGGGACAAGGCCGGCGAGCGGATCATGGCCGAAGCCGCCGAGCGTGCCGCCCAGCTCCCGGGCGCACAACCTATCCACCTCTACAAGAACAACACCGACAACAAGGGCGCCTCCTACGGCACGCACGAGAACTACCTGATGAAGCGGGAAACCCCCTTCTCGGACATCGTGCGCCACCTCACGCCCTTCTTCGTCTCCCGCCAGGTCTTCGCAGGCGCCGGCCGCGTCGGCATCGGCCAGGACGGACACGAACACGGCTTCCAGCTCAGCCAGCGCGCCGACTACTTCGAGGTCGAGGTCGGCCTGGAAACCACCCTCAAGCGCCCGATCATCAACACCCGCGACGAGCCCCACGCCGACGCCGAGAAGTACCGCCGCCTCCACGTGATCATCGGCGACGCGAACCTCTCGGAGATCTCGACCTACCTGAAGCTCGGCACCACGGCCCTCGTCCTGTCGATGATCGAGGACGGCTTCATCGCGGTGGACCTCGCGGTCGACCAGCCGGTACGGACCTTGCACCAGGTGTCGCACGACCCCACCCTCCAGCGCCTGGTCACCCTCCGCAGCGGCCGCACACTCACCGCGGTCCAGCTCCAGATGGAGTACTACGAGCTCTCCCGCAAGTACGTCGAAGAACGCTTCGGCGCCGACGCGGACGACCAGACCAAGGACATCCTGGCCCGCTGGGAGGACACCCTCAACCGCCTCGAGAACAACCCCATGAGCCTCGCCGGCGAACTCGACTGGGTCGCCAAGCGCGAGCTCATGGAGGGCTACCGGCGCCGCGACGACCTCGACTGGGACGCCGCGAAGCTGCACCTCCTGGACCTCCAGTACGCCGACGTGCGCGCCGACAAGGGCCTCTACAACCGCCTCGCGGCCCGCGGCCGCATCAAGCGGCTGCTGGACGAGAACGAGGTCGAGCGAGCCCGTACCAAGCCCCCGGAGGACACCCGCGCCTACTTCCGCGGCCGCTGCCTGGAGCAGTACGCCGACGACGTCGCCGCGGCCTCCTGGGACTCGGTGATCTTCGACCTCCCGGGCCGGGACTCGCTCCAACGGGTCCCAACCCTCGAACCGCTTCGCGGAACGCGAAATCACGTCAAGGAGCTCCTGGACCGCTGTCGCACGGCAGAAGACCTGGTCAGGGTGCTGTCGGGCAGCTGAGCGGGTCCTCGCGCCGGGCAGTCCGACAGGGTGGAAAGCCCGGCCAGAGGGAATCATCGAGATGGCCCCCGTACGTTGTAAGAACTGCGGGGCCGATGTCAGACCCTGCTTGTAGGGTCTGATCAAGAACGTCGAACCGAGCGGGGTGAGGGGTTATGGCGACCAAGGACACCGGCGGCGGACAGCAGAAGGCCACGCGCAACACCGAGGAGGTCGAGGAGCAGACTGCGGAGACGCAGGGTTCCGAGGACCTCAAGGAGCGCCAGGAGAAGCTCAGCGACGACGTGGACTCCGTCTTGGACGAGATCGACGATGTCCTGGAGGAGAACGCCGAGGACTTCGTCCGGTCCTTCGTTCAGAAGGGTGGCGAGTGACTTCACCTTCGATTCTAAGGTGAAGTCGAGGATTTAGGTGAACGAAGAGGTGGAGGCGAAGCGCTGCTCGCGGTGCTCGCAACACTTGCCGAGGGCGGCGTTCGCCAGCAATAAGGCAATGGCCGATGGTCTCCAGGCGTACTGCCGAGAGTGCTCTGCTGAGTACTACCGGCAGCGCCAGGAGGCCAAGGGCAGGAAAGTCCGAGAGAGGGTTTCCGTCCCAGCGGGGCACAAGCGATGCCCGCAGTGCTGTGAGGTGAAGCCCCACTCTGAGTGGGAGCGGAACAAGTCCACGTCGGACGGCTGGGCGAGTAAATGCCGTGTGTGCCGTGCCCAGCGAGATGAGTTGATCGCCGCTCAAGGCGGAGTCTGCTGCGTATGCCTAAGCGCTCCGGCGACTGATGTGGATCACTGCCACAAGACGGGTAGGGTCCGAGGCGTACTGTGCTTCAACTGCAATTCCGGCCTCGGCCTGTTGAGGGACGACCCCGAAGCGATGTACCGAGCTGCCGATTACCTGGAAGGAAACGCGTGGAAGCCAACACTCGTAGCACCGGGCGTCTACCAGCTGCCTTCCTGACGCCAGGGTCGTCGTCCTTCATGGACTTCCTGTCCGAGCACCAGCCGGAGATGTTGCCGGGCAACCGGCAGCTGCCGCCCATGCAGGGTGTGATCGAGGCGCCGCACGGCACCACGATCGTGGCGGTCACCTTCCCCGGTGGTGTCGTGCTCGCCGGTGACCGTCGCGCCACGATGGGCAATGTCATCGCTCAGCGGGACATCGAGAAGGTGTTCCCCGCGGATGAGTACTCGGCCGTCGGGATCGCCGGCACCGCCGGTCTCGCCGTCGAGATGGTGAAGCTGTTCCAGTTGGAGCTGGAGCACTTCGAGAAGGTCGAGGGCGCCCAGCTGTCCCTGGAGGGCAAGGCGAACCGGCTGTCCACCATGATCCGTTCCAACCTCGGCATGGCGATGCAGGGGCTGGCCGTGGTGCCGCTGTTCGCGGGGTACGACGTGGACCGCGGCAGGGGGCGGATCTTCTCCTACGACGTCACCGGCGGCCGTTCCGAGGAGCACCACTTCGCCGCCACCGGTTCCGGCTCGGTCTTCGCGCGCGGGGCCATGAAGAAGTTCTTCCACGACGGTCTGAGCGAGGCCGAGGCCACGATGCTCGTGGTGCAGGCCCTGTACGACGCGGCCGACGACGACTCGGCGACCGGTGGTCCCGATGTCGCCCGCCGGATCTACCCGATCGTCACCGTGATCACCGAGGACGGTTTCCGCCGGCTCAACGACGACGAGTCCTCCGAGATCGCCCGTTCGATTCTCGAGCGGCGGCTGGAGCAGCCCGACGGCCCGCGGGCCGCGTTGCTCTAGGCGCCACCCGTCTTGTTCAAGGTGATCGCAGTGACTTCCACAGAAAGGGACGGATAACCGGTGTCGACGCCGTTCTATGTCTCCCCCCAGCAGGCGATGGCCGACCGGGCCGAGTACGCCCGCAAGGGCATCGCCCGTGGTCGCAGCCTGGTCGTGCTGCAGTATGCCGACGGCATCGTGTTCGTCGGCGAGAATCCGTCCCGCGCGCTGCACAAGTTCAGCGAGATCTACGACCGGATCGGCTTCGCGGCCGCCGGCAAGTACAACGAGTACGAGAACCTGCGGATCGGCGGCGTCCGGTATGCCGACCTGCGTGGTTACACCTATGACCGTGACGACGTGACCGCCCGTGGGCTCGCCAACGTGTACGCCCAGACGCTGGGCACGATCTTCTCCTCGGCCGGTGAGAAGCCGTACGAGGTGGAGCTGGTCGTGGCCGAGGTCGGTGAGACGCCGGACGGCGACCAGATCTACCGGCTGCCGCACGACGGTTCCATCGTGGACGAGCACGGCTCGGTCGCGGTGGGCGGCAATGCCGAGACGATCAGCAGCTATCTGGACCAGCGTCACCAGGACGGTATGAGCCTGGCGGAGGCGCTGAAGCTGGCCGTGCAGGCGTTGTCCCGTGACACGAACGGCAGTGAGCGGGAGATCCCCGCGGAGCGGCTGGAGGTCGCGGTGCTGGACCGGACGCGCCCGCAGCAGCGGAAGTTCAAGCGCATCGTGGGGCGTCAGCTCGGTCGGTTGCTGGAGGCAGGCGGTGCGTCCACCGAGGCGGAGAGCGCGGACGAGGCGGAGGGTTCCGAGGACGAGTAGTCCCGGGGCGTCTCGCCCGACCATCACCCCTTCTGTGCCCCGGCCGATCACCAGGCCGGGGCGCAGGGCGTTCAGGGGGTGCTGGGCGGGGCCGTGGAGCCCCGTACGACCAACTCGACGGGGATGTCCCCTTCCTGCGGGGTACGGCCTTCCAGGACGGCCAGGAGGGCTTCCATGCCGCGTTCGCCGAACAGCTCGGCGTCCAGTCGTACGGTCGTCAGCTCAGGGTCGATGGCGGTGGCGAGGCCGAGGTCGTCCAGGCCGGTGACGGAGATGTCGTCGGGGATGCGCAGTCCGAGCCGTCGTACGGCCTTGTAGGCGCCGGCGGCGAGTTTGTCGTCGTCGCAGACGAGGGCGGTGGGCCGGGGGCCCGGGGTGGCGAGGGCGGCCTCTGTGGCGGTCAGGGCGCCGTCGATCGAGATGGGTGCGTGGGCGGTGCGGACGGAGGTGCCGGGGACCGTGTCGAGCTGTGCGGCCAGTTCGCGCGCCCGGACCTCGAAGGTCCAGGAGGGCACGTCGGCCGCGAGGTGCAGGAAGCGGCGGTGGCCGAGGTCCAGGAGGTGGGCGGCGACCTGGCGGATGCCGTCGGCGATGTCCAGGTTGACGGTGGCGGCGCCGAGGCTGCCCGAGGGGTCGCTGTCGAGCATGACGAGGGGGAGCTGGTCGCCGCGGATGGCGGTGAGGGCGTCGGCGGCCATGGAGGAGGCGATGACGCCGTCCAGGGCCGCTTGGGCGGAGGCGAAGGGGTCGCGGGCGGGGCCGATGCCCTCGGGGGAGGGGTACAGGACGACGCCGAAGCCGTGGTCGGCGGCCACGCGTGCGGCGCCGGTGTAGACGCCGGCGAAGAACTCCGTGGTCAGGGCCGGGACGACGAGCAGGACGGTGCGGGTGTGGCCGAGGCGGAGGTTGCGGGCGGCCAGGTTGGGACGGTAGCCGAGGTCGCGGGCGGCTTCCCGGACCCGTTCGGCGGTGGCTTCGGAGACCCGGCCGCGCCACTTGTCGCCCAGCACGAGCGAGACGGCCGCCTGGGACACCCCGGCCGCCTGTGCGACGTCACGGCTGGTAGGGCGCGTACTGCTGCGTGCCACCGTGGGTCCGCTCCTTCGTCTGGACGTCCGAACAGCGCACATGGTACGTATGGGAGTCGAGGTTATACGTATGACTTGGAGGCGGGACATGGCCGCGGGATACCTGGAGATCCTCAGGGCGAGGCACGCGGCGCGTCTGCTGACGGGAACGCTGGTGGGCCGGCTGCCGAACGCCACCGCGGCGATCGCCATCGTGCTGTTCGTCCGGGCGCAGGGCGGCACGTACAGCCTCGCCGGAGGTCTCGCGGCCGTGTACGGCGTGGCCAACGCCGTGGGGCAGCCCGTGCTCGGGCGGCTCGTCGACCTGCACGGCCAGCCCCGTGTTCAGCTCCCCTCCGCCGTGCTGTCGGCCCTCGCGATGGCTCTGTTCGCGTTCAACGGCACCGACCCGCTCCCGCTCGCCTACGCGGCCGTGGCCGCAGCCGGGCTCTTCACGCCGCCCCTGGAGGGCGGCCTGCGGGCGCTGTGGTCGAGCGTGCTGCGCAGGGAGGATCAGGTGCACACGGCGTACGCCATGGACGCGGTGGCGCAGGAAGTCATGTTCGCAGTGGGGCCCTTGCTGGTGACGTTGTGCGCGTCGCTGTGGTCGGCGCAGGCGGCACTGCTGGTGCTGAACGTCATCGGGGTGCTGGGCGCCCTCTCGGTCGTGGTGTCGCCTCCCTCGCGCGCGTGGCGCTCCGCACCGCGCGAGGCGCACTGGCTCGGCGCGCTGCGCTCGCCGGGACTCCTGGCGATGCTGGGCGCGTTCCTGTTCGTCGGTATCGCGCTCGGGTCCATCACGGTCGCCTCCGTGCCGTACGCGGACGAGCACGGCGGGGACGCGGTGTACGGCTGGCTGATGGCCGGGATCGGTCTGGGCGCCCTCGTGGGCGGCCTGGCGTACGGCGCGCGGCAGTGGGCCGGTGAGCCCGCGCGGCGACTCCAGGTCCTGGTGGGCTTCCTGGCGGTGTGTTACCTGCCGCTCACCCTGATGCCGGGCGCGGTCGCCATGACGCTGCTGACGGTGCTCGCCGGGGTGTTCCTCGCGCCCGTCATCGCGTGCGCCTTCGTCCTCGTCGACCGGCACGCGCCGGCCGGGACGGTCACCGAGGCTTTCTCCTGGCTTGTCACGACGTTCACCGTGGGCGCGTCGGTCGGAACAGGACTCGCGGGCCCGGTCGTCGAGCGGGGTGGGGCCCTGTGGGGCTTCGCCGTGCCGGGTGCCGCGGGGGGCGTGTCGCTGCTGGTTCTGCTGGTCACGGGAGGCGTCCTCACAGCTCCCGCCGGGCGGGCGGTGGTTGCGTCTTCATCGGAAAATGATCCAAACCGTGCTGCCGAACCCCGTTTCAGCTCGGGGGATCGGGCGTAATGTTCACTCATGGACCGCCGCATTTTCGGGCTGGAGAACGAGTACGGCGTCACGTGTACGTTCAGGGGACAGCGACGCCTGTCTCCCGACGAGGTGGCGCGGTACCTCTTCCGCCGTGTCGTGTCATGGGGCCGCAGCAGCAATGTCTTTCTGCGAAACGGCGCCCGCCTCTATCTCGATGTCGGGTCACATCCGGAATACGCGACACCCGAATGTGACAACGTGACCGAACTGGTCACGCACGACAAAGCAGGCGAGCGCATTCTCGAAGGACTCCTGGTGGACGCCGAACGACGCCTGCACGAGGAAGGAATCGCGGGCGACGTCTACCTCTTCAAGAACAACACGGACTCGGCCGGCAACTCCTACGGCTGCCACGAGAACTATCTCGTCGCACGCCACGGGGAGTTCTCCCGGCTCGCGGACATCCTCATTCCCTTCCTTGTCACCCGTCAGCTGCTGTGCGGCGCGGGCAAGGTTCTGCAGACCCCGCGGGGCGCCGTCTACTGCGTCAGCCAGCGGGCCGAGCACATCTGGGAGGGCGTCTCCTCGGCGACGACCCGTTCCCGGCCGATCATCAACACCCGCGACGAACCGCACGCCGACGCCGAGCGCTACCGCCGCCTGCACGTCATCGTGGGCGACTCGAACATGTCCGAGACGACCATGCTGCTGAAGGTCGGCGCGACCGACCTGGTGCTGCGCATGATCGAGGCGGGCACCGTGATGCGCGACCTGACCCTGGAGAACCCGATCCGGGCGATCCGTGAGGTCAGTCACGACATCACCGGCCGGCGCAAGGTGCGTCTGGCCAGCGGCCGGGAGGCCTCCGCCCTCGAGGTGCAGCGCGAGTACTACGAGAAGGCCGTCGACTTCTGCGAGCGCCGGGGCATCCGTACCGGCACCGTCGAGCAGGTCCTGGAGCTGTGGGGCCGCACGCTGGACGCGATCGAGGCCGAGGACCTCGACCGGATCGGCACCGAGATCGACTGGGTCATGAAGTACAAGCTCATCGAGCGGTACCGGGCCAAGCACAACATGACCATGTCCAACCCGCGGGTCGCGCAGATAGACCTCGCGTATCACGACATTCACCGCCGTCGTGGCCTCTACTACCTTCTGGAGAGGAAGGGCCAAGCCGCCCGTATCTGCAACGACTTGAAAATCTTCGAGGGCAAGTCGGTTCCGCCGCAGACCACTCGGGCCCGGCTGCGCGGTGACTTCATCCGCAGGGCCCAGGAACAGCGCCGGGACTTCACCGTCGACTGGGTCCACCTCAAGCTCAACGACCAGGCACAGCGCACGGTGTTGTGCAAGGACCCGTTCCGTTCGGTCGACGACCGGGTCGAGAAACTGATCGCCGGAATGTGATCGACGCGTTCCGCATCCGTGTCGGAACGCAACACGGGCGCCGTACGTTTCACGTACGGCGCCCTTCTCACGTCGTAGAGTTGCGCGCACGCCATCAACAAGATCGACCGATTACGAGGCCCCCACCGTGCGCCGACGCTCACTCCTCATTGCCGTTCCCGCAGGACTGGCCACACTCGCCGCATGCGGTGACGACAAGTCCGACTCGAGCAAGGCGAGCGACAGCGCGTCACCCTCGGCGTCGTCCTCGGCCTCGCAGGCGCCGCCGCCGAAGATCGTCGACGGTCCGCTGCCGGCGATCACGGCGGGCACGAAGTTCGGTGAGAAGCCGACGGTCGCCAAGGGCAGCGGCGATCCGTCGAAGGATCTCGCGGTCAAGACGGTCATCGCGGGCGGCGGCACCACCATCGCCGAGGGCGACTACATCCAGGCCCACTACCTCGGCCAGGTCTGGAGCACGGCCAAGGTCTTCGACAACTCCTACGACCGTAAGACGGCGCTGGTCATCCAGCTCGCGCAGAACAGCATCATCGACGGCTGGCGGTACGCCCTGACGGGCAAGAAGGCCGGCAGCCGGGTCCAGTTCTCCATTCCGCCCACCTGGGGGTACGGCAAGGAGGGCAACGCGCAGGCGGGTATCAAGGGCACCGACACGCTGGTGTTCGTCGTCGACGTCCAGGACACGTTCAACGCGAAGAGCTCAGCCAAGGGCAAGAATGTCGCGCAGAGCGACGCGGATCTGCCCAAGGTCGGCACCAACACCGACGGCAAGGCTCCCTCCATCGAGGTCCCCAAGGCGGATGCGCCCACCAAGCTGGTGTCGGAGTACGTCATCGAGGGCGACGGCGACGAGGTGGCGGCCGACAGCACCCTGCTCGTGCAGTACAAGGGCGTGGTGTGGGACACCGGCAAGGAGTTCGACTCGACGTACAGCCGCAAGCAGTTGGCCTCGTTCTCGCTCCAGCAGGTCGTCAAGGGCTGGGCGCAGGGCCTGACCGGCAAGAAGGTGGGCAGCCGGGTGCTGATCTCCATTCCGCCGAAGCTGGGCTACGGCGACAAGCCGCCGGCCGGCAGCGGTATCGAGAAGGACTCCACGCTGGTCTTCACCGTGGACATCCTGGCGAAGATGTGACGCACGGGGGACATGCGCGAAGGTCCCGGCCGCGGGGATGTAAGACTGGTCCCTGTTGCCTTTCCGTGAACCAGCAGGAGCGAGTGACGTGAGCATCGACAAGCCCGAGATCGACTTCCCGGGCGGCGAGCCCCCGGCGGACCTGGAGATCAAGGACATCTGGGAGGGCGACGGCGAGGTTGCGCAGGCCGGCCAGACCGTCACCGTCCACTACGTGGGCGTGGCCTTCAGCACCGGCGAGGAGTTCGACGCCAGCTGGAACCGTGGTCAGCCGTTCCGCTTCCCGTTGGGCGGCGGCCGGGTCATCAAGGGCTGGGACCAGGGCGTGCAGGGCATGAAGGTCGGCGGCCGCCGCCAGCTGACCATCCCCGCCCACCTCGCCTACGGCAACCAGAGCCCGACCCCGGCGATCAAGCCCGGTGAGACCCTGATCTTCGTGGTCGACCTGCTCGGCGTCTGATCGTCGTACCGGAGTCATAAGAGATCGCGTCGCGGTCGGATCGTCGTACGACTTCCGACCGGACCTGATCAACCGGGGTCCATGCCTGTCCGGGCATGGGCCCTCGGCTTTTGCCTTGCTCCTTCGGGGCGGTACGGTCAACGTCCGTAAGCACCATAGGGAGGCGAAGGGCGTCGATGGCCATTGCCAAGGCCGAGCGGCTGATGAACCTGGCGCTGTGTCTGCTCGGGACGCGACGGCCGCTCAGCAAGCGTGAGCTTCGGGAGTCCATCGAGGCCTACCTGGAGGCGAATTCCGACGACTCCTTCAACCGGATGTTCGAGCGCGACAAGGACGATCTGCGTGAACTCGGGCTCGTGATCGAGACCGTTGAGAACCTGGACGGCGAAGTCGGCTACCTCGCCCGCCGCGACAGCAACCGGCTGCCGCCCGTCACCCTCGACGCCGAGGAGGCCGCCGCCCTGGGGCTCGCCGCCAAGGTGTGGCAGCAGGCCCGGCTCGCCGGCGCGGCCAGCGGCGCCCTGCAGAAACTGCGTGCGGCGGGGCTGCCCGAGGACTTCGACCCGTACGAGGCGCACGGCGCCCTGGAGCCGCGCATCCCGGTGCACGAGGCCTCCTTCGAGCCGCTGATGCTCGCCTGCCGGGACCGCCGCCCGGTCGTCTTCGACTACCGCAAGGCCACCGCCGCCCGCCCCGAGCCCCGTCATGTCGAACCGTGGGCGCTGGAGTGCTGGCGCGGCCACTGGTACCTGGCCGGATTCGACCGCGACCGGGGTGCCGAGCGGGTCTTCCGGCTCTCCCGGATCACCGGCAAGGTGCGCTCGCGCGGCACGCGCTACACGGCCCCGGTCCCCGACGTCGTGACCGTCCGTGAGACCGTCGCGAGCTGGGCGGGGGAGACCGCCGACCGCAGCGCGCTGATCCGGCTGCGCACGGACGCCGGGTACCCCTTGCGGGCGAAGGCCACCTCGGTGCGGGAACTGGGCGACGGCTGGGACGAGTTGGAGATTCCGTACGGCCATGGCCTGGACGCCTGGCTGGTGGAGTTCGGCCCGGACGTGGTGGTCCTGGAGCCCGCCGAGTTGCGGGCCGACGTGGTGGACCGGCTGCGTGCCGTGGCCAAGGGCTGAGGGGGAGCGGAAGAGATCATGGCAGGCAAACCGGTCAGGCCGGCGAACGCCATCGACCAGACCCGGCGGATGCTCTCCCTGGTGACCTATCTCAGGGAGCGCCCCGGCGCCCGGGTCGAGGACGTCGCCCGCGCCTTCGGGATCACCGAGGACGAGCTGGTCTCCGACCTCGATGTGCTGCCCATGTGCGGCACCAGCTTCCGCGGCGGAGACCTGCTCGACATCGACACCGACGGCGAGCGGATCTGGTGGCACAACCCCGATGACGTGGCCGAGCCGCTCAGGCTCGCCGCCGACGAGGCGACTGCGCTGCTGGTGGCCGCCCGCGCGGTGTCCACGCTGCCCGGCCTCAGGGAGAGCGACCGGCAGGCGCTGCTGCGGGCGACCGCCAAGGTGGAGACCGCGGCCGGTGAGACGGCCGGTGCCAGCGCGCGGCTGTCGGTGACCTTCGAGTCCGAGGGCGGGGTCTTCGCGGACGTCGACCGGGCCATCTCCGAGCGCCGGCGCCTGTGGATCCGCTACTACTCGCCCGCCCGCGACGAGCTCACCGAGCGCGAGATCGACCCGATCCGCCTGGTCAGCGTCGGCCACACCTATGTCGAGGCCTGGTGCCGCCGCTCCGAGGCGCGGCGCACCTTCCGGCTCGACCGGGTAGCCGAGATCAAGATCCTGGACGAGCCGTCCGCGCCGCCCGAGGTCGAGCTCAGGGACCTGTCCGAGGGGCTCGTGCAGCCCGCGGCCGAGGACCCCGAGGTGGTCGTCGAGGTGGGCCCGGGCGGCCGATGGGTCGCCGAGTACTACCCGCACGACAGTGCGGATGAGCTTTCCGACGGCGGGCTGCGTATTACCCTGCGCACCCCCGACCCGGCATCGCTGCGTCGGCTGGCGCTCCGGCTCGGCCGCGACGGCCGCATCGTCTCGCCGCACGACCTCGCCGACAGCGCCCGCGAGGCGGCCCGCGAGGCGCTGGCGGCCTATGACGGGGTCGAGGCGCAGGACACCCCGGGGACGCGGGTGCACGACGGTCGGTACGACAGGCAGGAGCAAGGGCTTTGAGCGAGTCGGCGACGTCCGGTGCGGGCATGACGGTGGCTGCCGCCTTCGCGGGGATGAGAAGCGCGGCTCCGGTGACCTTCAAGGCGAGCTGCCCGGACTGCCGGGAGCGGTTCGAGCTGGCCGCCGCCGCCCTGCGCCTCGCCATCGGCGCGACCAGCCGCGCCACGTTCTACTCCTTCACCTGCCCCGAGTGCGGCTCGGCCGTCCGCAAGCCCGCCGGCGAGCGGATCGTGGAACTGCTGACCGGCGGCGGGGTCCGGACACTGCGGCTGCACTCCACCCTCTAGGCTCGGTGCCATGTTCTGGCCGATGTTCGCGGTAGCAGTGGGTTTCGTGGGTCTCGCCGTCCTGGGTGTGCTCGCCGTCCGGGTCTTTCTGGAGGCGCAGCGTCTGGGGCGCCAGGTCACGGACTCCGCGCGGCGTATCAGCCGGGCCGCGGAGGACCTGGAGCGGGCGGCGGTGAGCACGGCCCGTTCTGTGGACTCACTGTGAGTACGGCTGAGAGTTGGGTGTGAGTCGAGCGGTGCATGCGTTTTGGGCCACTTCGCCCTGTCACCTTGGCCGGGTCGGCAGGTACGCTGCTGGTCGCGGTCCGGATAACGAGGCTCGGCCGCGAACCGGGAGTACGCACAGGGATTGCCAGGCGTTCACCCCTGAGCGTTACGATCGCTGTCAGCACGACTGATCGGACACATGTCCGACCGGTCGGACAGCACCCCACAAGCCGCCTCGGTGAGAAGGTAAAGACTTATGTTCGGAAGGCTCGGCGCCCCCGAGATCATTCTCATCCTCGTCGTCATCATCCTGCTGTTCGGCGCGAAGAAGCTTCCCGACATGGCGCGCTCGCTCGGCAAGTCCGCTCGCATCCTCAAGAGCGAGGCCAAGGCGATGAAGGACGAGGGCAGCAGCACGGCCACTCCGGCCGGTCCGCCCAACACCGACGAGCAGACCCCTGCTCAGCGCACCATCCAGGCCGCGCCCGGCGACGTGACGAGCTCGCGCCCGGTCACCGAGCCGACGGACACGACCAAGCGCTGACGCGGGGCCGGTGACCTCCGGCCCGCCCGCACGAGATGGGAACGTGGGTTGCTGAAGTCTGCCCGCAGAGAAGAGAGGGATCCCGAGGGGCGGATGCCTCTCGCGGATCACCTTCGTGAGCTCCGCAACCGGCTCGCGAAGGCGATGCTGGCCATCGTCATCGTCACGGTGGTGGCCGCTTTCTTCTACAACGACATCATCAACTTGATCACCAAGCCGATCCTCGACTCGGTCGGCTGTGACAAGTCCTTCGCGGAACTGGCCAAGTCGACACAGTCGACCAAGCCGTGCGCCGAGATCACGATCAACGGTCTGCTCGCGCCCTTCACGCTGGCCCTGAAGGTGTCGCTGATGGCCGGCGTCGTCGCGGCCTCGCCGGTCTGGCTCTACCAGCTGTGGGCCTTCGTGGCACCCGGCCTGCACCGGCACGAGAAGAAGTACGCCTACGCGTTCGTCGGCACGGGCGCCCCGCTCTTCCTCGTCGGCGCCTACTTCGCCTACTCGGTCCTGCCGACCACGGCCCAGGTGCTGATCGGCTTCACCCCGGGCGGCACCTCCAACCTGCTGCCGCTGGACGACCTGCTCGACCTCGTCCTGCGCATGGTGCTGGTCTTCGGCCTCTCCTTCGAGCTGCCCCTGCTGCTGGTCTTCCTCAACCTCACCGGGTTGATCACCGGCAAGCGGATGCTCGGCTGGTGGCGCGGCATGATCATGGCCATCACCGTGTTCGCTGCCATCGCCACACCGAGCACCGACCCGCTGACGATGCTGGCGCTCGCCGCGCCGATCTGGGTGCTGTACTTCGCCGCGACCGCCTTCTCCCTGCTGAACGACCGGCGCAGGCGCCGTCGCGAGGCCGAGGGCCCCGACGACGACGAGGCCTCCGACCTGGATCTCACCCCCGAGGACATCGGCGAGGTCGAGACCGTCTCCGCGAGCCGGGCGCTGCCCGAGCAGTCGGGCGCGGACCGGGTCAACGGTTATGACGACGTGACCTGACGAGGGGGAAGCGGCTCGTAAGGTCACTTCCGTGACCAGCGAGATCACCCTCTTCGTCAACCCCACCGCGGGCCGCGGCCGGGGCGCCCACGCGGCGCAGCCGGCCGCTTCGGCTTTGCGGGCGGCCGGATTCGCCGTGCGGACCGTGCTCGGCGAGGACGCCGCCGACGCCCTCGCACGCGCGCGTGCCGCCGTGGACGAGGGCACGGGGGCACTCGTCGCCGTCGGGGGTGACGGAATGGCGAACCTCGCCCTCCAGGCCGTGGCCGGCACCCGCACCCCGTTCGGAATGGTCGCCGTCGGTACCGGCAACGACTTCGCCCGCACGCTGGGCCTGCCGGTGCGCGATCCCGCCGCTGCGGGCCGGCTGATCGCCGACGCCCTCAAGGAGGGACGGGTCCACGACACCGACCTGGGCCGGGTCGGTGACCACTGGTTCGCCACCGTCCTCGCCTCCGGCTTCGACTCCCGGGTCAACGACCGCGGCAACCGCATGAGATGGCCCACGGGCCGCCTCAAGTACGACCTCGCGATGCTCGCCGAACTGGCCGCCTTCCGGCCCGTCCCGTACCGGATCACGCTCGACGACGGCCAGGTCCGCGAGGTCGAGGCGACCCTGGTGGCCGTCGGCAACGGATCGTCGTACGGCGGTGGCATGCGGATCTGCCCGGGCGCGGACCTCACCGACGGGCTCTTCGACATCACCGTGGTCGGGGACTGCAGCCGTACGACCCTGCTGCGGGTGTTCCCGAGCGTGTACCGGGGCACCCATGTCGACCACCCCAAGGTGACCGTGCTGCGGGCCGCGCGGGTCGAGATCGCCGCCGAGGACGTCACGGGGTATGCGGACGGCGAGCCGCTCGGGCCGCTGCCGCTGAGCGCGCGCTGTGTCCACGGGGCGGTGTCCGTGGTGGGCCCGTGAACTGCGGTGGGCCCGTGAACTGCGTGAAGAGCAGGTTTCGCGGACTCCGATCCGGATAATGATCGTCCTGTTGTCAGTGCCGCCGGGTACGCTCGAAAGCACGATGACAGAGGACCTCTCACCGGCCGAGCGGTACGCGGCAGCCCGCCTGCGGGCAGCCGAGCAGGCCACCGCGCTCGCGGGCTTCCGCGAGATGTACGACTTCGGTCTCGACCCCTTCCAGATCGAGGCCTGTCAGGCTCTCGAAGCGGGCAAGGGCGTGCTGGTCGCCGCTCCCACCGGCTCCGGAAAGACGATCGTCGGCGAGTTCGCCGTCCACCTCGCCCTCCAGCAGGGCAAGAAGTGCTTCTACACCACACCCATCAAGGCACTCTCCAACCAGAAGTACGCGGACCTGAGCCGCCGTTACGGCGCCGACAAGGTCGGCCTGCTCACCGGCGACAACAGCGTCAACTCCGACGCCCCCGTGGTCGTGATGACCACCGAGGTGCTGCGGAACATGCTGTACGCGGGCTCACAGACCCTCCTCGGCCTCGGATACGTGGTCATGGACGAGGTGCACTACCTCTCCGACCGCTTCCGGGGCGCCGTATGGGAAGAGGTGATCATCCACCTCCCCGAGTCGGTGACCCTGGTGTCGCTGTCGGCGACCGTGTCCAACGCCGAGGAGTTCGGCGACTGGCTCGACACCGTCCGCGGCGACACCCAGGTGATCGTCTCCGAGCACCGGCCCGTGCCCTTGTTCCAGCACGTGCTCGCCGGGCGCCGGATGTACGACCTGTTCGAGGAGGGCGAGGGCAGCAAGAAGGCCGTCAACCCCGATCTCGCCCGGCTGGCCCGCATGGAGGCCCAGCGGCCGTCGTACCAGGACCGCAGACGCGGCCGGGCGATGCGCGAGGCCGACCGGGAGCGCGAGCGGCGGCAGCGGTCGAAGGTGTGGACGCCGAGCCGGCCCGAGGTCATCGAGCGGCTGGACGCCGAGGGCCTGCTGCCCGCGATCACGTTCATCTTCAGCCGCGCCGCGTGCGAGGCGGCCGTACAGCAGTGCCTGTACGCGGGGCTGCGGCTCAACGACGACGAGGCACGCGGGAAGGTGCGCGCCCTCGTCGAGGAGCGCACGGCGTCCATCCCGACCGAGGACCTCCATGTCCTCGGGTACTACGAGTGGCTCGAGGGCCTGGAGCGCGGCATCGCGGCCCACCACGCGGGCATGCTGCCGACCTTCAAGGAGGTCGTCGAGGAGCTGTTCGTGCGCGGCCTGGTCAAGGCCGTGTTCGCGACCGAGACGCTCGCGCTGGGCATCAACATGCCCGCGCGTTCGGTGGTGCTGGAGAAGCTCGTCAAGTGGAACGGCGAGCAGCACGCCGACATCACTCCCGGCGAGTACACCCAGTTGACGGGGCGTGCAGGGCGGCGCGGCATCGACGTCGAGGGTCACGCGGTGGTGCTGTGGCAGCGCGGGAGCAGCCCGGAGCACCTGGCGGGACTGGCCGGCACGCGCACGTACCCGCTGCGCTCCAGCTTCAAGCCGTCGTACAACATGGCGGTCAACCTGGTCGAGCAGTTCGGCCGGCACCGCTCGCGTGAGCTGCTCGAGACGTCGTTCGCGCAGTTCCAGGCCGACAAGTCGGTCGTCGGGATCTCCCGTCAGGTGCAGCGCAACGAGGAGGGACTCGACGGCTACAAGGCCTCCATGACCTGCCACCTCGGCGACTTCGAGGAGTACGCGCGGCTGCGCCGCGAGCTCAAGGACCGCGAGACCGAGCTGGCCCGGCAGGGAGTCGCACAGCGGCGGGTCGAGGCTGCCGTGGCGCTGGAGAAGCTCAAGCCGGGCGACGTCATCCATGTGCCCACGGGCAAGTACGCCGGTCTCGCTCTGGTGCTGGACCCGGGCCTGCCCGCCGGGCGGTCCAACGGCCACCGGGGCTTCGAGCACCACGACGGTCCACGGCCGCTGGTGCTGACCGCCGAGCGGCAGGTCAAGCGGCTCGCGTCGATGGACTTCCCGGTGCCGGTCGAGCCGTTGGACCGGATGCGGATCCCGAAGTCCTTCAACCCGCGCTCGCCGCAGTCCCGTAGGGACCTGGCCTCCGCGCTGCGTACCAAGGCGGGGCACATTCCGCCGGAGCGGGCCCGTAAGCAGCGCTCCCAGGCGGCCGACGACCGTGAGATCGCGCGGCTGCGGACGGCGATCCGGGCGCATCCCTGCCATGGGTGCGACGACCGTGAGGACCATGCCCGTTGGGCCGAGCGGTATCACCGGCTGCTGCGGGACACCTCGCAGCTGGAGCGGCGCATCGAGGGGCGTACGAACACGATCGCCCGCACCTTCGACCGGATCGTGGCACTGCTGACCGAGCTGGACTATCTGCGGGCCGACGAGGTCACCGAGCACGGCAAGCGGCTGGCCCGGTTGTACGGCGAGCTCGATCTCCTGGCCAGTGAGTGCCTGCGGGAAGGGGTCTGGGAGGGGCTCGCCCCTGCCGAACTGGCCGCGTGCGTCTCGGCGTTGGTGTACGAGTCCCGGGTCGGCGACGACGCCATGGCGCCCAAGGTGCCGTCCGGCAAGGCCAAGGCGGCGCTCGGTGAGATGGTGCGGATCTGGGGGCGTCTCGACGCCCTCGAGGAGGACTTCCGGATCAGCCAGACCGAGGGGGTCGGGCAGCGGGAGCCGGATCTCGGGTTCGCCTGGTCCGCGTACATGTGGGCCAGCGGGAAGGGGCTCGACGAGGTGCTGCGGGAGGCGGAGATGCCTGCCGGGGACTTCGTGCGGTGGTGCAAGCAGGTGATCGATGTGCTGGGGCAGATCTCGGCTGCGGCTCCGGTGTCGGGGGGTGGGTCTTCCTCCGTCGCGAAGAACGCGCGGAAGGCTGTTGATCTGTTGCTGCGGGGGGTTGTGGCCTACTCGTCGGTGGGGTGATGTTTTGGGGCGGGTGCGGGTTAGCTGTGGCTGGTCGCGCCCACGCGGCGGAGCCGCATATCGATGCGGCCCCGCGCCCCTGGGTAGGTTGAGCTACTCGGCGTTCACATAGGAGCGCCAGCCTCCGTATGACGTGATGTCCTCGGCGTTCCTGAGGGCGGACGGCTCGCAGAGGAAGCCGGGGACATCAGTGCCGTCGGCCAGTCGCACGCTGCCCAGGGCCATGGGGCGGGGGAGCGTGGAGAGGAGCCGGCCGAGGCCCGCCGCGGGCATCTTCCAGACTTCCGTCTCGATCTCTGCGCCGCCCTCGCCCACGTGGACCAGGCCCGGCTTCGGTGGGGTCGTCCGCAGGGCGTGCAGGCGGTAGACCGGTGCCGTGGTGGTCGTACGGTCCAGGCGGGCGCCCAGCGCGAGGAGTTGGGGGTTCAGCGGCTGGCCCGTCAGGTGCGCGCCGACCACTGCGAGCCGGGTCTCCGGCTGGAGCAGGCTCGCGATCCTCGCCAACCGCTCATCGGTGTACGCCGGGCCGATCAGCATCACGCCGAACGGGAGGCCGTTCACCTCGCCCGCCGGGACGGCGGCCGCGGCCAGGTCGAAGAGGTTCGTGGAGTTGGTGAAGCGGCCCAGGCGGGCGTTGGCACCCAGAGGATCGGCGGCCACCTCGGCGAGGGTGGGGTGGCCGGGGGCGGTGGGCAGGAGGAGGGCGTCCGCGTCGGCCAGTTCGGCCAGCGCGCGCGTGCGGAGCACGGCCAGGCGGTCCATGTCGGCGTAGAGCTGGTGGGCCGGGAGGTCGCGGGCCCGGGTGATGATGCTGGCGACCGTGGGGTCCAGGGAGTCGTCGTCCGCTGCTGTCGCCTTGTCGACAAAGGCTCCTACCGCTGTGTAGCGCTCGGCCACGAAGGCGCCCTCGTAGAGCATCGCCGCAGCCTCGTTGAAGGGCGACAGATCCAGCTCGCGGATGGTCGCGCCCGCCGCCGCGAGCTGCTCCACCGCTGCTTCGTACGCCTGAGCCCAGCCCTCGTCCAGTTCGCCGAGCTGCTCGCGCGCAGGCACAGCGATCCGCCACGGGCCGGGGCGGCGTCCGGGCATGGCCGGGGCCGTGCCGGTCACCATGTGGGACAAGGCCTGCTCTGCCTCGGGCAGGGTTCGGGCGAACACCGTCACGCAGTCGATCGAGGCGCAGGCCGGGACGACTCCGGCCGTGGGGACCAGACCGCGGGTGGGTTTGAGGCCGACGATGCCGTTGAAGGCGGCCGGGACCCGGCCCGAGCCCGCCGTGTCGGTACCGAGGGCGAAGTCGACGATGCCCAGGGCCACCGCGACGGCCGAGCCGGAGCTGGAGCCGCCGCTCACCCTGGCGGGGTCGTACGCGTTGCGGACCGCGCCGTGCGGGGAACGGGTTCCGACCAGGCCCGTCGCGAACTGGTCCAGGTTCGTGGTGCCGAGCACGATCGCGCCCGCCGCGCGAAGACCGGCGACGACCGGGGCGTCGTCCTCCGGATGGTAGGCGTACGACGGACAGCCCGCCGTCGTGGGCAGGCCGGCCACGTCGATGTTGCCCTTGGCTGCGAACAGACGTCCCGCGAGGGGGAGTTGCTCGCCCTTCGCGAGCCGTTCGTCGATCGTCCGGGCCTCCCGCTCGACCTCCTCCCGGGGGCGCAGATCGATCCAGATCTCGGGGCGGTCCACGGCCTCGACGCGGTCGTAGGCGGCACGGACCCGGGTGACGGTGGTGGACATGGCTCGCTCCTCTTTCACTGTGCGACCGCGTTTCACTGAGCGGGTGGGGCCAGGACGAGCAGTGCTGTCCCCGCCTCCACCTGGTCGCCCGGCCTGGCCAGGATCTCCGCGACCACGCCGTCGGTCGGCGCGTGCACCCTGGACTCCATCTTCATCGCCTCCAGGGCGAGGAGCGGCTGGCCGGCGGCCACCTCGTCGCCCGGCTCGACGTTCAACTGCCAAACCGAGGCGGCGAATTCGGCCTCGATGAGCCGTCCGCCCGGGGGGATCGCCACCTCGGCAGGGGGGACGGCCGGTGCGGATGTCTCCGCTGCCCGCGCGAACTCTCCCGCCGCCTCCCACGCGTCCCGCTCCGCGGAGAAGGCCGCCTGCTGATGTGTCCTGAACTCCGCTATGGACTCGGCGTGTTCGGCGAGGAAGGACTGGTACGCGGCGAGTGAGAAGGTGCCCTCCTCAATGCGGGGAACGAAACGGCCGGACGTGATGTCGGCCCGCAGCTCCAGGAGTTCGTCCGCGTCCACCGGATACCACCGGATGCGGTCGAAGAAGCGCAGCAGCCAGGGCGAGCCCGGCTCGAACGCGCCGCGCTGCTGCCAGGGCGACCACACCTGGGTCGTACGGCCCACGAACTGGTAGCCGCCGGGGCCCTCCATGCCGTAGATGCAGAGATACGCTCCGCCGATCCCGACCGAGTTCTCGGCCGTCCAGGTGCGCGCCGGGTTGTACTTCGTGGTCACCAGGCGGTGGCGCGGGTCGAGCGGGGTGGCCACCGGAGCGCCCAGGTAGACGTCGCCCAGGCCCAGGACGAGGTACTCCGCGTCGAAGACGGTGCGGTAGACGTCGTCCACCGACTCCAGGCCGTTGACCCGGCGGATGAACTCGATGTTCCAGGGGCACCAGGGCGCGTCGTCCCGAACGCCCGCCATGTAGCGGGCGATCGCCTCGCGGGTGGCGGGGTCGTCCCAGGAGAGGGGGAGATGGACCGTGCGGGAGCGGACGACCAGCTCGTCGGACGGGGGGAGCGACGCGGTGATCTCCCGTACGACGGCGAGGAGTTGCTGCTGGGGAAGGCGGCCGGGGTCCGTCTGGATCTGGAGGGAGCGGATGCCGGGGGTGAGATCGGTGATGCCGTCGAGGCCCTGCTCGGCCACCGCGTCCATCAGTGCGTGGACACGCATGCGCAGCGCCAGGTCCAGCTGCATGGGGCCGAATTCGACCAGCAGGTTGTCGTCGCCGCTGCGGCGGTATGTCACGTCACCGGCGCGGGCGAGGACACCGCCGTCCACGATCGCCGGGCGGGGCTCGCCCGAGGCGTCCACCGGCATGAAGCGCACGGTGTCGCCCGGGCGCAGTTGGCCCAGCTTCCAGCGCTCGGTGCTGATGACGGTCGCCGGGCACACGAACCCGCCGAGGGAGGGCCCGTCCGGGCCCAGCAGCACCGGCATGTCGCCGGTGTAGTCGACCGCGCCGACCGAGTAGGGGGTGTCGTGGATGTTGGAGGGGTGCAGGCCGGCCTCGCCGCCGTCGCTGCGGGCCCAGCGGGGCTTGGGGCCGACCAGGCGGACACCGGTGCGGGCCGAGTTGAAGTGGACCTTCCACTCGGCGGCGTAGAAGTCGCGGATGTCGTCCTCGGTGAAGAACTCCGGGGCCGCGTGCGGGCCTTCCACAGCGGCGATGTGCCAGGTGGAGATGTAGGAGGGACGGTCCTCGACCGGTGTTCCTTCGGCCGAGGCCCCTAGGAGCAGCGTCCCTTCGGCCTCGCGGCCTCCGTGCAGTACGTCACCGGTCCGCAGGGCCCGGCCGCCGTGGCCGCCGAAGCGGCCCAGCGTGAAGGTGCTCGCGCTGCCGAGAAAGGCCGGGATGTCGAGGCCGCCCGCGAAGAGGACGTACGTCCGCAGACCGTGTTCGGTGGGTGTGCCGACCTCCAGGACACCACCCGCGGGCACGGTCACCGGCTCCCACTGGGCGACCGGGGTGCCGTCGACGGCGACCGGGGCGGGGGCGCCGGTCACACAGACGGTCGTGGCGTGGGTGAACCTCAACGACGGGCCCTGCAAGGTGCATTCGAGGCCGGGGGCGCCTTCCGGGTTGCCCAGCGCTGTGTTGCCGAGCCGGAAGGAACGGTCGTCCATCGGGCCGCACGGCGGTACCCCGACCTGCCAGTAGCCGGTACGGCCCGGCCAGTCCTGCACGGTGGTGAGGGTGCCGGCGGCCATGACCTCGATGCGTGGGGTCGGGTCCTGAACCTGGGAGAGCGTTGCCGTCGAGTGGGTCGCCCTGGCGAGACGAGGGTCCGCGAGCGCCGCCCGGACCAGGCCCAGGTTGGTCTCGATGCCGTCGACGCGGGTGCGCTCCAGGGCTTCGTCCAGCCGTCGAAGGGCGTGGGCGCGGTCGGGGCCGTACGCGATGATCTTCGCGAGCATCGGATCGTACGACGTCGTCACCTCGGTGCCCGTCTCCACCCAGCCGTCGACACGGACCCCGGTGGGGAACTCGACCCGCGTCAGCAGCCCGGCGCTGGGCCGGTGTTCACGCGAGGGGTCCTCGGCGTAGATGCGTGCCTCGACGGCGTGGCCGTGCGGCAGGTCCGGTTCACGTACGACGTCCCGCTCGCCGCGGGCCAGGCGGAGCATCCAGGCGACCAGGTCGACGCCGTAGATCTCCTCGGTGACCGGATGCTCCACCTGGAGGCGGGTGTTGACCTCCAGGAAGTAGGCCTCCTCGCGGGCGGCGTCGTAGACGAACTCGACGGTTCCCGCGGAGCGGTAGTCGACCGCGGCGCACAACTCACGAGCGTTGTCCGCGAGTTGTGCGCGGACGTGTGAGGGGAGACCCGGCGCCGGAGCCTCCTCCAGGACTTTCTGGTTGCGGCGCTGGAGGGAGCAGTCGCGGTCGCCGAAGGTGACGACCCTGCCTTCGCCGTCGCCGAAGACCTGCACCTCGACATGGCGGGCGTGTTCCACGAGCCGTTCCAGGAAGACGCCGGCGGAGGAGAAGGAGGCGGCGGCGACGCGCTGCACCCGGTCCCAGGCGTCGGTCAGTTCGTCGGCGGAGTGGCAGGCCGACATGCCGATGCCGCCGCCACCGCCGGTGGCCTTGAGCATGACGGGATAACCGATGGCCGCCGCGGATTCGAGGGCCTCGTCGAGAGAGGGCAGCAGTCCGGTGCCCGGCGCCAGGGGCACCCCGGCCGCCTCCGCCGCCGCCCGTGCCGTGTGCTTCGCGCCGAAGAGCTCCAACTGCTCGGGCGTGGGGCCCACGAACACGATCCCCGCGTCCTCGCAGCGGCGGGCGAAGGCGGCGTCCTCGGACAGGAAGCCGTAACCGGGATGGATCGCGCCCGCGCCCGAGTCCTTGGCCGCCTTCAGCACCAGGTCGGTGTCGAGGTACGACTCCTTCGCGGGTGCGGGGCCGAGGCGTACGGCCTGGTCGGCGAGCCGGACGTGAGGTGCGGCTCGGTCGGCGTCGGAGTACACCGCGACCGTCCGCAGGCCCAGCTCACGGGCCGTGCGGATGATCCGGACCGCTATCTCGCCCCGGTTGGCGACGAGGAGGGTGTCGAAGGTCATTGTGCGGCCCCAATCGTCGTCTCCGCGGCCCCCGTCGTCGTCTCGGCGGACCCGATCGTCATCTCCACGGGTGTCGGGTCGAAGCCGTTGCAGGGGTTGTTGATCTGGGGGCAGTTGGAGACCAGGACGAGGACGTCGCGCTCGGCGCGCAGGGTGAGCGAGAGGCCGGGGGCGGAGATGCCGTCGACGATGCCGAGGGTGCCGTCCTTCTCGACCGGCACGTTCATGTACCAGTTGATGTTGGAGACGAGGTCGCGCTTGCCGAGACCGTGCTTTGCGCCCTCGGCGAGGAAGTTGTCCACGCAGGCGTGCTGCGACCAGGTGTGATGGCCGTAGCGCAGGGTGTTCGACTCCTTGGAGCAGGCGCCGCCGACGGTGTCGTGGCGGCCCACGTCGTCGGCGGTGACCGTCATCAGCGGGGTGTGCTCGTTGGACATCAGCACACTGCCGGTGGTGAGGAAGATGCCGCCCTGCGCCTGGATGGTGTCGGGGGCGCTGTAGCGGACCGCCGTGTCGTGGGCGTCGTAGACGAGGAAGTCGACGGCCTGGTTGCCGTGCAGGTCGGTGATGGTGAGCGTCTCGCCCTCGCGGATGACGCGGGACCAGGCGGCGCGGGCCGGAACCACGGTCTTCATGCGCGTCCCTTCGAGGCCAGGAATTCGGTGGTGTTGAGGAAGGCACGGCGGCCTTCGGGGGTGGCGTCCCAGAGGGGGTCGCCGGCGCGGGTGGGTTCGGCGCGCCAGGCGAGGACTTCCAGCGGGGTGCTGACGTAGTCGGGCCGTGGGTCGGCGGGGTGCGGGACGTTCGCGATCAGTACCGTCACGTCCTGTTCGGCGCGCAGGGTGACGCTGCCGCCGGGGCCCGCCGAGCCGGTGAAGTCGAGGGTGCCGTCCTCGCGGATCCGGACGCCCTGGAAGAAGGAGAGGGACGGAGGGAGATCGCGGGGTTCGAGGCCGTTCTTCGCGGCTGCCAGCTTGAAGAGCTCACGGCCGGCGGGGGAGGGGCTCTGGGGGGTGCCGTCGCCGTAGCGCCCGGTGTTGCTCACCAGGGTGGAGGTGCCGCACAGGGCGTCGTGGCGGCCGGAGGTGTCGGTGACGACGCTCGCGAGGACGCGGCCCTGGTCGGACAGGAGCAGTTGGCCCTCGTCGAGGTAGGCGTTCCACTGGACCTTGACCGTGTCGGCGACGTTCAGGCGCTCCCAGGGGCGGCCCTCCGCGTACAGGAGGAGGTGGGCGCAGGCGTCTCCGCGCGGGTCGGTGAGGCGCAGCTCGGTGCCGCGGGCGAGGACGCGGTGGGTGTAGTTGCCGCCCGCGACGGTCTCCGCCCACACCAGGTGACCCGCCTCGCAGGGCGGGTCCGGCCAGTCGCCGGCCGGGACGACGGGCATGGCCTCGGCACGGGTGCCGTCCTGGGCGCGGGCGTGGTCTCGGGCTCCGTACGTGGTCTGCGTGGCCATGGCGGGACCTCCGGCTCCGGGGTTATTTCTGTCGCTCGACAGAAATTAGGTGCGGTGCGGGTCGGAGGGGTTGCTCGGGCGTTGCCAGGGGGTTACCGGGGGCTCACAGGTGCGTCGTCGGGTGTGGGGCGGTGGGGGGTTGGTCGCGCCCGCGTGGCGGAGAGGCAAGTCGATGTGGCCTCGCGTCCCTGGGAGGTTGGGGGGTGCCGGGGTGTTGGTGGCCGGAGGGCGCCTGTGGGTTCACGCGGAGATCCCTGGGCCCCTGGGGGGCGTGCCGGTGAACTGGTGGCCGGTCGGGCCCGTGGGTCACGCGGAGGTCCTCGCGTCCCTCGGGGAGCGTGCCGGGGTGCTGGCTGGTCGGCGCCATTGGATCGCTCGGAGATCCCCGGGCCCCTGGGGGGAGCGTGCTGGAGTGCGGACCGCCGGTCGGTGCCCATGGGTCGCGCGGAGATCCCTGGGCACCTGGGGGCGTGCCGCTGAACTGGCGGCAGGTCGGACCCGTGGGGCACGCGGAGGTCCTCGCGTCCCTGGGGAGGTTGGAGGGTGCCGGGATGCCGGCGGCCGCCGGCGCCTGTGGATCACCCGCAGATTCCCGCGCCCCCGTGTGCGAGGATCGAACGCATGGGTACGACAGGCGGTGCGGCGGAGTCCGGGCGACGGGTCGGCAGGCCGCGGGCCGCTCGGCGGCCGGACAGCGGGCTGGCGCCGCGCGACGAACTCCTCGTCGCCGCAGCCGAGTTGTTCACCTCGCTGGGCTACGCCGCCACCAGCACCCGGGCGGTCGCCGAGCGTGCGGGCATGCGGCAGGCGTCCATGTACCACTACGTCTCCGGCAAGGAGGAGCTCCTCGCCGAGCTCCTGGAGTCCACCGTCACGCCCTCGTTGGCGTACGCCCGCGAGCTGCTCGCCGACGACACGGTCCCGGCCGGGAACCGCCTGTGGGAGCTGTGCCGCGCGGACACCGAGGTGCTGTGCGGCGGGCCGCACAATCTCGGCGGCCTCTACCTGCTGCCCGAGGTGCGCGACGAGCGGTTCGCCGGTTTCCACGCCGTGCGCGCCGAACTCAAGGATGCCTACCGGCAGTTGCTCGCCGCCACGCCGACGGGCGGCGCCCTCGCCAAGAGCGAGCTCGATCTGCGCACGGACCTGTTGTTCGGCCTGATCGAGAGCGTGATCCTCATCCACCGCTCCGACCCCGAGCGCCCCGTCTCGGTCTTCGCGGAGGCCACCGCGGACGCAGCCCTGCGCATCGCCGGGCTCTGAGTCCGGTCCGGTATCCGACCGGAGGCCGATCTTCACCCGTCACGGTGAGTGATACTCGTGCACCTGTACGCCTTAACTTTCCGTGTTCGAAAGATGCCAGAGCGTGCAAATGGGCCGAGGGTACTCCAGTCGCAATGCCCGTTTCAGGTGCTTGCTGAATATGACACGGCGATGATCCGGTCGGACTAAGCTCGCCCGCAGCGCACCGAGTTGATGTGTATTCGTGCGCTTGTTCCCTATATGTGCGACTCCCCGTCGATACGTCTCAGAGGGCCCACATGGTGAGTGTTCAATCCCCGCCAGGACGCCGTGAACTGCCATATGCGCGCGTGCTGTTGCTCCCCGCCATAGTCATGGCCGCGGCGACCGGGGCCGCCGTCGCGGCGGTGCAGCAGCCCGCCCGGGCCGCTGTCGGCTGGTGCGGTGCCATCGCCACGCTGCTGGTGATCGCGGTGGCGGCCGAAGCCGTCCGGCGCGGACGCGAACTGCGGGACCAGCGTCTCGAGCACGCCCGTCACACCGCGGATCTGCAGCGGCGCATCGCCGACCAGGACCAGGACCTGACCCGGTTCGCGAAGGAGATCGCGCCCACCGCGCTGGACTGGCTGCGCCGTGGAAGTTCCCCCGGAGAGGTGATTCGCCAACTCGGCGACGTCGACCCCGCGTGGGCGGACCTTCCCGAGGCGCAGATCCGCCTGCTCAAGACGGTGCTCAACATCGTCGACACCGAGGAGATCATGCGTGACGCCGCGCAGCGCTCCTTCGTGAACATCGCGCGTCGCGTCCAGGCCATCGTCCACCAACAGGCCAACGAACTGCGGGAGATGGAGGAGGACCACGGCCGCAACCCCGAGGTCTTCGACGACCTCCTGCGCATCGACCACGGCACCGCGCTGATCGGCCGTCTCGCCGACTCCATCTCCGTCCTCGGCGGCGGCCGCCCCGGACGCCAGTGGCCGGAGCCCGTCGCGCTGTACAGCGTGCTGCGCGGCGCCATGTCCCGGATCCTGGAGTACCGGCGCATCGACCTGTCCTCGATCGCCAAGGTCAACGTCAAGGGCACCGCCGTCGAACCGGTCATCCACGCCGCGGCCGAACTCCTCGACAACGCCACGCGCTACTCCCCGCCGCAGAGCAAGGTGCACGTCACCGCCACCGAGGTGCAGACCGGCGTCTGTATCGAGATCGAGGACGCCGGCGTCAGCCTCAGCGAGGAGGCCCGCCTGAGGGCCGAGGGCATGCTGGAGCGGGCCAAGGCCGGAGTGGACTTCCAGGATCTGGGCGAGTCGCCGCGGCTCGGCCTCGCCGTCGTGGGCCGGCTCTGCCAGGCGTACGACATGCAGGTCTCCCTGCGTGCCTCCGCGTACGGCGGTGTGCGCGCCATCCTCGTCGTGCCGAGCGACATGCTCACCGACGAGCCCGGCGTCGGACTCGCCCACGGCATCGGCGCCACCGCGGTGCCCAAGGCCGAACTGGGCGCCCTGCCCGGCCCCAAGCGCACGATCAAGAAGCGCCGCCCCACCAGTCCCAAGTTCACGACACCGGTCTCCATGGAGGACGACGTCCCGGAGGTCACCGAGTGGACGGCCAACGGGCTGCCGCAGCGCCGCAGCCGGGTCAAGACCTCCCTCACCCAGCGCTACGCCGAGCAGGCCGAGATCGAACGGGCCGAGCGGGAAGGCCGCCCGACGATCTGGTCGACGGCCCAGCGCGAGCCGGAGCCGGAGCAGAAGCCGGACGACACTCCGCCCGGCCTGTGGGTCCAGGCGTTCATGGACGGCCTCAAGCGGCCCTCCTCTTCCACAGTCACCCAGCCGACCGACGAACCGGCCCGTACCGAGGCCGAAGACGAGGGGAACCTCAAGTGATCCAGCAGCGAGGCAACTTCGACTGGATGCTCCAGGACCTCGCCAAAGGCGTACCGGGCATCCAGATGATCGTGGTGCTCTCCGCCGACGGCCTGCGCATCGCCCGGCACGGCGGAGACCCGGACACCGCCGACCGCGTCGCCGCCGCCTGCGCGGGCCTGCAGAGCCTGGCGGGCGCCGTGGCCGGGGAGATCCCCGGCAGCGACGGCAAGATGAAGATGGTCCTCATCGAGATTCACGGGGGCTACTTCTATCTGATGGCCGCCGGCCCCAACGCCTACCTCGCGGTGCTCTCCGACATCATCACCGAACCCGGCCACATGAGCGCCCGCATGAGCGACCTGGTCGTCCGCATCGGCGCGCACCTCACCAGCCCGCCCCGGCGCAACGGGCAGACCGTATGACTCCTCCACAACGCCGACGGCGATTTCCCAAGGCCGGTCCGGAACCGACGCCGCAACCCCCGCAGGAGGGCCAGGACCCGCCCGAAGGACCGAAGAAGAACCCCGAGCGGCTGTACGTCATCACCGGCCCCGACGGAGCCGAGCGCTCGGAACTCGACCTGGTCACCTTAATCGTGGCGCACGCCGACCCGCCGCCCTCCGCCACGCCTGAGCAGGCGGCGCTGCTCAGGCTCTGCACGGCCCCCCTGTCCGTGGCCGAGCTGTCCGCCTATCTCAGCCTGCCGTTCAGCGTGGTGACCGTCCTGCTCACCGAGCTGCTGGCGGCCGAACTGGTGACGGCCCGCGCCCCGGTCATCCGCCAGGCGCTGGCCGACCGTTCCCTCCTCGAAGCGGTGATGCATGGACTTCAAAGGCTCTGACACCATCCCCGGTCCGCGAACAGAGGACCACCTTCCCCAGACCGCCGATGCCGCGGTGAAGATCGTCATCGTGGGCGGCTTCGGCGTGGGCAAGACCACCATGGTCGGCTCGGTCAGCGAGATCAAACCGCTGACCACCGAGGAGACCATGACCCAGGCCGGCATCGGGGTCGACGACAACTACGGCTCCGAGACCAAGACGGCCACCACCGTGGCCATGGACTTCGGCCGCATCAGCATCACCGACCAGCTGGTCCTCTATCTCTTCGGCACCCCGGGCCAGGAGCGCTTCTGGTTCCTGTGGAACGGCCTGTTCGAAGGCGCACTCGGCGCGGTGGTCCTGGTGGACACCCGACGCCTCGAAGTCAGCTTCGACGTCATGGACCGCCTGGAGGAGCGCGGCGTGCCCTTCGTCGTCGCCGTCAACACCTTCCCCGACGGCCCCCGTCACCACCTCGAGGAACTCCGCACCGCGCTCGACCTCAGCGAGGACATCCCCATCGTCGAGTGCGACGCGCGCCGACGGGCGTCCAGCCGGGACGTGTTGATGACGTTGTTGCGGTTCCTTCATTCGCTGGCTTTGGAGAAGGCTCCTGTGTGAGGCGTGGCGCGGCAGTGCCGTACCGCCGCCCCCTCTCCCACGCTCCCGGCTTCGCTCGAACCCATCGGACCGGGGCAGCCCATCACTTCCTGTACACCAGATCGATCTCAGCTTCGGAGCGACCATCGTGACGCCTGAATCCCTTTCCCCGACCGGTACGGACGCCCCCATGGCCGTCCCTCCCCCCGGCTGCCCCGCGCACGGCATCGGCGTCGGCGGACTGCGTCGGCTGTACGGCCCTGGGGCGGAGGACCTGGAGGCCGTGTACGAGACGCTCCGCGCCGAGCATGGACCTGTGGCTCCTGCGCTGCTTCACGAAGATGTGCCGATCTGGGTGGTGCTCGGTCACTCCGAGAACCTGCACATGGTGCGCAACCCCTCGCAGTTCTGCCGAAACACCCGATTGTGGTCAGCCCTGCAGGACGGCACGGTCAAGCCCGATCACCCGCTCATGCCGCACTTCGCCTGGCAACCCATCTGCAGTCACGCCGAGGGCGACGAGCATCTGCGTTTGCGCGGTGCGGTCACCGGTGCCATGTCGACCATCGATCACCGGGGCATCCGCCGTTACATCAACCGTGCGACCCAGCAGCTCGTCAACAAGTTCTGCCGAGAGGGTAGGGCCGACCTGGTCGGCCAGTTCGCCGAGCACCTGCCGATGGTGGTGATGTGCGAGATCCTCGGTATGCCCGAGGAGTACAACGACCAGATCGTGCAGGCCGCTCGTGACATGCCCAAGGGCAGCGAGACCGCAATCGCCAGCAACGCATACCTCATGGACGTCCTGATGCGGCTCACCGCCCGCCGCCGGGCCGAACCCAGGGACGACTTCACCAGCCACCTGATCAACCACCCGGCGAATCTCACCGACGACGAAGTGGGCCAGCACCTCCGCATCATCCTGGTCGCGGCCTACGAGGCCACCGCAAACCTCATCGCCAACGTGATGCGTGTGGTGCTGACCGACCCGCGGTTCCGCGCCCAACTCAACGGCGGCCAGATGACGGTGCCCCAAGCGGTCGAGCAGTCCCTGTGGGACGAGCCGCCGTTCAGCACCGTCCTTCCCTACATCGCCAAGCAGGACACGGAGCTGGGTGACCAGCGCATTCGTAAGGGTGACGCCCTCATCCTCGGCATCGCGCCGGGCAATGTGGACCCGCGAGTCCGGCCCGACCCCAAGGCCCACATGCAGGGCAACCGCTCCCACCTGGCCTTCGGCGGCGGCCCTCATGAATGCCCGGGGCAGGACATCGGCCGTGTCATCGCCGAGGTCGGCGTCGACGCACTGCTGACCCGCCTGCCCGACGTCCAACTCGCCTGCGACGAGGACGAACTGGGCTGGTGGGCGTCCATTTCGAACCGGCACTTGGTGGAACTGCCCGTGAAGTTCGAGGCCAAGCCCCAGCAGGACGTCATGGCGCGGCCCGCGCACCCGCTGGCGTTGCAGCGTTCCAGCAACTGGCTGGTCAGCACGCCCCAGCCGAAGACGGCGCCTCTGGAAGCTACCTCGCCGACCTCCGCTCCGATGCCGACCTCCGCTCCGACGCCGACGCCGACGCCCGAACCGGCTGGCCGGCCTGGTGTGTTCCGGCGCCTTCTGCGCTGGTGGCGCGGCGAGTGAGCCGACAGGCCCTGGGTCTATTCGGCCGCCCATTCGTCGTACGACGACCACGCCCGCAGCACGCGAGGGCTGACGAACCGGTGCTCGCGTCCCGTGACCGGGTCGGTGAACTCCAGCACCCGTGCCAGCAGTTGGAGCGGACGCCGGAAGTCGCCGGACGCAATGGGGTCGGTGACAGCCGGATAGAGGGGGTCGCCGAGGATCGGCACGCCCAGAGCGCTCATGTGCACCCGCAACTGGTGCGTCTGCCCGGTACTCGGCGTCAGCCGGTACCGGGCGCGCTCGCCCCGGTGCTCCAGCAACTCGACCCGGCTGATGGCGTTGGGCTCGCCCTCGATCTCCCGGGCGGCCAGGACTCCGCGTTCCTTGACGATCCGGCTGCGCACGGTGCGCGGCAGGGCCAGCGCCGGGTCGTACGGGGCCACTGCCTCGTACTCCTTCGCCACCCGTCTGTCCCGGAACAGCGACTGATAGGCGCCGCGCTCCTCGGGCCGCACCGTGAACATCACCAGGCCGGCCGTCAGTCGGTCCAGCCGGTGCGCGGCGCCCAACGTGGGGGTGCCCAGCTGCCGGCGCAGCCGTGCCAGGGCCGTCTCGGCGACATGGCTGCCGCGCGGGGTGGTGGCCAGGAAGTGCGGTTTGTCGGCCACCACTACGTGTTCGTCCCGGTAGATGACGTCGATCGGGAAGGGGACCCGCTCCTCGTCGGGCAGCTCCCGGTGGAACCACACGAACATCCCCGGCACGTACGCCATGTCGCGGGTCACCGGACGCCCGGCGGCATCCACGATCCGCCCAGCCTCCAGCAGCCCGTCGATCACCTCGGCCCCGGCCGCGAACCGCGCCACGAGATGATCCCGCACAGTCGCCGAGGCGTCACCGATCGGCAACCGCACCCGCACCGGATCGACCCCGTCGCGTTGCGGCAGGGGAGAAGGCGGGGGTGGGGTACGGCGTCTCATCAGGTCCAAGCCTACGAGGGGCTGGTGCCGAGCATGCCTCAACAGTGCCGATCCGGACGTGTCTGACGGGTGCTGCTTCGAAGGTCGCCTGTGAACCCCGATCGGGGCAACGGGAAGTTATCGAGACACCGTTGTGAGGTTTGCGGGGTGAAGCTGGCCGGTCATATTCGGACTCAGGGCGCTGGCGGTGCGTGGGGAATAACGGCCATTGCTTCGGCTCCAGTCGTAGCTGCCGCGTATCCATGTGAGCAATGCTGTCGCATAACGTTGGACCTTCTCGGACTCCGAGCTCGTGAGCCCGAGTCGGGCGCAGAACAGGGGGACCAGTTTCATCTGCTCAAAGAGCTGACCGACTGTTGTCTGGACGAGGGTGACGGCGAGCCTGATGGCTTCCGCCCGGGAGCAATTGCGTTGCCGCATGAGGCAGTGCACCAGGTTGGGATCGCCTCGGGCGTCGTCGTTCTCGAGGGACATCACCTCGTTGATGAGTTTGACGGCATCGACAGCTGCTCGTCGCATCGACTCAAGATGACTGCTGTGCCAAATGATCTGTGGGATCTCGAAGTGCCCCACCCTTTCGGCCAGGTCGAGCGAGGGAATCAGCCCCAGGGTGCGATGCCCGACCCTCATCCGGGTGGCGAAGTCCTCGGGGATCCATGTGCGACGATCGACTTCCTCGGTGAGGTTTCCTGTCAGGTAATCCATCCAATTGTGAGCGGCCCGTTGCCGCCATTCCTCGGACATCCCCATCTTGGCTCGACGCCAGATGTCCGCGAAGGCGCTCACCAGAGGCGCATCGTGGTGGGTTTCCCGCTGCGAGGGGTGGGTGACGAGCGTGATGAGTTGCCGACACACTGCGACGGCTGTATCGGCTTTGCACCCCTCGGGCACGTCAAACAGGTCATCGAAAAGGAAGAACCAGCCCATGGTGTCAAAGGCCAGGTCGAGGTCATCATCTTCGGCGTCCGGGTAGCTGTAGGCAGCCAAGTCTGCTACTGCCGAGAATATGTAGCGATGAGTGGCCCCATGTCCCAACACTAGTTTCTGCTGACGCATCCACTCCAGATTGCGTTCCCTGGCGGCTGCTAAACCGGTGTTCAGTCGGGGAGGAATGGGCAATTTGATGGTTACGTTCTGGGGCATTTTTCTCTCCCAGTTTCTGCCTCGGCATGCTTATCGGCGCAGAGCCGAATCTAGGGGCCCTGCGGCTTCCGGCGCAGTCAGGGGGGCGGCCACGGTCCTGAGGGCCCCTCCTCCCGCGGGCGGACCCGGTGGCCGCGAGCTCGCCATCAAGGGGGTGGACCGAGACAACTGGGCACGAGCAGAGTTTTTCATGATGCCCTCCGGGTGGCGGAGTCGACCAAGTTCATGAACTGTGCGTTGTGCTCCAGGCGCTGCGATAGTGGCGTTGCTGACTCGTGCACGGCCTGGGCCTGCCGGTCGAATCGGTCGAGCGGGGCCTCGTCGACCGCATGCCGGGCAGTTCGCCGGCGTGACCTTCGAGGCGACCGCGCGACGGCGCAGACAGTCTGTGGCCACCACCGCCACGACAGCGTTGTCGCAGGCGAGGTCGTGGATCATCCCTACCTTCCAGTGCCGCCGTGGGTTTCGTCAACGGTGCGGGGCGAGTTGGCGCTGGTGTGAGGCGCCGTGGCGGGTCGCCGCGCGGGGCGTGTCGGGTGGGAGCCCGTTCACTGTTCTCGGTGACATTCCGGACAGCCCGGTCGGCAGGAGGCAGGCGCTCGTCTCCGGAGGATTCGCACTAGTGTACGGTCGCGTCGACCGCATCGGTGCGTTGCGCGGAGCACGTACCCGAGCCGCACCGCCGACCATCGAAGGCATCCGGCCACCATCCTCACGGGCCCGGGTGCGACACCGCTCATGCCGGTAATTCACCTGACAGCCCACCACTTCGCACCATGCGACGATTTCCGGCCGTGGGAAAGGGGGCGCAGCCCCGGCGCACGGAGCGGATCCCCTGGCCGCCGGATGCACGGCCGCGCATTCCGGCCTGTCGGTGCGCCGCGGGTACCACCCTCGTTTGCGGCAGTTGGGAAGCAAGTTCGCCGGGGGACGGACCGTCCGGCTCGAGCGCCAAGGACGTGATCACGGTTCGGTGCGGGGACCGGGCGCCCGGGCCGCGTCTCATCGCCGTCAAGAGTAAAAACTCGTTGGGACGGATTCCGTGCGGTTGGCAGGATGCGGTTCATGCCGTTCCTCACCGGCCCGGTCCTCGCACCAGGCGCCCTCTCCAGCACCGCCCAACCCACCCTCCCCACCGGCGACGGCCTGCTCCTGCGCCCCTGGCGGGCCGAGGACGCGCCCGCGGTCCACGCCGCGTTCCAGGACCCGGTGATGCAGCAATGGCACGCCCGTGCCGCCGACTCCGTGGACGAGGTCGGCGGCTGGATCGAGGAGTGGCGGGAGGTGTGGGCCCAGGAGAAGACCGCTCAGTGGGCTGTGGTGGACGCGGACACCGGTCTGCTGCTCGGCCGGGTGGCGCTGAGAGAGATCAATCTCGTCGACGGGCAGGCCGAGATGGCGTACTGGACGACCGCGGGGGCGCGTGGGCGGGGTGTCGCGGCGCGTGCCACGGTCGTCCTGTCTCGCTGGGCCTTCGACGACATCGGGTTCCATCGTCTCGAGCTCATGCATGCCGTCCGTAATGAGGCCTCGTGTCGTGTCGCGACCAAGACGGGCTTCGTTCTGGAAGGGACCAAGCGAAGTGCGGTCCTGCATCCGGACGGTTGGCATGACATGCATCTGCACGCGCGTGTCCGGGGCGACTGAGGGGATGCCAAGGGGGACCACTGGGGGTCCGCCGAGGAGGCGCGCCCCTATCCCGTCGGCCTACGCCCTCGAACTGCCCGCCACGCCACGCCCACTGCCAGCGTCGCGGCCAGGAACAGCACCGTGAACCACTGGAAGTACCAGTGCCCGCCCGCCGGGTCGTACACCTCTGCCCGGGGCCAGGCCAGGTTGACGGTCATCAGGAGGCCGTAGAGGAGGGCCAGGGCGTTGACCGGGATGCCCCAGCGGCCCAGGGAGAACAGGCGGGCGCCCGTCTCGTCCGTGCCCTCCGACGTGAACTCACCTCGCACGCGCCGGATCAGCAGCGGGCCCGTGACCATCGCGTACGCCAGGTAGAGCATCACGATGCACGTGGTGCCGATCGCCAGGAACGCCTCCGGGGAAGCGAAGTTGAGGAGGAGGAGCGCGGCGGCCAGGACGCCGACGACCAGAGCGGGGGCGGTGGGCATGCCCGTGCGGGGGTTCACCCGCGCGAGGCGGCCCGCGAACGGAAGTTGGCCGTCGCGGGCCATGGAGAAGAGCATGCGGCAGGCCGCTGTCTGGATGGCGAGGGTGGCCACCGCGATCGCGACCACCACGTCGGCCAGCAGGGCCTTGCCGACCCCGTCGCCCAGGCTGCTGGTGAGGACGTAGCTGAGGCCGTCGACCGACAGGTGTCCGTCGGTGAGGCTGGGGGCGGCGAGCAGGCCGCCCAGGACGAGCAGGCCGCCGAGCACGCCGGCCGCGCCGAGCGCCGTGAGGATCGTGCGGGGCGCGGTGCGGCGCGGGGCGTGTGTCTCCTCGCTCATCTCGCCCGCGCTGTCGAAGCCGATCATCACGTACGCCGCCGCGAACGAGCCCACCAGCAGGGCCCCGAGCAGGCCGCTCTGCGCGGCGCCCGTGGTGTGGAAGGTGATGCTCGGCGTGCGCTCGGAGTGGGTCAGCAGGAGCACGATGATCAGGACCGCACCGATGATCTCGGCGGTGACTCCGACCCGGTTGATCAGGGACATCACACGGTTGTCGAGGATGTTCACGACGGTCGTCAGCACCAGCAGGATCACGCCGAGGAGTGCCGCGTTGGCCGCCCCGTCCGCCGAGGTCGGCGCCGGGTCGGTGCCGACCAGCTGGAAGCCGGACCAGATCGCCGGGAGCACCATCTGCAGGGCGAGTGCCGCCGCCGCGACCACGACGATCTGCCCGATCACCATGATCCAGCCGGCGAACCAGCCGAAGGCCGGGGTGGCGAGGCGGGACGACCACTGGTAGATCGCGCCGGACAGCGGGTAGCGCGCCGCCAGTTCCGCGAAGCAGGCCGCCACCAGGAACTGCCCGACCAGTACCACCGGCCAGGCCCAGAAGAAGACGGGGCCGCCGAACGCGTACCCGAAGGCGAAGAACTGGAAGACGGTCGTCAGGACCGAGATGAAGGAGAACCCCGCCGCGAAGGACGCGTACCGGCCCAGGCTCCGGTGCAGTTCCTGCTGGTAGCCGAACTCGGTGAGGGAGCGGTCGTCGGGGGCGGGGGAATGCGGGGGATCGGGACGGACGTCGGAGGGGCTGGCTGTCGTCACGGCGGCACCTGCCTTCGGCGGCATGAGGGCGGAGAGCGGAACAGCGGTGCGGGAGCTGAATTCCTGTCGGGTGACAGAAATTAAGGAGGCGCTGTTTCGGGTGCGTGACGCAGGCATGTCGAAGCAGCTCCCAAGTCCTCACGCCCTTGCGCGGGCCTTCATACGCGATACATCGTGTCTATTGACTGCCCTTATGGGTCGCGATATGTTCGGTCACGGATATTCGGGTACGAGGTTCGGATGCGAGGTGGATCCATGGGGCGTCGCAAGCTCCGCAACCCCCTGGCGCTCGCCGTGCTGGCGACGCTGTGGCAGAAGCCGATGCATCCCTACGAGATCGCCCAGACCCTGCGCCGCCAGGGCAAGGACGCCAGCACGAAGATCAACTACGGCTCGCTCTACACCGTCGTCCAGAGCCTCGAGAAACACGCGTTCGTCGAGGTCACGGACGTGGAGCGGCAGGGCAACCGGCCCGAGCGGACCGTCTACGGCATCACCGCGGCCGGACGCCAGGAGATGACCGAGTGGATGTCGGACCTGGTCGCCCTCCCGGCCAAGGAGTACCCGATCTTCGAGACCGCCCTCTCGCTGCTCGGCGTGCTGCACCCCGACGAGGTGGTGCCCCTGCTGGAGCAACGGCTCGACGCCCTGGAGGTGCAGATCGCGAGCGGCCGGGGCGCTCTGGAGAAGCTCTACGAGACGCTGCCCCGGCTCTTCCTCGTGGAGAACGAGTACCAGCTCCACATGGTCGAGGCGGAGGCGGCGTGGGTCCGCGGCTTCCTCGACGAACTCAGAACGGGCGCGCTGCCCGGCATCGAGGAGTGGAAGGCGTTCCACGAGCAATGACCTGACGAAAACAGGCCCCGGCACGGCTGTTGCAGCAGCCCGCCGGGGCCTCGAACCCCGAACTGAATCCGCCCTGAGGCACATCCAGGCGATCGAGGTGCGGCATGCCCAGGATAGCCCGGTGCTCCTCACGCGGATCAGTTGTCATCCCTTCACCGGATCCGCTCACCCAGGAGGACACCCTTCATGAACACCCGTGCGCCCGCGATCGAGGCGCGTCAACTGATCAAGACCTACGGCGGTGAGGTCACCGCTCTCAATGGCATCGACGTGGTCGTCGAGCGGGGCAGCGTCTTCGGCCTGCTCGGCCCGAACGGCGCCGGCAAGTCCACCACCGTCAAGATCCTCACCACTCTGGCCCGCCCCGACTCCGGCTCGGCCACCGTCGCGGGCCATGACGTGCTGCGCCACCCGGACCGGGTCCGCCGGGCCATCGGCGTGGTCGCCCAGGGCTCCGGGGCCGACCCGGTCGCCACCGGCCACGAGAACCTCCGACTCCAGGGCAGGCTCTACGGCTTGAGGGGCGCCGCGCTCGAACGCCGGGTGGAGGAGCTCCTCGACCGCTTCACGCTCACCGACGCCGCCCGGCGCCCGGTCAAGGGCTACTCCGGTGGCATGCGACGCCGGCTCGACGTCGCCCTCGGCCTGGTGCACCGCCCCGAGGTGCTCTTCCTCGACGAGCCGACCACCGGACTCGACCCCGAGGCCCGCAGCGCGATGTGGGACGAGATCGGCCGGCTCGCCGGTGAGGAGGGGCTGACGATCCTGCTCACCACGCACTACCTCGAAGAGGCGGACCGGCTCGCCGAGCGCGTCGCCGTCGTCGACCGGGGCCGGATCGTCGTCGAGGGCACTCCGGACGCGCTGAAGGGCGAACTACGCGGTGACGCGGTGCACTTGGAGCTGGGTGAGCCGCTCGGCGACGCGGGCCGCACCCTGCTGACCGGCGCCCTGCGCGGGGTGCCGGGCGTGCACGAGGTGCTGGCCGACGGGCACCGCGTCAGCGTCCGCGCCGACGACGGGGCCGCCGCCGTACCCGCCCTGCTCGCCGCCCTGGAGCGGGCCGGGGTCAAGGTCGCCACCGCGACCGTCGCCCGTCCCTCACTCGACGACGTCTATCTGCGCTACGCGGGCCGCCGTTACTCGGAGGCCGAAGACCTGGTGGGTGCCCGATGAGCATGGCCGTCTCCCAGACCTGGTACATGACGCAGCGTCAACTCATGGTGTTCGTACGGCAGCCCGCGTACGCGATCATCACCCTGGTCCAGCCGGTGATCTGGCTGTTCCTGTTCGGCAGCCTCTTCCGGAAGGTCGTCGAGCTCGGCGGTTTCGGCACCACGTCCTACCTGGACTATCTGGTCCCCGGTGTGGTGGTGATGAGCGCGCTCAGCTCCAACATGTGGGCGGGGATGACCACCCTGGACGAGATCCAGCGCGGCACCCTCGACCGCTTCCTGACCACTCCGGTCAGCCGGGCCGCGCTGATGAACGGCAACGTCGTCAACAACGGCCTGGTCACCGCCTTCCAGTCGGTGGTCATCGTGCTGCTCGGGCTGCTGGGCGGCGCCGACTACCCGGGCGGGATCGCCGGGATCGCCGTCCTGGTCCTCGCCTCGGTCCTGCTGGGCACCGTCTTCGGGGCGCTGTCCAACGCGCTCGGCATGCTGGTGCGGGAACGGGAGTCGATCATCGGGATCAACACCTTCCTGCTGCTCCCGCTCACCTTCCTGTCCAGCGCCTTCATGGCGCCCTCGCAGATGCCCACCTGGATGCGGCACATCGCCGACTTCAACCCGTTGAACTGGGCGATGGTGGCGGGCCGTTCGGCCCTCTCGGCGGACCCCGACTGGGGCGCGGTGCTGGGCCGCGGGGGAGCGCTGCTCGGGCTGGCGGTCGTGGCGGTGTGGCTGTCGATCCGGACCTTCCGGTCGTACCAGCGCTCGGTGTGAACACGCGAAAGGGGCGGCACCCTCGAAGGTGCCGCCCCTTTCGCGACCGAGCCCAAGCGGCCGTACGCCTAAGCGGCCGGCGCCGCCCCCTCCTGCTCCGCCTCGATGCGCGCGTTCCAGTCCCGCTTGGAGGCCTGCCAGCCGTCCTCGTTGTGGCCCAGGCGCCAGTAGCCGGAGATCGACAGGTCCTCGCGCGGGACGCCGCGCTCGACGCGCAGCAGTTGGCGCAGCTGCTTCACGAAATGCGCCTCGCCGTGCACGAACGCGCACAGCCGGCCCTCCGGGAACTCCAGCGCGCGCACGGCCTCGACCAGCGACTCCCCGATCGGGCGGGAGCCGCGGTGCAGCCACACGACCTCCACGTCGGAGTCGATCTTCTGCTCCTCCTCGGGCCCGGAGACCTCGATGAAGGCGTGCGCCCGGGCGCCGTCGGGCAGCGACTCCAGGGAACGGGCGATCGCGGGCAGCGCGCTCTCGTCACCGACGAGGAGATGCCAGTCGGCGTCCGGTTCGGGGGCGTAGGCGCCGCCGGGGCCCATGAAGCGCACGGTCTCGCCGGGCTGGACGCGTACCGCCCAGGGGCCGGCGAGGCCCTCGTCGCCGTGGATCACGAAGTCCAGGGTGAGTTCGCGGTGTTCGGCGTCCCAGTGGCGCACGGTGTAGGTGCGGGTCACGGGCCACTGCTCGCGCGGGAACTCCTCGCGGATGCGCTGCATGTCGAAGGGCTCGGGGTAAGTCGCGCCCTCGGCCGGGAAAAGGATCTTGACGTAGTGGTCGGTGCAGGTGTCCGCCGCGAAGTCGGCGAGTCCGTCGCCGCCGAGCACCACGCGCTGCATGTGCGGGGTGAGGCGTTCGGTGCGGACGACCTGTGCGGAGTGAGGTTTCCGCGGCTTGCGTCCCGGTCCTTCTGCCATGGCGGCCTCCCAGTTCCCTACGCTTAGGCTTACCTAAGTTAGCATCCACCCCCCTGGTGATGGCATGCCACTCGTGGAAAGCGCGGGCAATATTTACGCGCCGAGCGTCGCCATCAGCCGCTGCAGTGAGCCACCCAGCCCCCACCGGTCAGCCAGCTTCTCCAGTGCCGCGGGATCGCGTGGTGTGCGCGGAACCGCGGTCTCCACCTGCGGCAGCGGGACGTCACCGGCCACCAGTACCACCTTCGGTGCCACGGCGACGTACGGCCGCGACTCGTCGAGCCGCTTGCGCTGCGACGGTGTGAGCTTCGCCTTCGGGTCGTCGACCGCGGCCATGATGCCGGCCAGGTCGCCGAACTCGGCGAGCAGCTTGGCAGCCGTCTTCTCGCCGATGCCGGGGACGCCCGGCAGGCCATCGCTCGGGTCGCCGCGCAGTGTCGCCAGATCCGCGTACCCACGGCCGTCGACGCCATACTTCTCGCGCAGCCAGGCCTCGTCGGTCAGCTGGAGCGTGCCGACGCCCTTGAGGGGATACAGCACCCTCACCCCGCGCTCGTCGTCCACGAGCTGGTACAGGTCGCGGTCGCCGGTGACGATGTCGACCGGGCCCGTCGCCCGCGCGGTGAACGTGCCGATCACGTCGTCCGCCTCATAGCCGGCCACGCCCACACGCGCGATGCCGAGCGCGTCCAGGACCGCCTCGATGACGGGCACCTGCGGCGAGAGCGTGTCCGGCACCTCCTCCTCGTCCGGGCCGCTCTCGTGCTCCTCGGCGACGCGGTGCGCCTTGTAGGAGGGGATGAGGTCGACCCGCCACTGGGGGCGCCAGTCCGCGTCCATGCAGGCCACGAGCATGTCGGGCCGGTGGTCCTTGACCAGGCGGTCGATGAATTCGAGGAGGCCGCGCACGGCGTTCACCGGCGTGCCGTCCGGTGCCTTCACCGACTCCGGCACGCCGAAGTAGGCACGGAAGTAGAGAGAGGCGGTGTCGAGGAGCATCAGTCGTCCGGTCACGCTTCGCATCATGCCGTACGGCACCGACACCGGCCGTCGTCCCTTGCCTCGTCCGGCGGGTGTGAGCGTCCTGTGAACTGGACCACCGGTGCGTTTGGCCGAAAGGCATCGGGGCAGGCGCCGCCTCGGAGCGAGGCAGGTTGCACCTTCAACTGTCGCGGCCCTTCGTCTCCCCCCAGTGGTCGAAGAGACGAGAGGCACGCGTGTCATCAAGGCTTGAGGCAGAGCAGCTGTACAAGGTGTTCGGAAGACGTCCGGACGAGGCGGTCGAGCGGCTCCGCGAGGGCGCCGACCGGGAGGGACTGCGCGCCGAGGGCACCACGGCCGCGGTGATCGACGCCTCCTTCACCGTGGAACCGGGTCAGATCTTCGTCGTCATGGGTCTGTCCGGCTCCGGCAAGTCCACGCTGCTGCGCATGCTCAACGGCCTCCTGGAGCCGACCGCGGGCCATGTCCGCTTCGACGGCCAGGACCTCACCGCGCTCACCGACCGCGAACTGCGCGCCGTACGCGCGAAGAAGATCAGCATGGTCTTCCAGCACTTCGCGCTCTTCCCGCACCGCAGCGTCCTGGAGAACGCCGCCTACGGCCTCGCCGTGCAGGGCGTCGCCAAGGCCGAGCGCATCGAGCGGGCAACCGAGGCCCTGGAGCTGTGCGGCCTCAAGGGCTGGGAGAAGTCCTGGCCCGACGAGCTGTCCGGCGGCATGCAGCAGCGCGTGGGCCTGGCCCGCGCGCTCGCCACCGACGCCGACCTGCTCCTCATGGACGAGTCCTTCAGCGCGCTCGACCCGCTGATCCGCCGGGACATGCAGGACCAGCTCCTGCAGCTCCAGCAGACCCTGAAGAAGACGATCGTCTTCATCACCCACGACCTCAACGAGGCCATGCGCCTGGGCGACCGGATCGCCGTCATGCGCGACGGCCGGATCGTCCAGATCGGCAGCGCGGAGGACATCCTCGTGCGGCCCGCCGACGACTACGTCGCCTCCTTCACCAAGGACGTCGACCGCTCCCGCGTCCTGACCGCGTCCGCCGTCATGGACACGGACGTGCGCGACGCCGAGGCCGACTGCGGCTGCGGCTGCGCGAGCGACTGTGAGACCGCGACGCCCGACACGCCGTTCACCGAGCTCTGCGCGATGAGCGCCCGGTCGACGCATCCGGTGGCCGTCCTCGACGAGCACCGCAAACTCGTCGGGGTGGTCCCGCAGCAGCGACTGCTCGGCTTCCTCGGCGAGGCGGAGGTGGCCCATGCCTAGGATCCCGCTCGGCGACTGGGTCAACGACACCGTCGACTGGCTGCTCGACCACGTGTCCTGGCTCTTCGACTTTTTCAAGACCGTCTTCACCGGCACCTACGACGGTATCGACGCCGTCCTCCAGGCGCCCCAGCCCCTTCTGCTCGCGGGCATCTTCGCCGTGATCGCCTTCTGGCTGCGCGGCACCCTGGCCGGCCTCCTCACCTTCGCGGGATTCGCCTTCATCGACTCCCTCGAACTGTGGGAGGACGCGATGACGACCCTCTCGCTGGTCCTGGTCGCCACGATCATCGCGCTGGTGATAGCCGTCCCCGTGGGCATCTGGGCGGCCCGCTCGAACCGGGTCAGCGGACTCGTCCGTCCCGTCCTGGACTTCATGCAGACGCTGCCCGCGATGATCTACCTCATCCCGGCGATCCTGTTCTTCGGCACCGGCGCCTCCGCGGGCATCGTCGCCACTCTGATCTTCGCGCTCGCCCCCGGCGTCCGCATGACCGAGCTCGGCATCCGCCAGGTCGACAAGGAGCTCGTCGAGGCCGCCGAGGCGTTCGGCACCAGCCCCCGCGACACCCTCCTGCGCGTCCAGCTGCCGCTCGCGCTGCCCACCGTGATGGCGGGCGTCAACCAGGTCATCATGCTCGGCCTGTCGATGGCCGCGATCGCCGGCATGGTCGGCACCGGCGGCCTCGGCGGCGACGTCAACGAGGCCATCGGCCAGCTCAACGTGGGCCTCGGCTCCGAGGCCGGCGTCGCCATCGTGATCCTCGCGATCTACCTCGACCGCATGACCAGCGCGCTCGGCACCCAGGTCTCCCCGCTGGGCCGCCGCGCCGCCGCCAAGGCGCGCACGACCCAGGGGCTCAGGATCTGGTCCTACCGCCCCCGTCCGCAGATCGCCGTGATCGGCGTCGTCGTCCTCGCCCTCGTCGCGGGCGGTATGGGGATCTTCGGCGGCACCTCGGGCGAGGCCACGGCCGTCTCCGGCGGCAAGGACGTCGGTCAGGGCAAGAAGATCAGCATCGGCTACGTCCCCTGGGACGACGGCGTCGCCTCCACCTTCCTCTGGAAGGAGATCCTGGAGGAACGCGGCTACCAGGTGGACGCCAAGCAGTTCGACGCCGGGCCGCTCTACACCTCCCTCGCCTCCGGCAACGCCGACTTCATGACCGGCGCCTGGCTGCCGACCACCCACGAGCAGTACTGGAAGAAGTACGGCAGCAAGCTCGACGACCTCGGGGCCTGGTACGACAAGACCTCTCTCGAGCTGAGCGTGCCGTCGTACATGAAGGACATCAACTCCCTGGCCGACCTCAAGGGCAAGGCCTCCCAGTTCGGCGGGAACATCACCGGCATCGAGTCGAGCGCCGGTGAGATGGCCCTGCTGAAGAGCAAGGTCCTGAAGGCGTACGGCCTCGACAAGGAGTACAAGGTCGTCGACAGCTCCACGCCCGCCATGCTGGCCGAGCTCAAGCGGGCGTACGCGCAGAAGGACCCGATCGTCGTCACACTCTGGTCGCCGCACTGGGCGTACAACGACTACGACCTGAAGAAGCTCAAGGACCCCAAGGGCGCCTGGGGCTCGGGCGACGGCATCCACACGGTGGCCCGCAAGGGCTTCGCGGCCGAGAACCCGGTCGTCGGACAGTGGCTGAAGGGTTTCAAGCTGGACGAGAAGCAGCTCACCAGCCTGGAGGCCGAGATCAACAAGGCGGGCAAGGGCAAGCAGCAGGACGCCGTGCGCACCTGGCTGAAGCAGCACCCCGGCCTGGTCGACAAGCTGGCCCCCGTCCAGAAGACGGCGGCGGAGGCCAAGCGCCCGGTGAACGTGGCCTGGTTCCCCTGGGACGAGGACATCGCCGTCACCTATCTCTGGAAGAACGTTCTCGAAAAGCGCGGCTACAAGCTCAACCTCAAGCAGATGGACGTGGGCCCGGTCTACACGGGCCTCGCCTCCGGAGACCTGGACCTCAACTTCGACGCCTGGCTGCCGTACGCCCAGAAGAACTACTGGGACAAGAGCAAGGACAGACTCGCCGACCTCGGCACCTGGTACGAGCCGACCTCGCTGGAGATCGCGGTGCCGTCGTACGTCAAGGGTGTGAAGTCCTACGAGGACCTGAAGGGCAAGGCCTCCCAGTTCGACGGGAAGATCATCGGCATCGAGCCGGGCACCGGCGAGATGAACCTCCTCAAGAACAAGGTCCTGCCCGGCTACGGCCTCGACAAGGAGTACGACGTCGTGGACGGCTCCACTCCCGCGATGCTGGCCGAGCTCAAGCGTGCCTACGCCAAGAAGCAGCCCGTCGCCGTCGTCCTGTGGTCCCCGCACTGGGCCTACAGCCAGTACGACCTCACCAAGCTGAAGGACGACAAGAAGCTCTTCGGCGAGGGCAACACGATTCGCACCATCGCCAACGAGAAGTTCCCCTCGCAGTATCCGCAGCTCACCAAGTGGATCAAGGGCTTCCATATGAGCGAGGACGAGCTCGGTACCCTGGAGGGAGAGATCAACAGGTACGGCCAGGGTCACGAGGAGCAGGCCGTCGCCGCCTGGCTGAAGGAGCATCCGGAGATGGTCGGGCGGATGACACCGTCATAACCGCTCCGGGAGCACGGTAAGGATCCGGCCAACCACATAGAGCTACGCCATCGCCCGAACTTCGCCGCCGACAAGGGGACTTGGGCGGCGGGCGACGGGTGAGGGCCCGCCTTCCGGCCCCCTGGTGATCCACCGGGGGGCCGTTCGGCTGGCGTGAAGTGTGAGGTACGGTCGCACGCCGTGTGACATCGATGTGACGGCCGCGTGAAACGGTTTGCCGAACATGCGTAGGGTGCAGACAACTCATCAGGGGACGTGTCACAGGACCGACGAGCGGAGGAGGGAGCCGGAGCCATGGGCGACCACAAAGAACAGCCCCTTCGGGTCGGCGCGGCCGTGCGCCGCAGGCGCCGCGCGCTGGAGCTCACCCTCGCCGTCGTGGCCGAGCGCAGCGGCCTCTCGGTTCCCTTCCTGAGCCAGATCGAGAACGAACGCGCCCGCCCCAGCCGCAGCTCCCTGGAGAAGGTCGCCGACGCCCTGCGCACCACCGCCGTCGAACTCCTCGCCGCCGCCGACCCGGCGTGCAGCGTCGACGTCGTGCACGCCGAGGGCCCGGAGCCGGACTACGCACCCCGGATGCGTTCCCTGGTGCGCGGTCACCACCAGATGCACGCCCAGGAGTTCACCGGTGATCATGACGCGGGACGTGAATTCCAGTACCGCAACGACCAGTTGATGTACGTCGCCGACGGCGCGGTGGACGTCGAGGCGGAGGGGCGCGCCTACCGGCTGGGCCGCGGCGACACCCTGTACCTCACCGGCGGGGTGCGGCACCGCTGGCGGGCGACTGTGGCGGACACCCGCGTGGTCGTCGTCGCCGTGGCCGAACACATCGAGGCCGTCCGGGACCGGCCCCGGCGGTGAGAGTCGTCTCCCTGGTCCCCTCGCTGACCGAGGCGATCGCCCGCTCGGCACCGGGCGCCCTGGTCGGTGCCACCGATTGGTGCACCCATCCGGCAGACCTCGACGTCACCCGCGTCGGCGGCACCAAGAACCCGAAGCTCGACCGGATCACCGCCTTCGCCCCCGACCTGGTGATCGCGAACGAGGAGGAGAACCGGGAGCCGGATCTGGCCGCCCTGCGGGAGGCGGGTCTGGAGGTCCTGGTCACCGAGGTCCGGGACGTCCCGCAGGCCTTCCGGGAGCTGGCCCGGGTGGTCGAGGCGTGTGGCGTCGTACGGCCGCGCTGGCTGGACGAGGCCGAGGAGTCCTGGTCGGCGCTCAAGCCCCCCGCGCGCCGCAGGACCGCCGTCGTACCGATCTGGCGTCGGCCGTGGATGGTGCTGGGCCGGGACACGTTCGCGGGCGATGTGCTGTCCCGCCTGGGCGTGGACCATGTGTACGCCGGCCACGAGGACCGCTATCCACGTGTCCCGCTGGAGGAGCTGCGGGCGGCGGCACCGGACCTGGTCGTCCTCCCCGACGAGCCGTACCGCTTCACCCCCGAGGACGGCCCGGAGGCCTTCCCCGGCCTGGACTGCGCACTCGTCAGCGGACGGCACCTGACGTGGTACGGACCCTCACTGGCAGAGGCGCCACGCGCGCTGGGCGAGGCCCTGCGAGCAGCGCGCCGCTGACGACCCCGCGCGCGGTGTGCAGGGCGGCGGTGGCCCAGGCGGCGACGAGAGCGATGAAGAGGCCGACGGCGAGCCAGTCGTAGACGACGAGTCCCGTGTGCCGGGCCAGCGCCTCGGCCCCCGTGACACAGGTGCCGACGGGGAAGGTGAAGGCCCACCAGGTCATCGCGAAACGCATCCCGTGCCGGCGCGCACGGACGGCATGCGCGGTGGCGAGCCCCAGCCACAGCAGCGCGAACCCCATGACGGGAACGCCGTACAGCACCGCGAGAACGCCGAAACCCTGGCTGTAGGGGGCCGCCACGACACCGGGGGCCACGTCCGCGAACTTGCCGACGGCGGTGGTGGACTGGCCGAGCGGGCCGAGGACCAGGAAGAGGGTCGGGGTGAGGGCGAGGGGGAGCGGCCCGCCGGTGACGATTCGGGCGAAGACGAGCGGCAGCATGGCCAGGGTCGCGAGGAGGCTGAGCCCGAACATCGCGAAGCAGGCGAGGAGCAGGGTCTCGCGCGGCTGACCGGCCGGGAGATGCGGCACGAGGAGCGGCCCGAGCGCGGCGGACACCATGGGCGCGACGAGAGGGAGCAGCCACACGGGTGTGGCCTGCCGCGGGTCGGCTTTCTGCCGTACGGCCATGAGGTACGGCACGGTGATCGCGGCGGCGAGTCCCACGGCCGTACCGGTGGTGAACAGCACGGCGTCGAGGGCGACCGCGGCGGTCGTGCCGATCCAGTACCGGCCGACGGTGAGGGCACCGCCCCCGACGGCCAGCAGGGCCATGGCGAGGCAGCCGTAGAAGGGAGCCACGGCGGGGTCGAGGAGGTGGGCGCGGGCCTGGTCGCAGTGATGGCGCCAGTGCAGGGCGCGGGCGCAGAGAACGGTGAGCAGCAGGACGAGGGACAGGAGCCAGACGGCCGCGCAGATCGTGCGCAGGCCGGGGAGGTGCACGGGGAGCGCGGCGCCGGCGGTGGCGACGATCGCGGTGCCCATGACGGAGGCGTACCAGTTCGGCCCGAGGTGACGGACGGCGGTGACCATGTCTCCACGGTGTCGTTCGGGACGGGCCGCGACCAGGGAGTATGGCTCTATGAGGGCATAAGCTGTCTTTATGAGCGGTGTGGATCGGCAAGGGGCGGCGGTGGGCGGCGGGCTGGCCCACCGGGTACCGGATCTCGGGGCGCTGGAGCTGCTGCTGGCCGTGGCGCGGCTCGGGAGCCTCGGCGGGGCGGCGCGGGAGGTCGGCATCACCCAGCCGGCGGCGAGCAGCCGGATCCGTTCCATGGAACGGCAGTTGGGAGTGGCCCTGGTCGACCGCTCGCCCCGCGGCTCCCGGCTCACGGACGCCGGGGCGCTGGTGACGGACTGGGCGCGGCGGATCGTGGCGGCGGCGGAGGCCTTCGACGCGGGGGCGCAGGCGTTGCGGGTCCGGCGCGACTCCCGGCTGCGGGTGGCGGCGAGCATGACGATCGCGGAGTATCTGCTGCCGGGGTGGCTGCTGGCGCTGCGTGCCGGGCGGCCGGACACGGCGGTGTCCCTGCACGCGGGGAACTCGGCGGCGGTGGCGGAGCGGTTGCTGTCGGACGAGGCGGACCTGGGCTTCGTGGAGGGCCTGACGGTCCCTCCCGGCCTGGACTCGGTGGTGATAGCCCACGACCACCTCATCGTGGTGACCGCCCCGGGACATGTGTGGGCCCGCCGCCGACGCCCTCTGGCCTCCACCGAACTGGCGGCGACACCGCTGATCCTCCGTGAGAAGGGCTCGGGCACCCGGCAGGTGCTGGACACGGCCCTGGGCGGCCTGGCCCGCCCGCTGATCGAACTCTCCTCCACCACGGCGGTGAAGGCGGCGGTGGTGAGCGGAGCGGGTCCGGCGGTCCTGAGCGAGCTGGCGGTGGGAGAGGAACTGGCGATGCGCCGCCTGGTGCGGGTGCCGGTGGAGGGGGTGTCCCTGGCACGGGACCTGCGGGCGGTGTGGCCCACGGGCCACCGACCGGTGGGCCCGGCGAGAGACCTGCTGTCGCTGACGCGGGCGTAGGACGGTTCCTCGCGGGGGCGAAAACCCTTGGCGAACCGGCCCGGCGGGCCCGCACCATGAACCGCATGACCGCCACCGCCCCGCCCGCCACCGGCGTCCGCACCCCGTGGGAAGACCTCCCCGAGGTCGTACGCGACGCCGTCGCGGACGTGCTCGGCGGACGGGTCACCCACGCCACCACCCAACCCGGCGGATTCTCCCCCGGCGCCGCCACCCGCGTCCGCTCCGCCACCGGCCACCGGGCCTTCGTCAAGGCCGTCAGCGGCGACACCAACCCCGACAGCCCGGAACTGCACCGCACCGAGGCCCGGAACACCGCCGCGCTCCCGGCCACGGTCCCGGCGCCCCGCCTGCTCGGCACCTACGACGACGGCACCTGGGTGGCCCTCGTGTACGAGGACGTCCCCGGCCGCCAGCCCCACATCCCGTGGCAGAAGACCGAGTTGGCGCGCGTCCTGGACGCGGTGGCGGAACTGAGCCGCACCCTCACCCCGTCCCCGCTCGACGCCCCGTCCGCCGCCACGGCCCTCGCCCGCACCTTCGGCGGCTGGCAGCGACTCCTGGACGGTGACCACGAGGGCCTCGCGGAACACCTCGGCCCCTGGACCGCCACCCATCTGCCCCGGCTCGCCGAACTCGCCGCCCCCTGGCCCGAGGCCGTCTCCGGCGACACCCTCGCCCACGGGGACCTGCGGGCGGACAACATCCTGCTCACCGACGCCGGCCGGACCGTGTTCGTCGACTGGCCGCACGCCCTGCGTGCCAATGCATGGTTCGACCTGCTGGTGATGCTGCCGTGCGTCCGCGCCCAGGGCGGCCCGGACCCGGAGGAACTGTTCACGGCACATCCGCTGGGCGCGCCCGCCGACCCGGACGCCGTCACCACCGCCCTCGCGGCCCTGACCGGCTACTTCCTGTACCACTCCCTGCTGCCCCCGCCGCCCGGCATTCCCACCCTCCGGGCCTTCCAGCGGGCACAGGGCGACGCGGCCCTGGCCTGGCTCCGGCGGCGGCTCAGCCTGCGTTGGCGGCCGCCGCCACCAGCCCCCGCATCACCCGCAGGTCCGTGCCCATCTCCGGATGCCACTGCACACCCAGCACCCAGGGCGGGCCGGTGAGTTCGACGGCCTCCACCGTGCCGTCCGGCGCGTGCGCGGACGGCAGGAGGCCCTCGCCGAGGCGGTCCACCGCCTGGTGGTGGTAGGTCGGTACGGAGGTCTCCTCCGGGGCGAGGTCGCCGTACACCGTGCCCGGTACGGGCTTGACCGGGTGGTGGCCGAAGACTCCCGGCACCTCCGCGTGGCCGTCGATGTGCTGGACGAGGGTGCCGCCGAGGGCGACGTTCAGCAGTTGCATGCCGCGGCAGATGCCCAGGAGGGGGACGCCGGCCGCCAGCGCCGCCCTGATCAGGGCCAGCTCCCAGGTGTCCCGGGCGCGAGCGGGCGGGCCCGTGCGGGGGTCGGGGGCGGCGCCGTAATGGACCGGCTCGACGTCCGGGCCGCCCGCGACGACCAGACCGTCGAGGCGGGCCACCGTCGCGGCCGCGTGCTCCGGGGCGTCCGGCGGGAGCATCGCGGCGAGGCCGCCCGCGCGTTGGACGAGTCGCGGATAGCCGGCCGGCAGCAGCGCCGCCTCCAGCTCCCAGAGGCCCCAGCGCGTGCCGGCCTCCAGATACGTGCTGACACCGATCAGCGGTCGTACGGTCACACGGCCCTCCCAGGCTTGCAATGGCCCACGCCCATACCTTTGCTCCTGGCGGTGTCAAGAATCAAGGTCACGCCAGGAAACCGCGCAGCAGCGCAGCCGTCCCCGCGCAGTGCTCCCGCATCATCTCCCGGGCCCCGTCGGCGTCCCCGTCCAGCACCGCATCCACCAGCGCCGCGTGCTGCCGCTGGGAGTGCTCCAGGTTGCGGACCAGGAGCGGGATGCAGTCCAGGAGGTCGTTCACCGAGGCCCGTACCGCCGCGTACTGGGCGGTCAGCGTGGGTGAGCCGCACAGTTCCGCCAGCGTGAGGTGCAGCAGCGTGTCCAGGCGCCGGTAGTCCGCCAGCGGAGCCTCCTGGGTGGCCGCCAGGGCCTCGCGCAGCCGCTGCGCCTGCTGGTCCGTGAGGCCGTGCGCCGCGCACAGACCCGCCGCGCCCACTTCAAGGACCTCCCGGAAGCGCAGCACGTCCTCGATGTCCGCCTCGGCGATCCGGCGCCGCAACTCCTCCTCGCCGACCGCGTCCTGCGCGCGGGGCAGGACGAACGTGCCGCCGTACCGCCCGCGCCGCGACTCCACCAGCCCCTGGTCCTGGAGCACCTTCAGCACCTCGCGCAGCGTCACCCGGCTGATCCCGAGCCGCTCCGCGAGCTCCCGCTCGGCCGGCAGCCGCCCGCCCCCCGGTACCAGGCCGAGCCGCACGACCTGGAGGATCTGCTCCAGCGCCTCCTCGAAGCCGTTGCCCGCCCTGACCGGCCGCAGCACCGGCGTCAACCGGTCGTCCGGGCCGCCGTCAGCGTCCACCGACATATGGCCGAGCCCCCTTCCCAAGCAATGGTTCAGAGCAATACCTTATGGCTCCCGGCCCGGTCGGAAAAACGCGCAGCAGCCGAAGGAGCTCTCCCGTGGCAGACCGCACACCCCCGCTCGGCGTCGAGGAGCTGCATGCCCTCGTCGCGAGCGGTGAGATCGACACCGTCGTCCTGGCCTTCCCCGACATGCAGGGCCGGCTCCAGGGCAAGCGGTTCGCCGCCCGCTTCTTCCTCGACGAGGTACTCCACCACGGCACCGAGGGCTGCAACTACCTCCTCGCCGTCGACACCGAGATGAACACTGTCGACGGCTACGCGATGTCGTCCTGGGACCGGGGCTACGGCGACTTCGCCATGCGCCCCGACCTGAGCACCCTGCGCCGCGTGCCGTGGAACGCCGGTACGGCCATGCTGGTCGCCGATCTCGCCTGGGAGGACGGTTCCCCGCTCGTCGCCGCGCCCCGCCAGATCCTGCGCCGCCAGCTGGAGCGGCTCGCCGAGCTCGGCTACACCGCCCAGGTCGGCACCGAGCTGGAGTTCATCGTCTTCAAGGACACCTACGAGCAGGCCTGGGACGCCAACTACCGAGGGCTGACGCCGGCGAACCAGTACAACATCGACTACTCGGTGCTGGGCACGGGCCGCATCGAGCCCCTGCTCCGCCGTATCCGCAACGAAATGGCGGCCGCCGGGCTCACCGTCGAGTCCGCCAAGGGCGAGTGCAACCCCGGCCAGCACGAGATCGCCTTCCGCTACGACGAGGCCGTCGTCACCTGCGACCAGCACGCCATCTACAAGACCGGTGCCAAGGAGATCGCCGCCCAGGAGGGCGTGTCGCTCACCTTCATGGCCAAGTACAACGAGCGCGAGGGCAACTCCTGCCACATCCACCTCTCACTCGCCGACGCCGCCGGCAACAACGCGATGGCCGGCCCGGACGGGATGTCGGACGTGATGCGGTACTTCCTCGCGGGGCAGCTGGCGGCCCTCAGGGACTTCTCGCTCCTCTACGCCCCCAACATCAACTCCTACAAGCGGTTCCAGCCGGGCTCCTTCGCCCCCACGGCTGCGGCATGGGGCCACGACAACCGCACCTGCGCCCTGCGGGTCGTGGGCCACGGCCGCTCCCTGCGCTTCGAGAACCGGCTGCCCGGCGGTGACGTCAACCCGTACCTCGCGGTCGCCGGGCTGGTCGCGGCAGGGCTGTACGGCATCGAGCAGAAGCTGGAGCTGCCGGAGGCGTGTACCGGCAACGCCTACACCGCCGAGTACGCCCACGTCCCCACCACCCTGCGCGAGGCCGCCGAGCTCTGGGAGAACAGCCCGATCGCCAAGGCCGCCTTCGGCGACGAGGTCGTCGCGCACTACCGCAACATGGCCCGCGTCGAGCTCGAAGCCTTCGACGCGGCGGTCACCGACTGGGAGCTGCGCCGCTCCTTCGAACGTCTGTGAGAGGCACTCCGTTGTCCCCGTCGTCCTACGAGCATGAGCTGATCGTCCTCAACCCGGCCACCGAGGAGGTCGTCGCCACCGTCCCCGCCGCCACCGCGGCCGACGTGGACGCGGCCGTCGCCAGGGCTGCCAAGGCGCAGGCGAAGTGGGCCGCGCTCGCGCCCGCCGACCGGGCCCGGCTGCTGCGCCGGTTCGCCGACGTCGTCGACCAACACGTCGAGGAACTGGCCCGGTTGGAGGTCCGCGAGGCCGGTCACCTCCTCGGCAACGCCCGCTGGGAGGCCGGCAACGTCCGTGATCTGCTGGCCTATGCGGCCGGGGGAGTGGAGCGGCTGAGCGGCCGCCAGATCCCGGTCCCCGGCGGACTCGACGTCACGATCCTCGAACCGCTCGGTGTCGTCGGGGTCATCGCGCCCTGGAACTTCCCCATGCCCATCGCGGCCTGGGGTACGGCCCCCGCGCTCGCCGCCGGCAACGCCGTCGTGCTCAAGCCCGCCGAGACGACCCCGCTCACCGCCCTACGGCTCGCCGAACTCGCCCTGGAGGCAGGGCTCCCGGACGGCCTGTTCCAGGTGCTGCCGGGCCACGGCCCGGTCGCCGGCACCGCCCTCGTCGAGCACCCCGGCGTCGCGAAGATCGTGTTCACCGGCTCCACCGGCACCGGCCGTGCCGTCATGGAGGGCTGCGCCCGCCAGGTCAAGCCCGTCACCCTCGAACTCGGCGGCAAGAGCCCCAACATCGTCTTCGCGGACGCGGACCTGCGCACGGCCGTCGACCCCTTCTCCTTCCTCGACAACTCCGGCCAGGACTGCTGCGCCCGCACCCGGATCCTGGTCCAGGAGCCGGTCTACGACGAGGTCCGCGAACTGCTCGCCGACGCGGTGAACGCCGTGGTCGTGGGCGACCCCGCCGACGAGAAGACCCAGATGGGCCCGCTGATCTCGCGCCGGCAGCTGGAGCGCGTACGGGCACTGGTCCCCGCCGACGCACCCGGACTGCGCGGCAGCGCGCCCGACGGGCCCGGCTTCTGGTTCGCGCCGACCGTCCTCACCGGCGAGGCGCCCGACTCCGAGGCCGCCCGCGAGGAGATCTTCGGCCCGGTCGCCGTTCTGCTGCCCTTCACCGACGAGGAGGACGCGATCCGGCTCGCCAACGACACCCCGTACGGCCTCTCCGGTTCCCTCTGGACCCGCGACCTGGGCCGCGCCCTGCGCGTCTCCCGCGCGGTCAAGGCGGGCAACCTGTCCGTCAACTCCCATTCCAGCGTCCGCTACTGGACCCCCTTCGGCGGCTACAAGCAGTCCGGACTCGGCCGCGAGCTCGGCCCGGACGCCCTGACCGCCTTCACCGAAACCAAGAACGTCTTCATCAGCACGGAGGGCCCCGCACAGTGACCGATCAGATCGTGTGCCGTCGACTCGTCGGCCGCACCGCCGTCATCACCGGAGCCGGCAGCGGCATCGGTCTCGCCACCGCCCGCCGGTTCGCTGCGGAGGGCGCCAGTGTCGTCTGCGCCGACGTCGACGAAACCCGCGGCAAGGCCGCCGCGGACGAGGTCGGCGGGCTCTTCGTCAAGGTCGACGTGACCGACCCGGAGCAGGTCGAGGCCCTGTTCAAGACGGCGTACGACACCTACGGCAGTGTCGACGTCGCCTTCAACAACGCGGGCATCTCCCCGCCCGACGACGACTCCATCCTGGAGACCGGTCTCGAGGCCTGGAAGCGCGTCCAGGAGGTCAACCTGACCTCCGTCTACCTGTGCTGCAAGGCGGCGATCCCCTACATGCGGCGCCAGGGCAAGGGCTCCATCATCAACACGGCGTCCTTCGTGGCCCGGATGGGCGCGGCCACCTCGCAGATCTCCTACACCGCCTCCAAGGGCGGCGTGCTCGCCATGTCCCGCGAACTGGGCGTGCAGTTCGCGCGGGAGGGCATCCGCGTGAACGCCCTGTGCCCGGGCCCGGTCAACACCCCGCTGCTCCAGGAACTGTTCGCCAAGGACCCCGAGCGGGCCGCACGCCGCCTCGTGCACATTCCGGTCGGCCGGTTCGCCGAGGCCGAGGAGATCGCCGCCGCCGTCGCCTTCCTGGCCAGCGACGACTCCTCCTTCGTCAACGCCAGCGACTTCCTCGTCGACGGCGGCATCTCGGGGGCGTACGTCACACCGCAGTAGGTCTCGCCCTACAGTGCCCCCATGAGCAGGACGCTCCCGCCCGGCTGGTACCCGGACCCCGACGCTCCGCACCTGGAGCGCTGGTGGGACGGGACGGCCTGGACGGACCACCGGCGCGCCCCGGAGGGCCCCGGCCCCCCGCGGCCGGCCGGCGGGGCCTCGGGGCGCGCGAAGGCCGTAGCCCTGACGGCCTCGGGGGTCGTCCTCGTCGCCGCGATCGTCAGCGGGGCGTTCGCCCTCGCCCGGGGCGACGGCGACGACGTCGTGGCGGACACGGCACCTACGGTCGCGACGCCCCCGCCTTCCACGGCCTCCCCGGACCCGTCCCGCCTGGTCGACGAACTCGACGGCATCAGCCTGCCGTTGCCCGACGGCTGGGTCCCGGCGAAGTACGTCACCCGCGACAACGTCGTGATGACCACCGACGGCGGCAGGGTCTTCACGCGCACCCTGCCCGCGGACTCCGGGGCGTCCCCGGCATCCCTCGCGAAGAAGGACATACCGCAGGCCGCCCACAGTTCCTACGCCGGCATCCGCAGCCACCGGGTCGTCGGATCGGAGCGCGTCGCCGTCGCCGGATGCACCGGATACGTGGTGCGCTGGCGGGTGGAGTCGGCCCAGGGATCCGAGGGTTACGTCCAGTCGCTGGTCTTCACTCCCGCCCCCGGCGGACCCCGGAACGCCGTCGTCGTCCGCTTCGCCTTCGACGCGGGTCCTGACGGGCCGCCGCTCGCCGACATGGACCGGATCACCGACGGGATCCGGTCGGTCGGCCGTTGACCTAGAGGAACGTGTGGCCTTCCCCGCGGTACGTCGGGACGGTCGCCGTCACCGCGTCCCCCTCGATCAGGTGCAGCCTCTCGAACCGCTCGCACAGCTCACCGGCCTTGGCGTGCCGGAACCACACCTTGTCGCCGAGCAGCAGATCGTCCGCGGGCGAGCCGAGCAGCGGGGTCTGCACCTCGCCGGGCCCCTCCTGCGGGTCGTACTTCAGCCCTTCCGGCAGATACGGCACCGGCAGTCGGTCGGGTCCGGCCGCGCCGGAGGCCGGGTAGCCACCGCCGAGGACGGTCACGACGCCGACCCCCGGCCTGCGCACGACGGGCTGGGCGAAGAGGGCGGCCGGACGTCCGCTGAAGGACGTGTAGTTGTCGAACAGCCTCGGGACGTACAGCCCCGACCCGGCGCCGATCTCCGTGACGGCGTCCTCGGCGGCGGTGTGCTGCACACTGCCCGTGCCACCGCCGTTGACGAACTCCAGGTCCGGCACGACGGCCCGCACCGCGCGCACCACCGCGGCGCGCCGCTCGGCGAGCTCCCGGCGGGCGGTGGCCTGCATCAGCCGGACGGCCCGGGAACGCAACGGCCGTCCGGCGACCGAGTCCCCGACACCGGCGATGTGCCCCTCATAGGCCATGATCCCCACGACCTCGAACCCGGGGCGCCGGGCCACCGCGCGTGCCATGTCGGCGACCTGGGTGGGGGAGTGCAGCGGTGAACGCCGGGCACCGACCCGCACCTTGCCGCCGAGCAGCTTCAGCGAGGTGTCCAACTCCAGGCAGACCCGGATGACTTCGGTGCCGCCGGCGCGGGCCCCGTCGATGAAGGCGAGCTGCGCAGGGTCGTCGACCATCACCGTCACGGCGGCGGCGAGCTTGGGATCGGCGGCGAGTTCGGCGTATCCGGCGCGGTCGGCGGAGGGGTAGGCGAGCAGGATGTCGTCGAAGCCGCCCCGGGCCAGCCACAGGGACTCGGCGAGCGTGAAGGACATGATGCCCGCGAATCCGTCCTTCGCCAGGACGCGTTCGAGCAGTGCCCGGCACCGCACGGACTTGCTGGCGACGCGGATGGGTTTCCCCGCCGCCCGGCGGACGAGATCGTCCGCGTTGGCATCGAAGGCGTCCAGGTCCACGATCGCGAGTGGGGCGTCGAGATGGGCGGTGGCCCGGTCGTAACGGGCCCGGTCGGCGGCGCGCGCAGTCATGAACGAAGACTGCCAGACAGGATTACCGCAGGGTAGGGGGACGTTCCGGGCAGATGCCCCCGGCCTGGTGGACTGGTTCCCGTTCGCCCAGGAACAACCCGTAGAGTGACGCGCACGCACGCAGGGCTGTACGCCCCCCGTCGCCGCCGCGCCGGGATGCCGGCCCTTCCGTGCGGGTATGCGTGCCCGGACGGCCGTCTTCCCTGCCGGCGACTCCGACGAGGGCCCGCGCACGACCGAACGGCCCGGACATGAGGAAACGGGGGGTGCATGAGCACCGAAGCACGTCGCGCCTCGGTTCCTCCACGCCCGACGACCCCACCGAGGCCGGCCCAGCCGCCGGCGGTGGGCGAGGACGGGCCGGGTTCGGAGCCGTCCGAGGAGTCGGGCCGGCGGGAGATCGTCGAGCCGGGCGGGCGGATGAGCGAGGACACCGACTGGCAGGCGTTCGGTGAGCGGACCCGACGAGGCCCGCAAGCGCAGGGTCGGGCGACGTTCGGCGGGTTCGACTGGCAGGGGTCCGAGGAGAGCGGCGCACGGGTGTCCGGCGGTCCGGACACCTCCGGTCGCCGGGCACCCGGTGACGCGGGCGGCGACATGAACGCGCGACGGGAGACCGACGTGCCGGGCGGGGAGCGGTCCCAGGCAACGGGTGCCACCGGTCGGCCGCCGATACCGATGACCAACGACGCGCGGCCCCCGGCCCCCTCCGACACCGACGCCCGATCCGGCCCCCGGAACTCGAGCACCCCGCCTCCGCCCCCGGCCTCGGCCCGCTTCCCGGACACCCCTCCGGCGCCGGACCCGAACACCCCCGGGGTTCCCGCGCAGGGTTCACCGCCGGTGTCCGGTGTCGTGCCGCCCCGGCCCGGCGCTCAGCCCTCCGTGCCCCCGCGTCGTGCCGCCGCCCCCGCCGAGAGCGCGTCCGAGACGACCTTCCGGATGCGGCCGGTGCCGCCGGGACCGGCGGATGGTGACGGGCGTACCCGCTCGGCGTCCACGCCCTCCGCCCCGCGGGGGGCTTCCGGCGGCACCGCCATACCGCCCGTGCCCGACGCCCGCCCCGGCTCCGGCTCCGGTCGTCCTGGAGCCGATCCACACCGTCCGGGTGCCGCCGCAGGGCCCCAGACCGGTGCGCGGCCGGGTGCGCCCGCCCGCCCCGGATTCCCGCCGCGCCCCACGCGTGAGGCGTCGGGCACCGCTGCGATGCGCACGCCCTCGGGACCGCCGACCGTGCCACCGCCGCCCGCGGGTCCGCCGAGAACGCCCCCGGCGCCCACCAACCGGCCCTCCACACCCCCCGCCTCCGCAGAATCGGCGGCCACCTCCCTCGCACCCGACCCCGCCCTCTCCTGGAGCGCCCCCCTGCCCCCGCTTGCCGGAACGCCCGGCAACGGGCGGCCCGTCGTGTCGTTCGGTGAGCCCGAGGTCGGCTACAAGGAGCGGTCGTGGTGGGTGCGGATTCCTCCCCGGATCGCCGCCGTGGCCGCGTGCGCCGTGCTCGGGCTCGGCCTCATCGGCGGTGCCGTGACCGGGAGTTGGCTGACCGGGGACTCCGGGGACGAAGGCGGCGGCGACAGGTTCACCCAGGCCGGTGAGCTGTGGCACAGCGTGCCCGTCGACCAGCTGTTCCCGCCCAACGTGGACGGCCAGGGCGCCGGGCCCGGCGGAGCCGACCGCACCTGGACGCGGATCGCCGTCGCCCCCGACAGCGGCTGCACGAACGCCTTCGACCCCCTGCTGCGCAAGGCCCTCGCCCCCGTCGGCTGCGAACGCCTCCTGCGCGCCACCTACACGGACGCCACCCAGAGCTACGTCACCACCGTCGGCCTCCTCTTCACCGACGCCGACGCCACCGCCATGCGCGAACTCGACACCCGCTTCACCCGCGACGGCCTGGCCGACCGCACCGACCTGATGCCCCTCCCGTACGCCGCGAAGAACACCCTCGCCGCGGACTTCGGTGCGGCGCAGCGGGCCTCCTGGACGATCTCCGTCCTCACCGACGCCCCCGTGGTCGCGTTCGCCGTCTCCGGCTGGGCGGACGGCCGTACGGTCGACACCCCGGAGCCCGCAGAGAAGGCCATGGAGTCCGGCGACACCACCCCCGCCGCCCAGGCCGGTCTCGGCAACGAGGCCCAGGGGCTGGCCGACCGCGTCGAACGCGCCCTGCGCAAGACCGTCACCTCGCCCCCGGAGCAGTCCTCATGAGCGTCACGACCCGCCGGGCAGGTCTCCTGAGCGTCCTGCTCGCCGCCTCCGTCGCCCTCGTCCCGCCCACCGCCGCGCACGCCGACGGCATCCGCGCCAAACAGTGGGCCCTGGAGGCCATGCACACCCAGGAGGCCTGGCAGACCACGAAGGGCGCGGGCGTCACCGTCGCCGTCCTGGACACCGGCGTCGAGAACGACCACCCGGACCTCGTCGGCAACGTCCTCACCGGCAAGGACATGATCGGATTCGGAGCCGTGCGTGGGCAGCGGCCCTGGGCGCGGCACGGCACCGCCATGGCCGGCATCATCGCCGGTCACGGACACGGCGTGGGCAACGGAGACGGTGTCATGGGCATCGCCCCCGAGGCCAAGATCCTCCCCGTCCGCGTGATCCTGGAGGACGGCGACCCGGCCCGCTCCAGGGCCCGCAACACCCGCGGCAACGCCCTGGCCGAGGGCATCCGCTGGGCCGCCGATCACGGCGCCGACGTCATCAACCTCTCCCTCGGCGACGACTCCGCCTCCGCGCACCCCGAGGCCGGTGAGGACGACGCGGTCCAGTACGCCCTCAAGAAGGGCGCCGTCGTCGTCGCCTCGGCGGGCAACGGCGGTGAGAAGGGCGACCACATCTCCTACCCGGCCGCGTACCCGGGCGTCATCGCCGTCACCGCCGTCGACAAGTTCGGCACCCGCGCCTCCTTCTCCACCCGCCGCTGGTACGCCACGGTCGCGGCCCCCGGTGACGACGTCGTCATCGCCGACCCCGACCACAAGTACTACGAGGGCTGGGGAACCAGCGCCGCCTCCGCGTTCGTCTCGGGCGCGGTCGCCCTCGTCAAGGCAGCCCACCCGGACCTGACGCCCGCACAGATCAAGAAGCTCCTGGAGGACACGGCCCGCAACGCCCCCTCGGGCGGCCGCGACGACTCCCGCGGCTTCGGCTTCGTCGACCCCGCGGCAGCCCTGAAGTCCGCGGCCCGCCTGAAGCCGCAGGGCCTGCAGCCGGCGTCCTACGGCGAGAAGTACTTCGGCTCCGGCCCCGATGCCGCCAAGTCGGAGAACGACACGGCCAGTTGGGCGGCCCCGCTCGCGGGCGGCCTGGGCGTGGCCCTGCTGGTCACCGGGGTGGTCCTGTGGCGCGGCCGCCGGGGCCCCCGCCGGTCCTACGAGGGCTACTGAGGCGGGCGAAGCCTCAACGGGCCGCCGCGCTCGTGGCGTTCGCCGACGCGGATGCCGAGGCGTCCTCTCCCGTGAACACCGACACCGCAGCCTTCGCCGCCGCCTCCACCAGCGAAATCCCCTTCGCCTGTGTGGAGCTCCCCTTCGAGAGCACGGCCACCAGATACCTGTGGCCGTCCACCGTCACCCGCCCGATGCTGTTGACGTCCCACAGCCCGGTCGTGCTGCGCGGCAGCCACCCGTTCTTCAGCGCCCACCCGGAGCCGTCGGCCGCGGCCGACACACCCCACTGCTGGTCGGCCTCTATCCGGCCCATGAGCCCCTGAAGGTACGACCGCGAGGTCTCGCTCAGCTCCGAGTCGTCCCCGAACACCTGCTGGAGCAGGGTGAGCTGGTCGGCCGCCGTGGTCTGGGTCAGCCCCCACAGCGCCCCCTCGCCGCCCTGCGTGCCGGTCAGCCCGAACTTCTTGTTGGCGGCGTCGAGCCCGGAGGCCTTCCCGATGAGGTCCCACAGCGCCGACGCCGAGGTGTTGTCGCTGTTCTCGATCATCGTGGTGGCGTACGCCTTCTCCCGCGCGCCGAGCTGTGTGCCCGCCTCCTGGTGCCGGAGCAGCAGCGCCGCGAGGATGTCGACCTTCACGATGCTCGCCGTGTCGAAGGCGCCGTCGCCGTAAACCGTGCTGTCGCCCGACTCCAGGTCGAGCACCGCCGCCGAGACCTTCTCGTCGCCCGTCACCCTCACCGCCTTCATGGCGTCGGACAGCCGCTCGTCGAAATCCACCACCGGCTCCGTCACCGCCGCCGCCTCCTCAGTCGTGGCCGCCGGGGAGGACGAGAACGACGGCATCGGCGCCGACGATACGGTGCCGCCCCCGGAGTGCGCCTGCGCCTTCACGTACACGGTGCCCCCGGCAGTGACGCCGGCGATGGCGACACAGGCGAGCGCGGTGTACATCAAAGGCCGCAGGGGGAATCTGCGGACGCGACGGCCGGGGGCTCTGGAGGACTCCATGCCGCTGATCGTCGGGCCGCCGACTGTGCGGGCCGTTAGACGGACGTTAGAGCTGTGTCAGCGAACTCTGAGAAACCCGTGAAAGCGGTCACGGGCGGGTTTCCGGGCCCGCACAACCGCAGCAGCAAGCCCCCTATAGGGTCGGTGACCGTGGCGAACAAGAACATTCCCGACCCCGGCTTCTCCGACGACGACGGCTCCGCCGATCCCCGGCTGAGCGCGGCGCTCGCGGCCTGGGCCGAGGACCGCGCCGCCGTGGGCCCGGTCCTGGACGCCCTCAAGGGCGCCCGGCTGCTCGTCCCCGTGGTGGCCGTGCTCGGCGAGGTCGAGGAGGACGAGAAGGGGCTGCGCCGCGAGAAGACCAGCGACATGGCCGTGCCCACCCTCAAGGCAGGATCCCGGACCGCCCTGCCTGCCTTCACCTCCACCGCGTCGCTGGCCCGCTGGGACCCCGAGGCCCGCCCCGTCGCCGTACCCCTGCACCAGGCGCTGCAGGCCGCCGCGCACGAGAAGGCCGACACGGTCGTACTGGATCTGGCGGGGCCGGTGCCCTTCGAGCTGACCGGCTCCGCGTTGCTCGCCCTTGCCGAGGGACGGACCACCACGGACCCACTCGCCGACCCGGCGGTCGTGGACGCGGTGCGCGCCGTGGTCGCCGACGTGCCCGCGGTGCTGCGTGCCTATCTCGGCCCGGGCCGGGCCGACGGGACCCTCGCCCTGGTCTTCGAGCCGGCCGTGCCGCACGACGCCGGCGTCCACGCGGTCGCGCGGCGCCTGGCCGCCGACGAAACACTGAGGGCCCGCCTGGTACGCGGCCTCGACCTGGCAGTCCTGCCGGCCGGGGCCACGCCTCCGGGCGAGCCCTTGTACGTACGAGGGTGAGCTAGCCGTAGACCGGGCCCGTGTACTTCTCGCCCGGGCCCTGACCCGGCTCGTCCGGGACGAGGGACGCCTCGCGGAAGGCCAGCTGGAGGGACTTCAGGCCGTCGCGGAGCGGGGCCGCGTGGAAGGAGCTGATCTCGGTCGCGCTCGCGTCCAGGAGGCCGGCCAGGGCCGCCACCAGCTTGCGGGCCTCGTCCAGGTCCTTGTACTTGTCGCCCTCCTCGGTCAGACCGAGCTTCACCGCGGCGGCGCTCATCAGGTTGACGGCGACCGTCACGATCACCTCGACGGCGGGGACCTCGGCGATGTCGCGGGTCATCTCGTCGAAGTCGGGGGAGCCGGGAGCGCCGGAGGACGCGGGAGGGGTGTCACTCATGACCCCCACGATAGGGCCCGGCGCACGTCGGTTCGCACCACCCCCGGGATGCTGCTAACCTTGTGTAACGACCGGCTGGACATTCGCGTGTCCGGCCCACAAGTGGAGGCTCCGATCTCCCACCCGGCCATCCCCTGGGAAGGCGGGTCACCCCGGTCAGGCGGCCACCATCGTTCCGTACGGACGATGGAGTCGCCCGAAAGTGCGCCCCGCGTCATCGCGGCGGTGCTCCGGCAGTGTTGGAGCCCCGTCTGTGATCCGCCGGGGCATTTTTTGTTCCTCGGTGCGGTTAGGTCGAACGAAAAGACATACGCGGCTGTCCGCCAGACCGCCGTGTGGTGCTAACCGAGGAGGATCCATCAGCGCCGAGCCCCGCATCAACGACCGGATTCGCGTTCCCGAGGTGCGACTTGTCGGTCCCAGTGGCGAGCAGGTGGGCATCGTCCCCCTGGCCAAGGCACTGGAGCTTGCGCAGGAGTACGACCTGGACCTGGTCGAGGTCGCGGCGAACGCCCGTCCGCCCGTGTGCAAGCTCATGGACTACGGGAAGTTCAAGTACGAGTCGGCCATGAAGGCCCGTGAGGCGCGCAAGAACCAGGCGCACACGGTCATCAAGGAGATGAAGCTCCGGCCGAAGATCGACCCGCACGACTATGACACCAAGAAGGGTCACGTCGTCCGGTTCCTCAAGCAGGGCGACAAGGTCAAGATCACGATCATGTTCCGTGGTCGCGAGCAGTCCCGGCCCGAGCTGGGCTACCGACTGCTGCAGCGTCTCGCGGAGGACGTCCAGGACCTCGGCTTCATCGAGTCGAATCCGAAGCAGGACGGCCGAAACATGATCATGGTTCTCGGTCCGCACAAGAAGAAGACCGAGGCGATGGCCGAGGCCCGCCAGGCGCAGGAAGCCCGTAAGGCAGACGCGAAGGCCAACCCCGGCAAGTCGCAGAACGCCGCGGAGGGCGACCACGTCGAGGACGAGGCCGAGGTCGAGGTCGAGGCCCCGGCAGAGGCTTCCGCCGAGGCGTGACCCCGGGGGACGCGAGTCCCCAGGACACAAACCGATACAAGAGCGACGCTCACCGTGCCCGGTTTCAGGACCGGGCACCGGAGCGCCACCGACGAGGAGAGAACGGCGCTATGCCGAAGAACAAGACGCACAGCGGTTCCAGCAAGCGCTTCAAGATCACCGGCTCCGGCAAGGTGCTCCGCGAGCGTGCCGGCAAGCGCCACTACCTCGAGCACAAGACGTCGCGCCTGACGCGGCGCCTCACCGGCAACGCCGAGATGGCCCCGGGCGACGCCAAGAAGATCAAGAAGCTTCTCGGCAAGTGACGTACGCGGCGCCTTCACTGAGCGCCGTACGTCTGGACCGGGACCCCATCGATACCGGGCCGTGTGAGTCCAACCACGGCCCCGCTACAAGGAGTTAACAAGTGGCACGCGTCAAGCGGGCAGTCAACGCCCACAAGAAGCGCCGGGCGATCCTCGAGGCGGCCTCCGGCTACCGCGGTCAGCGTTCGCGCCTGTACCGCAAGGCCAAGGAGCAGGTCACCCACTCGCTGGTCTACAACTACAACGACCGCAAGAAGCGCAAGGGTGACTTCCGTCGGCTGTGGATCCAGCGCATCAACGCCGCTGCCCGCGCCAACGGCATCACGTACAACCGCTTCATCCAGGGTCTGAACGCGGCGAACATCGAGGTCGACCGCAAGATCCTGGCCGAGCTGGCCGTCAACGACGCGACGGCGTTCGCCGCGCTCGTCGAGGTCGCGCAGAAGGCTCTGCCGGCGGACGTGAACGCGCCCAAGGCCGCGTGACGCTGCGCCGGCCCTAGGCCGACGTGACTGTGTGGACCCGCAGGCTGTGATGCCTGCGGGTCCGCTGTTTCCTGCACCCCTCCGAAGGCGAAGAGCATGCCCCCCGTCACCCCCGAGCTGATCTCCCCCCGTTCCCCCCGGGTCTCCGCCGCGCGGCGGCTCGCCAAGCGGAACTTCCGGGGGAAGGAGCGGCTGTTCCTGGCCGAGGGGCCGCAGGCGGTGCGGGAGGCCTCCGGGCACGGTCTGGTGGAGCTGTTCGCCACCGTGGAGGCGGCGGAACGGTACGCCGACATCATCGGAGAGGCCCGGGCCGTCGGGGCCCGTGTGCACCTCGCCGCCGAGGACGTCATCGCCGACATCTCGACGACCGTCACCCCGCAGGGCCTCGTCGGGATCTGCCGGTTCCTCGACACCCCCTTCGAGGAGATCCTCGCCGCCGGGCCCCGACTCGTCGCGGTGCTCGCCAACGTGCGGGACCCCGGGAACGCCGGCACCGTGCTGCGGTGCGCCGACGCCGCCGGTGCCGAGGCCGTCGTACTGACCGACGCGTCCGTCGATCTCTACAACCCCAAGGCCGTACGGGCCTCCGTGGGCTCCCTCTTCCACCTGCCCGTCGCCGTCGGGGTGCCCGTGGAGGAGGCCGTCGAGGGGCTCAGGCGGGCCGGTGTGCGCATCCTCGCCGCCGACGGGGCCGGGACCGACGACCTCGACGCCGAGCTCGACCAGGGCACCATGGGCGGGCCGACCGCCTGGGTGTTCGGCAACGAGGCCTGGGGGCTCCCGGAGGAGACCCGCGCACTCGCGGACGCCGTGGTGCGCGTCCCGATCCACGGGAAGGCCGAGAGCCTGAACCTCGCCACCGCGGCCGCCGTATGTCTCTATGCGTCAGCCCGTGCACAGCGCGCCCCCGGAGGGTGCCGCTCCGTCACCCAGAACCAGTAGGGTGACCAGCTCGGGGGCCCTGCGCCGTCGGAGAGGTGGGGTACGGGGATGAGTGTCGGCACGAGGAGCGCCCAGGACGTGTCCGGAGCTTGTGCCGGTGGTGCCGCCGAACTCGGCATCGATCCCGACCAGTTGCCCGACGGTCTCGTCGTCGCGGACGAGCAGGGCCGCGTGATCTGCTTCAACGCCGCCGCGGCCCGGATCACCGCCCTCCCCGCCGAGGACGCCCTCGGACAGCGGCTGGAGAAGGCCCTGCCATTAGAGGACCTCGAGGGACGGCGCTGGTGGCAGCTGACCGATCCGTACGGCGGCCTCGCCATCCGCAGGCGGCAGCCCGAACGGAATCTGCTGTTGCCGGGCGGCCGTGAGGTCCTCGTCTCCGCGCAGTACGTACGCACCCGGCCGACCGGGCCCGTCCACCGTGTCGTCGTCGCCCTCCGGGACACCGAGGCCCGCCGCCGCACCGAGCGCAGCCACGCCGAGCTGATCGCCACCGTGGCCCATGAGCTCAGGTCCCCGCTCACCTCCGTCAAGGGCTTCACCGCGACCCTCCTCGCCAAGTGGGAGAGGTTCACCGACGACCAGAAACGGCTGATGCTGGAGACCGTCGACGCGGACGCCGACCGGGTCACCCGGCTCATCGCCGAGCTCCTCGACATCTCCCGCATCGACTCCGGGCGCCTGGAGGTCAGGCGTCAGCCCGTCGACATCGGCGCCGCCGTCGGGCGCCACATCCAGGCCTACGTCGCCGCGGGCCTCGCCGCCGACCGGTTCCTGCTCCGCCTCGAGCAGCCGCTGCCCGCCCTGTGGGCCGATCCCGACAAGATCGACCAGGTGCTCAGCAACCTGCTGGAAAATGCGGTGCGGCACGGCGAGGGAACCGTCACGATTGACATCACGCCCTCGGCGTCCCCCCGCGAAGGGGAGGACACCGGCACGTCGGTCACCGTGAGCGACGAGGGCGCCGGCATCCCGGAGGAGTCCATGAACCGCGTCTTCACCCGCTTCTGGCGGGGCAGCAAGCGCGGTGGCACCGGCCTCGGGCTCTACATCGTCAAGGGCATCGTCGAAGCCCACGGCGGCACCATCACGGTCGGCCGCGCCCCCCGGGGCGGCGCCGAGTTCCGATTTACGTTGCCCGTGAGCGCTCCGGCCTATCTCACCTGAGATCCGCCCGAGCCGCCCGCGGGCGCATTCGTGTACCTCAACCCCGTTAGACTCGGCCTTTGGCACCTTTGTGTCCCATGGACGGCCCTCCGAGTGAATCGGTGACGGGGACCTTCAGCCAGCCAATCGGAAGCACGGGAAGAGATGTCGGCACCGAACAAGTCGTACGACCCTGTAGAGGTCGAGGCCCTGAAACCGGAAGAGATCGAGCGCATGCGGGAAGAGGCGCTCGCCGCCTTCGCCGCCGCGGACTCCCTCGACGCGCTCCAGGAGGCCAAGGTCGCCCACACCGGGGGCACCTCCCCGCTGGCCCTCGCCAACCGCGAGATCGGCGCCCTGCCCCCGCACGCCAAGGCCGCCGCCGGCAAGCTCGTCGGCCAGGCCCGGGGCGCGGTGAACAAGGCCCTCGCCGGCCGTCAGGCCGAACTGGAGGCCGAGCGCGACCAGCGCGTGCTCGTCGAGGAGGCCGTGGACGTCACGCTGCCGTACGACCGCGTACCGGCCGGCGCCCGCCACCCGCTCACCACGCTCTCCGAGCGCATCGAGGACGTCTTCGTGGCCATGGGCTACGAGGTCGCCGAGGGCCCGCAGGTCGAGGCCGAGTGGTTCAACTTCGACGCGCTCAACATCGGCCCGGACCACCCGGCCCGCGGCGAGCAGGACACCTTCTTCGTCGAGGGCCCCGACGGCGGCACCGAGTCCGGTGTCGTGCTGCGCACCCACACCTCGCCCGTGCAGATCCGCTCGCTGCTGAGCCGTGAGCTGCCGGTGTACGTGATCTGTCCCGGTGTCGTCTACCGCACCGACGAGCTGGACGCCACACACACCCCGGTCTTCCGCCAGGTCGAGCTGCTGGCCGTCGACGAGGGCCTGACCATGGCCGACCTCAAGGGCACCATGGACCACATGGTCCAGGCCCTGTTCGGCGAGGGCATGAAGACCCGGCTGCGCCCGAACTTCTTCCCCTTCACCGAGCCGTCCGCCGAGATGGACATGGTGTGCTACGTCTGCCGCGGCGAGTCCGTCGGCAACCCCGACCGCCCCTGCCGTACCTGCTCCTCGGAGGGCTGGATCGAGCTGGGCGGCTGCGGAATGGTCAACCCCAAGGTGCTGACCGCCTGTGGCGTCGACCCGCAGAAGTACAGCGGCTTCGCCTTCGGGTTCGGCATCGAGCGGATGCTGATGTTCCGCCACAACGTCGAGGACATGCGAGACATGGTCGAGGGTGACGTCCGGTTCACCCGGCCGTTCGGGATGGAGATCTGATGCGGGTCCCGCTTTCTTGGCTGCGGGAGTACGTCGACCTGCCGGCGACCGAAACCGGCCGTGACGTCCAGGCCAAGCTCATCTCGGCCGGCCTCGAGGTCGAGGCCGTCGAGCACCTCGGTGCCGACCTCAAGGGCCCCCTCGTCGTCGGCCAGGTGCTGACCATCGAGGAGCTGACCGAGTTCAAGAAGCCCATCCGCTTCTGCACCGTGAACGTCGGCCGGGCCAACGGCACCGGTGAGCCCCAGGAGATCGTCTGCGGCGCCCGCAACTTCGCCGTCGGCGACAAGGTCGTCGTGGTCCTCCCCGGCGCCACCCTGCCGGGCGGCTTCTCGATCTCCGCGCGCAAGACGTACGGCAAGACCTCCCACGGCATGATCTGCTCCGGCGACGAGCTGGGCATGGGCGACGACGGCAGCCACGGCATCATCGTGCTGCCGCCGGAGACCGAGGTCGGCAAGGACGCCATCGAGCTCCTGGAGCTGGTCGACGAGGTCCTGGACATCGCCGTCACCGCCAACCGCGGCGACTGCCTGTCCATCCGGGGCGTGGCCCGCGAGGCCGCGATCGCCTACGGCCTGCCGCTGCGCGACCCGGCCCTGCTCGACGTCCCGGGCCCGAACGCCTTCGGCTACCCGGTGCAGGTCTCCGACCCGCTCGGCTGCGACCGCTTCACGGCCCGTACGGTGACCGGCCTCAGCCCCGAGGCGCGCTCCCCGCTCTGGCTCCAGCGCCGTCTGCAGAAGGTCGGCATGCGCCCGATCTCGCTCGCCGTCGACGTCACCAACTACGTGATGATGGAGCTCGGCCAGCCGCTGCACGCCTACGACCGCACGCTGGTCCGGGGCACCATCGGCGTCCGCCGGGCCGAGGAGGGCGAGCAGATCGTCACCCTCGACGGCGTCGAGCGGAAGCTGCACGCCGAGGACCTCGTCATCACGGACGAGCGCGGTCCGATCGGCCTCGCCGGCGTGATGGGCGGCGCCAACACCGAGATCGCCGACCACGCCGAGGGCGAAGGCACCACCGACGTGGTCATCGAGGCCGCCCACTTCGACGCGGTCGCCATCGCGCGTACGGCCCGCCGCCACAAGCTGTCCTCCGAGGCGTCCCGGCGCTTCGAGCGCGGTGTCGACCCGCAGGCCGCCGCCGCTGCCGCGCAGCGCACGGTCGACCTGCTGGTGCTGCTCGCGGGGGGCACCGCCGAGGCCGGTGTCACCGAGGTCGTCGCCCCGTCGGCCCCGCACACCATCAGTGTCCCGGCGGACCACCCGGACAAGGTCGCGGGTGTCTCCTACGGCCGCGAGACCGTCGTACGCCGTCTTCAGGAGGTCGGCTGCGACGTGTACGGGCAGGACGAGCTGATCGTCACCGTGCCGTCCTGGCGTCCCGACCTCCAGGAGATCAACGACCTGGCCGAAGAGGTCATCCGGCTGGAGGGCTACGAGAACCTGCCCTCCACGCTGCCCAGGCCGCCGGCCGGCCGTGGCCTGACCCACCGCCAGCGGCTGCACCGCAGGGCCGGGCGGGCGCTGGCCGGTGCCGGGTATGTCGAGGCGCCGAACTACCCCTTCGTCTCCGTGCAGGTCTTCGACCAGCTGGGCCTGGAGGCCGACGACCCGGCTCGCCGTGTCGTCAGGCTGACCAACCCGCTGAACGACGAGGAGCCCGCGCTGCGTACGTCGCTGCTGCCGGGGCTGCTCGGTGCGCTGCGGCGCAACGACGGGCGGGGTTCGCACGATCTCGCGCTGTTCGAGACCGGGCTGGTCTTCCTGCCGCGCTCGGAGCAGCGGGTCGCCGCGGTGCTGCCGGTGGACCGCCGTCCCACGGACGCGGAGATCGCCGAACTGGACGCCGCGCTGCCGGAACAGCCGCGGCACGTGGCCGTGGTGCTCGCCGGTGCGCGGGAGCAGGCCGGCTGGTGGGGCAGGGGCCGTCCGGCCGACTGGGCCGACGCGGTCGAGGCCGGGCGTCTGGTCGCGCGTGAGGCCGGCGCCGAGCTGGTCGTGCGGGGCGGTCAGTACGGGCCGTGGCACCCGGGGCGCTGTGCCGAGTTCGTGGTCGTCGTGGACGGGGCCGAGACGGTCGTCGGTCACGCCGGTGAGCTTCATCCGCGGGTGGTGAAGGCGTTCGGGCTGCCGGCGCGCACCTCCGCGATGGAGCTGGACCTGGATGTCCTCGAGGCGGTCGGCGACGACACCCCGCAGGCGCCGGCCATCTCCACGTTCCCGGTGGCCACGCAGGATGTCGCCCTGGTCGTCGACAAGTTCGTGCCGCACGCCGACGTCGAGACCGCGCTGCGTGAGGGCGCGGGTGAACTCCTCGAAGGGATCCGGCTGTTCGACGTGTACGAGAACGAGGAGCAGCTGGGGGACGGCAAGAAGTCGCTGGCCTATGCGCTGCGGTTCCGTGCGGGGGACCGGACCCTGACCGTGGACGAGGCCTCCGCGGCCCGGGACGCGGCGGTCGCCCTCGCCGGGGAGCGTACGGGAGCTGTGCTGCGGGGTTGAGCGTGCGGGGAGCGCGGTCACCTCACTCGATAGGGTGAGTTCCCCCAGCGATCTGGCCCTTTCGGCCCATGTGGTCGACAGAATCGGACCGGCCTTTCGAGGTCGGTCCGATTGCGTGTGCAGGGCCTAGTTGGGGGGCCATCGGCATGATGTGCTTGAGGGCTGCGGTGCCTCGTGTCGGGCGTGCCGCTCGCCTCGCGGTCCGCAGAGGTCACCGGAAGTCGCGCCGTGCGCTGACGCTCGGGCTGCCCACGGTGTGGGGTGCCGTCGCGATCACGTACAAGCTGACCTGTCCGCTCGCCCAGCAGAACGGCCTGGGCGCGCGGGTCGCCAGCAGCGCCGTGTTCTTCGCGGTGGGCACCGGGCTGATCGTCCATGTCCGGCGGGCCCTGCTGCGTGAGCTCAGACAGGCCCGCCAGGTCGCGGGCGCCGCCCAGAGCGCGCTGCTGCGGCCGTTGCCCCCGCGCGTCGACGGGCTCACCGTGGCCGCCGCCCAGATGTCCGCCGACCGGGGCGCCACCATCGGCGGCGACCTGTACGAGGCCGTCGCCACGGAACACGGTGTACGGGTCGTCATGGGCGATGTCCGCGGCCACGGCCTCGCCGCCATCGGTACGGCCGCCGCGGTCCTCGGCAGCTTCCGCGAGGCCGTCCACGACGAGCCCGGGCTCGCCGGGGTGCTGCGCAGGCTGGACCGTGCGCTCGCCCGGCACCTGAGGGAGCGCGCCGAACGGGACGGCACGGTCGCCGAGGAGTTCGTCACGGTGCTGCTGCTGGAGATCGACAGGGACGGTGGGCTCTCCGTCCTCAACTGTGGCCACCCGTGGCCGTATCTGTTGAGTGGCCCCAGGGTCGAGCCTCTGTCGTGTGCGGATCCGTTGCCGCCCCTCGGCCCGTTTCGGCTGCCGTGCGACCTTCAGCCCCTGGAGTGCGGCCACCTGTTACCGGGCGAAAGCCTGGTCCTGCACACGGACGGTGCCGAGGACGCGAGGGACGCTCATGGCCGGTTCTTTTCCTTGCCGGAGGTACTGCGTGAGGCTGCGCGGGGCGCTCCCGACGTCGTACTCGGTGCTGTATTCACCGCTCTTGTGAACCACACGGGCGGCACCCCGACGGACGACGTCGCCCTCCTGGTGCTGAGAAACGAACGGCAACACTCAGCTACCTCGGGAACTGCGCGACCAGCCACGACGCACCTCTGAAGCCCACGGCCGGGCCACCGCACTGTACGAGGGGGAGCCGGCGGCCCGGCCGGCCTCTTGCGAGGTATTTCAGTCAACCGGGTGGAAACTCTCCGCGACAGTGCGCACACGCTGCGGATTCGAGTACTCCGTTCACACCCCGTGTGAAGACGAACCCACTAATCTGACGGCACCGAGCCACCCGGGGGGCATATATGCAGCCCAACACTCTGCTCGACGCGATCCTCGACGAAGCCGGGGTCTCGCACGCCGGGCTTGCCGCACATGTGAACCAGGCCGGGAGGGCACGCGGCCTCGCGCTCAGGTACGAACACACCGCCGTGGCACGGTGGTTGAAGGGCCAGCGCCCGCGCGGTCAGGTCCCCGACCTGATCTGCGAGGTGCTCGCGGGCCGGCTCCAACGCCCCGTCACCCTCGACGACATCGGCCTCGGCGTGCCCGGCGAACCCTCCGCCCCGCACGGCACCTCGCTGTCCGGTTTCGTGGAACGGGCCACCGCCCTGTGGCGCTCCGACGAACAGCAGCGCCCGCACATCCTGGGCGCCCCCGCGGTCACCGGCACCCCCGCCGTCATGCCCGTGTGGGAGTGGGAGAACCCGCCCGAGGACGTCGATGTCTCCCGAGGCGGCCGGCACCGGGTCACGCACTCCGACATCGCGATGCTCCGCGCCGCCCGCACCCACTACGAGCAGATGTACCGCAAGGCCGGCGGCATAGCGACCCGCACCCGGATCGTGGGCTTCCTCAACGCCGAGGCCGCCCCGCTGCTGCGCGGCAGCTACACCGACGAGACGGGCCGCCAACTGCACCGCGCCACCGGCGGGTTGGTCGCCGTCGCGGGGATCTGCGCCTACGACTCCGACGCCCACGGCCTGGCCCAGCGCTACTTCCACCAGGCCCTCAGGCTCGCCAAGGCCAGCGGCGACCGCGGACTCGGCGCGTATGTCATCGCGCTGCTGGTCAACCAGGCCCTGTTCATGCGGGAGTACCGCCAGGCCGTCGCTTTCGCGGAGGCCGCGCTGCGGGCCGCCGGCAAGCACATCACCCCGGCGCTCGCCTGCGATCTCTACGCGATGCAGGCCAAGGCGTACGCCCACCTCGGCGACGGCACGACCGCGCTGTCCTGCATCCGGCGGGCCGAGCAGGCCGCCGAACGCATCCGGCGGGGGTACGAGCCCGACGAGACCGGCTATGTCCAGCCGGGCCTCGTCAACGTCCAGGTGGCGGAGGCGCTCCTCAGCCTCGGTGAGCTCGCGGCGGCGGCCGCGCACGCTGCGGCCGCCGTCGACAACCCGGCCCACGACCGGGGCCGGGTGCACCGCCTCGCCATGCTCAGCACGATCGAACTGCGTCAGGGCAACGCCGACAAGGCGGTGGCCACCGCCGTACAGATGGCGGAACAGGCCCGGGGAATGGAGTCCCAGCGCCTGCGCGACAGACTCAGAGCGGTCCGCGAACACCTGGTCCGCAGCGGCTGCGCGGGCACCGCCGAGGCAGCCGAACTGATCGACGGCGCACTGCGCGTGCCGCTGTAGGACGACACGCGTACGCCGACAGCCACCGTCCCTGCTGCGATATTGCCACTTACTCGACGGAAGGTGGCAGAGCCGTGCAGTGGACGAAACAGAACGAACAAACTGTGTATGAAAACCGCTGGTTCAGCGTCAATCTCGCCGATGTCGAGCTGCCGGACGGTCGGCATCTCGACCACTTCCTGATACGACTGCGGCCGGTCGCCGTCGCCACGGTGGTGAACGAGGCCAACGAGGTCCTCCTGCTGTGGCGCCATCGCTTCATCACCGACAGCTGGGGCTGGGAACTCGCCGCGGGTGTGGTCGAGGACGGCGAGGACATCGCCGTCGCGGCCGCCAGGGAGCTCGAGGAAGAGACCGGCTGGCGACCGGGGCCGCTCCACCACCTCATGAGCGTGGAGCCCTCCAACGGGCTCACCGACGCCCGGCACCACATCTACTGGGCCGACGAGGGCGAGTACATCGGGCACCCCGTGGACGACTTCGAGTCGGACCGCCGGGAATGGGTCCCCCTGAAGCTCGTTCCCGACATGGTCGCCCGTGGGGAGGTCCCGGCCGCCAACATGGCGGCCGCGTTACTCCTGTTGCACCATCTGAGGCTCGGTCAGGACACCTAGGGCCTCAGTGGCCGAGGGCCTGCCAGATCGCCACGACGAGCGCGCCCACGGCGGTGATCGCCGCAACCGCGGGAAGCGGCCAGCGGGCGTGCTCCAGGGCGATGATCCGTGCGCTCAGATCGTCGATCTCCTTGTCCGTCTCCTCCGTACGGTGACTGAGCAGAGCGAGGCCTCCCTCGACGCGTGCGTACGCGACATCGAGGCGGCGTCGTAACTCTGCGAGTTCTCCATGGATCACGGGATGCTCCGGTTCGGCGGTCACAAGTCCGCTCCTTTCCGTAGTCATCACATCCCTTGCATGCGCATGAAGAGTCAACTCGCCTGGTGGGCGCGTGGGGAGAGTGTGCGACGGGCATATGCGGGCCCGGCGCGCACACGGTGTGTGAATGACACGGGCCCGGCACTCGGAGGAGTGCCGGGCCCGTGTTCGTAGCACTGTGTCATCAGCACCCTGGAACGGACAGGGTGCGGGTCAGTCGTAGGTGTAGAAGCCCGAGCCGGACTTCCGGCCGAGCCGGCCCGCGTCGACCATGCGCTGGAGCAGCGGGGGAGCGGCGTACAGCGGCTCCTTGTACTCCTCGTACATCGAGAAGGCGACCGAGGCGACGGTGTCCAGGCCGATCAGATCGGACAGCTTCAGCGGGCCCATCGGGTGGGCACAGCCCAGCTCCATGCCGTTGTCGATGTCCTCGCGGCTCGCGATGCCCGACTCGAACATCCGGATCGCGGACAGGAGATACGGGATCAGCAGCGCGTTGACCACGAAACCGGAGCGGTCCTGGGCGCGGATCGCGTGCTTGCCGAGCAGCTTCTCGGCGAACTGCTGGGCGCGGGCCAGCGTGCCCTCGGACGTCGTGAGCGCCGGGATCAGCTCGACGAGCTTCTGCACCGGGGCCGGGTTGAAGAAGTGGATGCCGACGACCTGGTCGGGCCGCGAGGTGGCGACCGCCAGCCGCACCAGCGGGATGGACGAGGTGTTGGAGGCCAGGATCGCGTCCGGGCGGGTCACCACCTGGTCGAGCACCTGGAAGATCTCGGTCTTGACCTGCTCGTTCTCCACGACGGCCTCGATGACCAGGTCGCGGTCCGCGAACTCGCCGAGGTCGGTGGTGAAGCTCAGACGTGCCTGCGTCTCCGCCAGCTCGTCCGCCGTGATCTTGCCGCGTTCGGCGGCCTTGGTCAGGGAGTTGAACAGCCGGGTGCGGCCGATCTCCAGGGCCTCGCCGGTGGTCTCGGCGACCTTCACGTCCAGGCCGGCGCGGGCGCACACCTCGGCGATGCCCGCCCCCATCTGGCCGCAGCCCACCACTCCGACGCGCGCGATGTCTCCCGCCGGGAAGTCCGTCACTTCGTCCCTTTCGCTGATCTTCACCTGGTGGCAGGTCGGCCGTTGTCCGGTTCCTGCTCCGTTCGTGCACGTTACTCCCAAGTATCGATGATCGATCGTCGGGGTCCGTCTTCCGTCGGGCATTCTGGGGCGCGGAGACGATCCGTGACCGAGCGGATCCATGGTGTTGGGGGAGTGTGCACATGGGGCGTCTGTCGCGCCGGGCCTTCGCGTTGGCCGCGCTGTCGACCATGACCTCGGCCTCGGGAGCGGCGGCGGCACCGCGGCATCCGAGGCGGGCGGCGACCGGGATGCGGGGCGTGTGGCTCGCCACCGTGTCCAACCGGGACTGGCCGTCGAAGCCGGGGCTGACCGCCGCACAGCAGCGCGCGGAGCTGATCACCCACCTCGACCGGGCGGCCGCGGACCGCCTGAACGCGGTGATGTTCCAGGTACGGCCCACCGCCGACGCCCTGTGGCCCTCGCCGTACGAGCCCTGGTCGCAGTACCTCACCGGGACCCAGGGCAAGAACCCCGGCTGGGACCCGCTCGGCACGGCCGTGGCCGAGGCGCACCGGCGGGGCCTGCAACTGCACGCCTGGTTCAACCCGTACCGCATCGCCAACCACAGCGACCCGACCCGGCTGGTCGCCTCCCACCCGGCCCGCCGGCACCCGGACTGGGTGGTGACGTACGGCGGGAAGCTCTACTACAACCCCGGGCTGCCCGAGGTCCGCGCCTTCGTCCAGGACGCGATCCTCGACGCGGTGCGCCAGTACCCGGTGGACGCGGTCCACTTCGACGACTACTTCTACCCGTACCCGGTGGCCGGCCAGACCTTCGACGACGACGCGGCCTACGACGCGTACGGCGGCCCCTTCCCGAACCGGGCCGACTGGCGGCGGGACAACATCGACAAGCTGGTCCTGGAGACCGCGGCCCGTATCAAGCGGATCCGGCCCACCGCACAGTTCGGCATCAGCCCCTTCGGGGTGTGGCGCAACGCCGACACCGACCCGCTCGGCTCGGACACGCGCGCGGGTGTGCAGTCGTACGACGACAACTTCGCGGACACCCGCAAGTGGGTGCGCGAGGGCTGGATCGACTACCTCGTGCCGCAGCTCTACTGGAACATCGGCTTCGCCGCCGCCGACTACGCGAAGCTGGTGCCCTGGTGGGCGAAGCAGGCGCAGGGGAGCAGGACGAAGCTGTACCTGGGCGAGGCCCTCTACAAGGCCGGGGATCCGGCGCAGCCCGCGGCCTGGCAGGACCCCGCGGAACTGTCCCGGCACCTCACGCTCGCGCGCGACCACAAGAAGGTGCGCGGACATGTGTTCTTCGCCGCGCGGGAGGTCTCCTCGGACCCGATCGGGGCGATGGCGCGGGTGGTCGCCGACCACTACCAGGAGCCGGCGGTTCCCCCGCGCCGACTCACCGGCCGGTCTGCTGGAACCGGTGCTTGATCTCGGTGTCGGGGCCGGGTGAGCACACGCCCTCGTGCCCGTCCTCGAAGCGGACGCGGTACGGGGGGTTGCCCCCCTGACCCATCACTTCGACGATCTCGCCGACCTTGTCCTGCTGTCCGACCACCCTGCCGTGCTGGACAAGCTGGTCGCCCACGGTTGCACGCATCGTCTGGGGCCTCCTCACAAGTGCGGGAGCAACGGTCCGTGGCCCCGATTCTACGGCGCGGGGACGCGGTTGGACCGGCGCGTGCGCGCCGTTCAGCCCCGCGCCCGCTGGGTGACGGCGATGCACACGAGCACCGCCGCGGCCGTCAGCGGGGCGGCCACCGTCAGGTGCTCGCCGAGCAGCAGCACCGACCACACCAGTGTGAGCAGGGGCTGGGCCAACTGCAACTGGCTGGCCTTGGGGATCCCGATCGCCGCCATGCCCCGGTACCAGACGACCAGGCCGAGGAACTGCGAGCCCGCCGCCACCCACAGCAGCCCGGCGACGCTGTGCGCGGTGAGGTGCACCGGTTCGTACGACAGCGCGAGCGCCGCCGCGGGCACGCCGATCGGCAGGCACAGCACCAGCGCCCAGGCGATGACCTGCCAGCCGGGCATGACCCGGGCCAGCCGGCCGCCCTCGGTGTAGCCGGCGGCGCACACCAGGAGCGCGGCGAAGAGATACAGGTCGGCGGTGGTCAGGGCGCCCCCGCTCTGCTGCACCGTGAAGGCGACCACCGCGGCCGCGCCCGCGAGGGCGGCCGTCCAGAAGGTGCGCGAGGGGCGGGTGCCCATGCGCAGGGCCGACAGCAGCGCGGTCGTCAGGGGCAGCAGACCCACCACGACGGCGGCGTGTGCGGTGGTCGACGTCTGCAGGGCGAGCGTGGTCAGCAGCGGGAAGCCGACCACCACCCCGACGGCGACGACCGCGAGTCCCGGCCGGTCACGGCGGCTCGGTATCGGGACGCGCAGCGCCGACAGACAGCCGGCTGCGATGAGTGCCGCGAGAACGCTGCGCACGGCGACGAGGGACCAGGGCCCGAAGCCCTCGAGCCCCCACGCCGTGGCGGGGAAGGTGAGGGAGAAGGCGGCGACGCCGAGGGCGGCCTGGAGGGTGCCGAAGCTCTTGGCGGGAGCGGGGACCGCTATCCCGGTCGGCGCGGTAGCGCTACTCTGTACTCTCATGCAAGAGCGTAGCAGCGTCACCGACCTGGCAGAACAGCTGCGGCGAGAGCTTGACCGCTACTCTCCCGGTGGAAAGCTCCCGTCGAGCCGTGTCCTGGTCGACCGGTTCAGGGTCAGCCCGGTGACCGTCTCGCGTGCCCTCGCTCAGCTCGCCGCCGAGGGGCTGGTGGTCACCCGGCCGGGCGCGGGTGCCTTCCGCGCGGCGGCGCGCACCTCGGCCGCTCCGGCCGGGGACACCTCCTGGCAGGAGGTCGCGCTCAGCGCGGACGGCGCCGCCGACCTTGTACCGCGCTCGGTGGACGCGTCCGGTGTCCTGGTCTCGCTGGCCGCCCCGCCGCCCGGGGTGGTCGAGTTCAACGGCGGCTATCTGCACCCCTGTCTGCAGCCGGAGCGCGCGATGTCCGCGGCCCTGGCACGCGCCGGCCGCCGACCCGGAGCCTGGGGCCGACCGCCGACGGAGGGTCTGCCGGAACTGCGCCAGTGGTTCGCGCGGAGCATCGGCGGCGCCGTCACAACCGCGGAGGTGCTGATCACTGCGGGCGGCCAGTCGGCGCTCACGACGGCGCTGCGCGCGCTGGCCCCGCCCGGCGCGCCCGTGCTCGTCGAGTCGCCCACCTATCCCGGCATGCTGGCCATCGCGCGTTCCGCCGGCCTTCGCCCCGTGCCCGTCCCGGTGGACGCGGACGGCGTGAAACCGGCCCTGCTCGCCGACGCCTTCCGGGCGACCGGCGCGCGGGTGTTCGTCTGCCAGCCGCTGTTCCAGAACCCGACCGGCGCGGTGCTTGCCCCCGAGCGCCGGGGCGAGGTGCTGCGCATCGCCCGCGAGGCCGGCGCCTTCGTCGTCGAGGACGATTTCGTACGACGGCTCGTGCACGAGGACGCCGGCCCGTTGCCGCGTCCGCTGGCCGCCGACGATCCCGACGGAGTCGTCGTCCATGTCGGCTCGCTGACCAAGGCGACCTCGCCCAGCTTCCGGGTGAGCGCGCTCGCCGCACGCGGTCCGGTACTGGACCGGCTCCGCGCGATCCAGATCGTCGACACCTTCTTCGTCCCCCGCCCGCTCCAGGAAGCGGCCCTGGAACTCGTCGGCTCCCCGGCCTGGCCCCGTCATCTGCGTACGATCTCGGCGGAGTTGAAGGCCCGCCGGGACGCCATGACCGCCGCCCTCCGCCTCGACCTGCCCGAACTCGCCCTCCCGCACATCCCGTCGGGCGGCTACCACCTCTGGCTCCGCCTCCCGGACGGCACGGACGAGACCGCCCTGACCGCCGCGGCCCTGCGCGCGGGCGTCGCGATCACCCCCGGTCGCCCGTACTTCAGCGCGGAACCCCCGGCCGGACACGTCCGGCTGAGCTTCGCGGCGGTGGCGGGGCCGCAGGAGATCAAAGAAGGCGTACGCAGGCTTCGTACCGCCTGCGACGAGGTGCTCTAGCCGCGCGGCACCGGCGCGACCGCGCACAGGAACTCGGCGGTGGCGAAGAGTTCCGGGGTCAGGCGTATGCCGGTGAGGCGGAGGGCGAGGGCGAAGGCGGCGGCGGTCAGGGCCGCGTAGTACGCGTCGTGATCACCGTCCTCCTCGCGCTCTTCGAGGTCGAAGCCGGACTCCTGCATCTCGGTGAGCAGTTCGTCGGGGTGGCTGCCGTACCGCGCGTCGGCGAAGGTGATGCCCAGGTAGCCGTTGAACTCCACCATCAGCGTCCAGTGGCCGATCCGGCTCCGCCCGTCGGCCCCCAGCTCCTTCAGCCACTCCTGATCGGTGGCGGTCGTCATCCCCGTCATGCTCCGCAGCATCGCACCCGGCACTGACAACGCCCCTCAGGAAAACAGTTCGACGCCGGCGGCCGGGGCCTGCGAATCTCCCGGCATGACCGACACCCCGCCCCTCCCCGAGGGCTACGAGATCTCCACCGACCCCGACCGCGTCGACGCCGGGCGGGTGCACCACTGGCTGTCGACCGACGCGTACTGGGCGATCGGCCGGCCGCGGGAGAAGCAGGACCGGGCGATCGCCGGGTCGCTCAACTTCGGGGTGTACGCGGTGGAATCGGGGGATCAGGTGGCTTATGCCCGCGTGATCACCGATCTGGCCAGTTTCGCCTGGCTGTGCGACGTGTACGTGGACCGGTCCGTGCGGGGCGAGGGGATCGGTACGGCGTTGGTCGGTGCCGTGCGCGAGCACCTGCGGCCCTACGGCCTCAAACGCATTCTGCTCGCCACCCACGACGCCCAAGGGGTGTACGAGAAGCTCGGGTTCGCGCCGCTCGCCAAGCCGGATCACTGGATGGCGCTCATCTTCGGGCAGTGAGCCCCGGCGCACCCTGGGTAACTCCCCGGTAACGCCTCTTGACCTGCGCACTTCCACAGCTCACGATCGCCGCATGCAACTTCGGGTCACGTTCGTCGCCGCCGCGCGCAGCTCCTCGCTGCTCGCCGAGCGGTTCGAGGACGACCGCCCCCTCGACCAGGCCGGCTGGGACGAGGTGCTGGCCGTGGCGCACGATCTGCTGCCGCTCGCGGCGGCCGAACTGCGGTACTGCTCGCCCACTCCGCGCAGCCGTGCCACCGGGGACGCCCTCGGTTACGCCCCTCTGGTGCAACTCGCTCTGCGCGACTGTGACATGGGGCGCTGGCGCGGGCTGACCCTCGGCGAGGCGATGGCCCGGGAGCCGGAGTCCGTGGACGCCTGGCTCGCCGACCCGCGGGCGACCCCGCACGGCGGCGAGTCACTGCTCGACTTCATCACCCGTGTCGGCGGCTGGCTCGACACCCGGCCCGTCGGCGACGGCGGCCGTATCGTCGCCGTCGCCGAACCGGCCGTGATCCGCGCCGCCCTGGTCTACGCGCTGAAGGCCCCGCCGTCGACCTACTGGAACATCGACGTACGTCCGCTGTCGGCGACCACCGTGACCGGCAGAGCCGGCCGCTGGAACCTCCGTTTCGAGGGCGCCCCGGCTCAGCCCGCGCGGACGTAGCCGGGGGCTTGGCGTGCCAGGCCGCAGGCCGTCTTGTGCGGGCGGCCGCCGGGCGGTCCCGTGCGGTCAGCCGTCGCCGCCTCGTACGGGTGGCGGCCGGTGGTCTCGCGCGGTCAGTGGTCGGGCGTGCCGTCCGCGTGGCCGTCGGTGGGCTCGCGGGTGTAGTGGGTCGTCAGGACCAGGTCTTTCGCCGGGCCGCCGACGCGCCACACCGTGCGCCAGTGGTCCGCGTCCAGGACGCTGAACTCGCCGCGGTAGAGGTCCGCGGCGCAGGGGTGGTCGGCGACATGGTGGCCGGACGTCAGGTCCAGGTCGTGGAAGGGGCGCCCGTCGGAGAAGCGGACGTCGGCCGTGCCCGGTGTGCTGCCCGGCAGGAAGCGGAGTGTCCGTTCGGCGGGTCGCGGGACGCCCTGCCAGACGAAGATGCCCGACTCCTGGGACAGCAGTCCGCCCTCTTCCAGTCGGCCGAAAGCGGTCGTACCGGAGAACTCCCCTTCGTCTCCGCTCGCCAGATCCCGCACGGTTCGCTCGGTCCGCCAGTTCCCGGCCAGATACGTCAGCGCATCCGCCACTGGCCAGAACTCGCCCATCCGTCCCTCACTTCCGACACTTTCGGTCCCGCGCGACCCGTTGACGCTCCCCGGCACCCTCCCTATCTTGCCGTTCGAAGTGCTGATCATCGTTTGATATTTCGAACGTCACCTTCGACACAGAGCCGCGGAGTATTCATGTCACGCACCCGCTGGAGACTCGGTCTCGGTGCCACCGCCTTCCTGGTGGCCGCCGGTCTGGTCCCCGCCCCCGCCCATGCCGAGGACGTCACCGACTACGCGATCACCGTCGACCCGGCCGCCCGGGGCGCGAAGATCGACGACACGATGTACGGCGTCTTCTTCGAGGACATCAACCGCGCCGCAGACGGCGGTCTGTACGCCGAACTCGTACAGAACCGGTCCTTCGAGTACTCCACCGCCGACAACTCCTCGTACACCCCGCTGACCTCGTGGACGGTCTCCGGCACCGGCCAGGTGGTGAACGACGACGGACGGCTGGGCGAGCGCAACCGCAACTACCTCTCCCTGGGCGCCGGTTCGTCCGTCACGAACGCCGGATACAACACCGGCATCCACGTGGAGGAGGGCAAGAAGTACGACTTCTCGGTGTGGGCCCGCGCGGACGCAGGTACGGCTCTCACGGTCTCCTTGCAGGACGCCGACGGGACGCTCGCCACCGCCCGCGAGGTGACCGTGACGAAGAGCGGCTGGGCCCAGTACAAGGCCACCTTCACCGCGACCGGGAGCAGCTCCGACGGCCGCCTCACCGTGGCCTCCTCCGCTGCGGCCGCCCTCGACATGGTGTCCCTCTTCCCGCGCGACACCTACCGCGGTGAATCCAACGGCCTGCGCAAGGACCTCGCCGAGAAGATCGCCGCCCTGCAGCCGGGCTTCGTGCGCTTCCCCGGCGGCTGTCTGGTGAACACGGGGTCCATGGAGGACTACAGCGCGGCCTCCGGCTGGCAGCGCAAGCGTTCGTACCAGTGGAAGGACACCATCGGCCCGGTCGAGCAGCGCGCGACCAACTCCAACTTCTGGGGCTACAACCAGAGTTACGGCCTCGGCTATTACGAGTACTTCCGCCTCTCCGAGGACATCGGCGCCATGCCGCTGCCCGTGGTCCCCGCCCTGGTGACCGGCTGCGGTCAGAACAAGGCCGTCGTGGACGAGGCACTCCTCAAGCGGCACATCCAGGACACCCTCGACCTCATCGAGTTCGCCAACGGCCCGGCGAGCTCCACGTGGGGCAAGGTGCGGGCGAAGATGGGCCACGCCAAGCCCTTCCACCTCACCCACATCGAGGTCGGCAACGAGGAGAACCTGCCGAACGAGTTCTTCGCCCGGTTCAAGGAGTTCCGCGCCGCCATCCAGGCGAAGTACCCGGACATCCAGGTCATCTCCAACTCCGGCCCGGACGACTCCGGAACGACCTTCGACACGGCCTGGCAGCTCAACAAGGACGCCAAGGTCGACATGGTCGACGAGCACTACTACAACAGCCCGCAGTGGTTCCTGCAGAACAACGACCGCTACGACTCCTACGACAGGAACGGCCCGAAGGTCTTCCTCGGCGAGTACGCCTCCCAGGGCAACACCTTCAAGAACGGCCTCACCGAGGCGGCGTTCATGACCGGCCTGGAGCGCAACGCCGACGTCGTCAAACTCGCCTCCTACGCCCCGCTGTTCGCCAACGAGGACTACGTCCAGTGGCGCCCGGACCTGATCTGGTTCAACAACCACGCCTCCTGGAACTCCGCCAACTACGAGGTCCAGAAGCTGTTCATGACCAACGTCGGCGACCGCGTGGTGCCCTCGAAGGCCACCGGCACACCCTCACTGCTCGCCCCGATCACCGGAGCCGTGGGCCTTTCGACGTGGGCGACGACGGCGGCGTACGACGATGTGCGGGTCACCGGTGCCGACGGGAAGACCCTGCTCACCGACGACTTCAGCGGTGACGCCTCGCAGTGGACCCACACCGGCGGCGGCAGCTGGAGCGTCCAGGACGGGCAGTACGTGCAGACGGACGTGAACGCCGAGAACACCATGGTCTCGGCGGGTGACCCGTCCTGGCACGACTACGACCTGAAGGCGAAGGCCACCAAGAAGGCCGGCAAGGAGGGCTTCCTCGTCGCCTTCGGCGTCAAGGACACCGGCAACTTCTACTGGTGGAACATCGGCGGCTGGAACAACACCCAGTCCGCCGTCGAACAGGCCGTGGACGGCGGCAAGTCGACGCTGGTCTCCAAGGCCGGATCGGTCGAGACCGGCCGTACCTACGACATCGACGTCAAGGTGCGTGACCGTCAGGTGACGCTCTACCTCGACGGACAGGAGTGGGGCAGCTTCACCGACGACAAGCCGGCCGAGCCGTTCCGTCAGGTGGTCACCAAGGATCAGAAGACCGGTGACCTGATCGTCAAGGTCGTCAACGCCCAGAACGCGGCCGCCCGTACGGCCGTCGACCTGGGCGGCGCCAAGGTCGCCTCCAGGGCCCGGGTGACCACGCTGGCGGCCGGCCCGGACGCCGTGAACAGTGAGACGTCGACCGCGGTCGCCCCGGTGAAGTCCACCTTCGACGGGGTCGCCGGGAAGTTCTCGTACACCTTCCCGGCGAACTCGATCACCTTCCTGAGGATCAGGCAGAGGTAGCCGACGGGTCGGCGGGCTGCTGTCCTACGGGCAGCAGCCCGCGCTCGCCGAACACCTTCTTCGCCACGGCCGTGGCGTTGAGGGCCCTGGGGAACCCGCAGTAGCCGGCCGACTGCAACAGTGCCTCGACGATCTGCTCGGGGGTGAGGCCCACGTTGAGGGCCGTGTTGATGTGCACCTCCAGCTGGGTCTCACAGCCGCCGAGCGCGGTGAGTATGCCCAGCGTGACCAACTGGCGGTCACGGGGCGCGAGTTGTGGTCGAGAGTAGATCTCGCCGAACCCCCAGGCGATGACCTGGTGGCCCATCTCCGGGCTGATGTCGGCCAGTGAGTCGACGACCAGCTGTCCTACCTCGGGATTGACGCTCCCCAGCATCTCCAGGCCGCGCGCGAAACGCTCCTCGCGGGTGGTGCTCTCGCTCATGTCAGCTCCCTCTGCCCGTACGGTCCCCTCGGCCACCGTTGCCTCCGGGTCGTACGGAATTCACTGCACCGCCATCTGCGGTAGGACAACCAACCGTATGCACCCCCGGTCTAAATCGGCGCAGCTACAACGCACGGGGTGAACGCCCCGGACGGGGGCTTGAATTGAGCAGTAAACAGGGCGTGCGAACGACCGTCCCGCCCGAACCGGAGACCGCGGACGACCTCATGGGGGAGCGGCCGCCGCCCGGACCGGGGCAGGCCGCTCTGCTGGCGGCGACGATCACCGTCGTCGTGCTCTGCGCGGCCGACGCCGTCGCCCGCAGCTACCCCTTCGGACCGCGCACCCGGAACGTCAACGACCTGGGAAACCAGTACGTGCCGTTTCACGCGCACCTGTGGGACCTGCTGCACGGGCGGGCCACCGGCGGGCTCCTCGTCAACTGGCAGTCAGGATTCGGCACCAGCTTCCTGCCCGACCTCGGCACCTACCTCACCAGCCCGTTCGCCCTGCTCGTGGCGGTGTTCCCGAGGAACGAGATCGACCTCGCGGTGTACGTCATCACCGTGCTGAAGATCGCCTGTGCCGGTGCCGCCATGGCCTGGCTGCTGCTGAGGCTGCGTCCCGGGCGCTGGTGGACGGCGGGACTGCTGGGCGCGTCCTACGCCCTGTGCGGATGGACCGTGGCGACCGCCTCGTACAACCTCATGTGGCTCGACGGGCTGATCGCCCTACCGCTGCTGTGCCTGGTCGGTGAGTGGATCCTGAGCGGCAGGCGCCCGCTCGTCGGGGTGCTGGTCGTGACGGCCGCATGGATCGCCAACTTCTACACGGCGTACATGGCCACCCTCGCCGCCGCTCTCGTGTTCCTGCTGCGGCTGTGGCTGGCCGACCTGCCCCGCCGCCGCGGGCTCACCGCCGCGGGCCGGGCCGCCCTGACCTTCGCGCTCGGCATGGGCCTGGCCGCACCCCTGGTGACGGTCGTGTACTTCGGCAGCGCGCACGCCTCCGAGGGCCGGTTCACCCGGTTCGCTCCGGTGGGCGCGCAGGACCTGTCGGCCCGGCTGCTGCCGACGACGTACAGCTTCGGCTCCCCGGCCCTCTTCGTGGGCACCACGGCCCTGCTGCTCGCCCTCGCCCTGCCCTTCCACCGTGCGGCACCCCGCCGGGTGCGCGCGGGGTGGACGCTGCTGGTGCTCGTCGTGACCCTGTCGATGCAGTGGGGCCCGACCCATCTGCTCTGGCACGCCTTCGCCGCGCCGCAGGGCAGTTCGTACCGCCAGACCTTCGTGGTCTGCGCGCTGCTGGTGATCGCCGCCTGGCACACGCTCTCCTACGGCCCCCTCGACCGGCGGGCCCTGGCCGCGGCCGCCGGACTGCTCGCACTGATCGCGGTCGTCGCCAGCGGCAGTCAGTTGGTCCGTTCCTTCGCCTGGCCGGTATTCCTGATGGCGGCCCTTGGCGCGCTGCTCGGGCTGATCCTGCTCGGCCGCAGGCGACCCGTACTGCGCATGGCCCCGGCAGCGCTCGCCGCCGTACTGCTCGTCGGGGCGCAGCTGGGCGAGGCCACCGCCACCGATGCCGTGGCCACCCGGATGCGGTTCGGGCACATGGACGACTACGCCCCCTGGGGCGCCCGGCAGCAGGACCAGGCCGACGCGGTCGCGCAGGCCGACGGCTGGCCCCGCTACCGCACCGACCCGGGCCGGGAACAGACCGTCGGCAACGACCCGCTGGAGGTCGGCGGGCAGGGCGCCCAGTACTACAGCAGCCACACCTCCGCCGTGCTCAGCAGCACGCTCACCGCCCTCGGTGGCGGCTGGACCTCCGGCGGCCGCAGCCTCCAGAGCCTGGACAACGCGGTGACGGACGTCCTCTTCTCCGTCGGCGCCCGGGTGCACTCCCCGCCGGACCCGCATCAGAACTGGTTCCCCCAGGACGGCACCGGCGAGACCGTGACCCGCGAGGACGTCCCGCCCCTGGTGACGGTACGGCCGTCCGCCGCGACCGGTGCCTTCGGGCCGTCGCCGTACCGCAACCAGGAGCTGCTGCTGGGTGCCCACGTCTACACCCTGCCCCGCATCACCGTCCTCGACGGCGCCGGGAAGCGGCCGGACCGCAGTACCGACCAGCGGCAGGGGGTGCGCACCGGCGGCAGGTCGACGATCACCGCCCGGTGCCGGGCGGGCAGCGAGGTCTACCTCTGGGCGCCGTACTTCGCGGGCACCGCGCGGCTCACCGGCCCCTCCGCCCACGGCCTGACAGGGCGGTTCAGGGCCGACCACCACCCCCTCACCAAGATCGCCGCCATGCAGCGGCTCGGCACGGTCCCGGACTCCGGGCGCCTCACGATCGAGCTGTTCCCGAACCGGCTGGGCGTCGTGCCGGACCAGGCGGTCGGCTGCCTGGACACCGGCCGCCTGCACGCCGTCGTACGACAGCTCAAGGCCACCGGCGCCACCAAGGTGACCGTCTCCGGCTCCGGAGGCACGATCCGGGCCCGGCTCCCGGCGGGCAGCAAGGGCGTCGCCGTCGTGGCCGCGCCCCGGATCGCCGGCTGGCGCTGCGCCGCCGGTGACGCGGCCGCCGTACCCGCGAAGGCGTACCACGGGCTGATCGCCGTGCCGCTCGACGGCACGTCGTCGAGTGTCACCTGCAGTTTCCATCCGCCCGGTCTGCGGCTGGGGACGGCGGTCGGGGGCGGTGCGCTCGTCGCTCTCGTCGGGATCGGCACGTTCGGGGCCCTTCGTCGGCGGAGGGCGTGAGTATGCATGTGGTTGCATAAACGTGCAGCGAAACGTATAGTCATGCCATCCAGGAGGAGGATGACATGGCGGTACGTGCGGCGGTGGCCGGAGCGAGCGGATACGCGGGCGGTGAGGTCCTGCGGCTGCTCCTGGCGCACCCCGAGGTCGAGATCGGCGCCCTGACCGGCAACTCCAACGCCGGACAGCGGCTCGGCACACTGCAGCCGCACCTGCTGCCGCTGGCCGACCGGGTACTCCAGGAGACCACGGCCGACGTCCTCGCCGGACACGATGTCGTCTTCCTCGCCCTGCCCCACGGACAGTCCGCCGCCGTCGCCGAACAGCTCGGCCCGGACGTCCTCGTCGTCGACATGGGCGCCGACTTCCGGCTCGAGGACGCAGCCGACTGGGAGAAGTTCTACGGCTCCGCGCACGCCGGCACCTGGCCCTACGGCCTTCCCGAACTTCCGGGTGCGCGCGCCCGGCTCACCGGGACCAGGCGCATCGCGGTGCCCGGCTGCTACCCGACCGCCGTCACGCTCGCCCTCTTCCCGGCCTACGTCGCCGGAATTGCCGAGAACGAGGCCGTGATCGTCGCCGCCTCCGGCACCTCCGGCGCGGGCAAGGCGCCCAAGCCGAACCTGCTGGGCAGCGAGGTCATGGGCTCCATGTCGCCGTACGGCGTCGGCGGCGGCCACCGGCACACCCCCGAGATCGTCCAGAACCTCAGCGCGGCGGCCGGTGCCAGGGTGAGCGTCTCCTTCACACCGACCCTCGCGCCGATGCCCCGCGGCATCCTCGCCACGTGCAGCGCCAAGGCGAAGCCCGGCGTCACCGCCGAGTCCGTCCGCGCCGCGTACGAGAAGGCCCTCGCCGACGAGCCGTTCGTCCATCTGCTCCCCGAAGGGCAGTGGCCCGCCACGGCGTCCGTCTACGGTTCGAACGCCGTTCAGGTGCAGGTCGTCCTCGACGAGTCCGTGGGCCGCATCATCGCGATCAGCGCCATCGACAACCTGGCCAAGGGCACCGCGGGCGGTGCCGTCCAGAGCATGAACATCGCCCTCGGTCTCCCCGAGGAGCTGGGTCTTTCCACGATCGGAGTCGCACCGTGAGCGTCACGGCAGCCAAGGGATTCCAGGCGGCGGGCATCGCCGCCGGAATCAAGGAGAACGGCAACCCGGACCTGGCCCTCGTGGTCAACACCGGGCCCCGCCGCGCCGCCGCCGGCGTCTTCACCTCCAACCGCGTGAAGGCCGCGCCGGTGCTGTGGTCCGAGCAGGTCCTCAAGTCCGGTCAGCTCTCCGCCGTCGTCCTCAACTCCGGTGGCGCCAACGCCTGTACGGGCCCCAAGGGCTTCCAGGACACGCACGCCACGGCCGAGAAGGTCGCCGAGGTGCTGGACATCGGCGCGGGTGAGGTGGCCGTCGCCTCCACCGGCCTCATCGGCCTCCTGCTCCCGATGGACAAGCTCCTGCCGGGAGTCGAGGCCGCCGCGGCTCAACTGTCCGAGCACGGCGGTGAGAAGGCCGCCATCGCCATCAAGACCACCGACACCGTCCACAAGACGTCCGTGGTGACCAAGGACGGCTGGACCGTCGGCGGCATGGCCAAGGGCGCGGGCATGCTCGCCCCCGGCCTCGCCACCATGCTGGTCGTCCTCACCACCGACGCGGACCTGGAGAGCGAGGCCCTGGACAGGGCCCTGCGGGCCGCCACCCGGACCACCTTCGACCGCGTCGACTCCGACGGCTGCATGTCCACCAACGACACCGTGCTGCTGCTCGCCTCCGGCGCCTCCGAAGCCACCCCGGAATACGCGGAGTTCGCCGAGGCCGTACGGACCGTCTGCGACGACCTCGGCCAGCAGCTGATCCGGGACGCCGAGGGTGCCAGCAAGGACATCAAGGTCGAGGTGGTGGGCGCCGCGAGCGAGGACGACGCCGTCGAGGTCGGCCGCTCCATCGCCCGCAACAACCTCCTCAAGTGCGCGATCCACGGCGAGGACCCCAACTGGGGCCGCGTCCTGAGCGCCATCGGCACCACGAAGGCCGCTTTCGAGCCCGACCGGCTCAACGTCGCCATCAACGGCGTCTGGGTCTGCAAGAACGGCGGCGTCGGCGAGGACCGCGACAAGGTCGACATGCGCTACCGCGAGGTGCACATCGTCGCCGACCTCGCGGCCGGCTCCGAGACCGCCATCATCTGGACCAACGACCTCACCGCCGACTACGTCCACGAGAACAGCGCCTACTCCTCATGAGCACCACGCGAAAGCACACCGCGCTCCCCAAGGCCCAGATCCTCATCGAGGCGCTGCCCTGGCTGGTCCGCCACAACGGCAAGACCGTCGTCATCAAGTTCGGCGGCAACGCCATGATCGACGAGGACCTGAAGGCCGCCTTCGCCCAGGACGTCGTCTTCCTGCACCACGCCGGGCTCAAGCCGGTCGTCGTGCACGGCGGCGGCCCGCAGATCAGCGCCGCCCTCGACAAGCACGGCATCGTCAGCGAGTTCAAGGCCGGACTGCGCGTCACCACCGAGGACGCCATGGACGTCGTACGGATGGTGCTGGCCGGGCAGGTGCAGCGCGAGCTGGTCAATCTGCTCAACGAACACGGGCCGCTCGCCGTCGGGTTGACCGGCGAGGACGCCCACACCATCAGCGCCACCAAGCACCGGCCCGAGATCGACGGAGAGTTGGTCGACATCGGGCGGGTGGGCGAGATCACCGCGATCGACACGGGTGCGATCGAGGCACTGCTCGCCGACGGCCGTATCCCGGTCGTCTCGTCGATCGCCCGGAGCCAGGACGACGGACATGTCTACAACGTCAATGCTGATACGGCGGCTGCGGCACTCGCTGCTGCTCTTGACGCCGAAACCCTCATGGTCCTCACGGACGTCGAGGGCCTCTACGAGGACTGGCCGCACAGCGACGAGGTGATCAGCCGCCTCACGGCTTCCCAACTGGAGAAGCTGCTGCCGGAGTTGAGCTCCGGCATGGTCCCGAAGATGGAGGGCTGTCTGCACGCCGTACGCAACGGCGTGACCACGGCCCGGGTCATCGACGGGCGGGTCCAGCACTCGATCCTGCTGGAGATCTTCACCGACGAGGGGATCGGCACGATGGTCGTGCCGGACGCACAAGAGGGGGATGCCGTATGACCGACAATCAGGAGCTGACCCAGCGGTGGCAGGGCACGCTCATGAACAACTACGGCACCCCTCGCCTCCCTCTCGTCCGCGGTGCGGGACTCAAGGTCTGGGACGCCGAGGGCAAGCAGTACCTCGACTTCGTCGGCGGCATCGCCACCAACGCGCTCGGCCATGCCCACCCGGCGATCGTCGAGGCCGTCAGCAAGCAGATCGCCTCCCTCGGCCACATCTCCAACTTCTTCATGGCCGAGCCGACCGTCACCCTCGCCGAACGGCTGCTCCAGCTCTTCGGCCGGGACGGCAAGGTCTTCTTCTGCAACTCCGGCGCCGAGTCGGTCGAGGCGGCCTTCAAGATCGGCCGGCTGACCGGACGCACCCACATGGTCGCCACCGAGGGCGGCTTCCACGGCCGGACCATGGGCGCCCTCGCGCTCACCGGCCAGCCCGCCAAGCAGACCCCCTTCCTGCCGCTGCCGGGTGACGTCACGCATGTGCCGTACGGCGACGCGCAGGCGCTGGCCGCCGCGGTCACCGAGGACACCGCGCTCGTCGTCATCGAGCCGATCCAGGGCGAGAACGGCGTCGTGGTGCCGCCGGCCGGCTACCTCAAGGCGGCCCGGGCGATCACGGCGGCCAAGGGCGCCCTGCTGGTCCTCGACGAGGTCCAGACCGGCATCGGCCGTACCGGACACTGGTTCGAGTACCAGGCCCACGAGGGCGTCCTCCCGGACGTCGTCACCCTCGCCAAGCAGCTCGGCGGCGGACTGCCGCTCGGCGCGACCGTCGCCTTCGGGCGGGCCGCGGACCTGCTGCAGCCGGGGCAGCACGGAACGACGTTCGGCGGGAACCCGGTCGCGTGTGCCGCCGGTCTCGCCGTCCTCGACACCATCGCGAACGACGGGTTGCTGGAGAACGTCAAGCAGCAGAGCGAGAGGCTGCGGGACGGAATCGAGTCACTCGGGCACCCCTTGATCTCCCACGTCCGGGGTGCGGGGCTCCTCCTGGGTATCGTGCTCACCGAGCCGCTCGCGCCGAAGGTGCAGCAGGCGGCTCAGGACGCCGGATTCCTGGTCAACGCGCCCGCCCCCGATGTCGTACGGCTGATGCCGCCGCTGAACATCGGCGACGACGAAGTGGACGCGCTTGTTCAGGCTCTCCCCGGCATCCTGGGTGTCGCCGAGGGAGACGGATGATCCGGAGAATGAGACGACGATGAGTCATGCGCAGGATCACGAGCACAACGGGGCCGCGGGGCCTGCCGTGCCGCAGACGCGTACCGCGCGCCACCGCCGGATCGTGGACATCCTCAACCGGCAGCCGGTGCGGTCGCAGAGCCAGTTGGCCAAGCTGCTGTCCGATGACGGGCTGAGCGTCACTCAGGCGACGCTCTCCCGGGACCTCGACGAGCTGAACGCGGTGAAGATCCGTAACAACGACGGGGATCTCATCTACGCGGTGCCCAGTGAGGGGGGTTTTCGGACCCCTCGGGCGCCGTTGGGGGAGTCCGCGAAGGAGGAGCGGATGCGGCGGCTCTCTCAGGAGCTGCTGATTTCCGCGGAGGCTTCGGCGAACCTTGTGGTCCTGCGGACCCCTCCGGGGGCTGCGCAGTTCTTGGCGTCGGCCATTGATCAGGCCGAGCTGCATGACATTCTCGGGACGATCGCCGGGGATGACACGTTGATGCTGATCAGCCGGAACCCTACGGGGGGGCAGGCGCTGGCCGAGCATTTGTTGCGGTTGGCTCAGAACGGGCACTAGCGGTCGTCTGTCGGGTGCGGGCTTGTGGGGGCTGGTCGCGCCCACGCGGCGGAGCCGCATATCGACACAGCCCCGCGCCCCTAAAAGAAATCACCCGAGCCTGGCTGCGAGGCCCCCTGTACACCTCACCTCATCGCCCGCCGTGATCAGCAGTGCCTCCACGTCCGGCAGGCTCTCCAGCCATGCCAGGCCCTCCCTCGAACCCATCGCGAAGGCTGCGGTTGCCCAGCAGTCCGCCCAGGTCACGGTCGGGGCCACTACCGTCACCGCCAGCAGGTCCGTCACCGCGGAGTGGCCCGTGCGGGGGTCGATGATGTGGGCGCCGCGTTCGGCCGTACCGGAAGTCGCCACCGCCAGCTCGGCAGCACCCGCCGCCGAGACCACCGCCGCCAGGCCGCCCGGGCGCAGGGGGTCCGAGACCCCTACCCGCCACGGGCGTTCCGGGCCCGGTACGCCCAACAGCTGGACGTCTCCGCCGCCGTTGACGCTGACCCCGGTCGCCCCCGCGAGAGCCATCCGTCGGGCCGCGCGTTCCACCGCCCAGCCCTTGACGATGCCGGTGGGGTCGAGGCGGCCCCCGTAGCGCAGGCTGAACCAGCCGTCGCTCGACCGCTCGGCCTCGGCGCCGAGTTCGAGTACCTCGGCCACCTCCGGGTCGCACTCGGCGACCGTCAGTTCGCCGCGGGCCAGGCGGGAGACCTGGCTGTCGTCGCGGTAGGTGCTGAACACCTCGTTCACGCGGTGCAGTTCCGCCACCGCCTCCCGCAGTGCCGTCTGCACGGCAACGGGTTCCCCGCCGCGGACGTCGAAGGAGAAGACCGTCCCCATGACCTCCTCCGCGTGACGCACCGCGGCGGGAGCTTGTGCCGGCTCGGCCACCGTGTCAGCCACCGGCCTGGTCCAGCGCCGACTGCAGCGACTTCTTGTAGCCCTCGCTGGTGTAGGTGGCCCCGGAGACCGAGTCGATGTCCGCGCTGCCGGCCGCCACGGCCTCCTGGTTGAGCTTCGGGATGGACAGCGCCGTCTTCTGGTCGCTCGTCCCGCCCTTCGGCGCCTGGACCGCCTCGGCGTTGGTGATCTTGCCGCCGCTGACCGTGATCCGGACCTGGACCGGGCCGTACTGGGTCTGCGACACGGCACCGGTCACCGTCTTGGCGGCCGCCCCGGCGCTGCCGCCCGCGGTCTGGGACGGCTGAGCCGAGGGCTGGGCCTGGGAGGCCGCCTCGTTCGCCTTGTCGATCGCCGACTGGAGGGCCTTCTGGTAGCCCTCGCTGGTGTAGGTCGCCCCGGAGACCGTGTCGACCTGCGAGGTCTGCTTGGCGAGCGTGTCCTGGGTGAGCTTCGGGATGGACAGAGCGGTCTTCGCGTCGCTCTCCCCGCCCTTGGGCGCCTGGACCGCCTCGGCCTTGGTGATCTTGTTGCCGCTGACGGTGATACGGACCTGGACGGGACCGTACTGGGTCTGGACCACGTCCCCGGTGACCGCGCCGCCGGCGGCCGCCCCGGTGCCGCCCTGGGCCGACTCCTGCGCCGCCGCCGTCTGCTGCGGGATCGTTCCGCCCGCCTGGGCGGACGCCGGGTCCGAGGACGGCTTCAGCGACAGCATCAGCACGACACCGGAGACGGTGGCGGCGGTCGCGAGCACGACTCGACGGACGGGGTGACTCTTCCTCATCGCTTCAACAGCTCCTGAATTCCCGTCGTCACATCTCGAACGACTCGTGATGGATGCGGCGGGCGGGCACACCCGCGCCGCGCAGTGCTTCGTACACGGACTGCGCGAAACCGTTCGGCCCGCACATGAACACGTCGTGCTTGTCGATGTCGGGGAGCTTGCGCTGGAGGGACTCCGCGGAGATGTCCGGGCGCTCCCCGTCCGGACTGTTGACCGCGTACATCAGCCGGGCGCCGCGCTCGTCCGCGATGGCGGCGAGCTCGTCCCACAGGGCCAGGTCCTGGGTGGTGTTGGCCCGGTACAGCAGGGTGATGTCACCGGCCGCGCCCGGCAGCGTCTCGAACAGGGCCCGCATCGGCGTGATGCCGACCCCGCCGGCCACCAGCAGCACCTTGCCCCGGCTGCGGCGCTGGGCGGTCAGCGCGCCGTACGGTCCCTCGGCCCACACCTTGGTGCCGGGCACCAGCTCGCGCAGCCGTTCGCTGTGGTCGCCGATCGCCTTCACCGTGATCCGCAGCATCCCCGGCCGGGGCGCCGCCGACAGCGAGTACGGGTGGGAGCTGAACCGCATGCCCGGCGCGAGGAAGCGCCAGCGGAAGAACTGGCCCGCCTCCGCGCCCATCCGGTGCAGCTTGCGTCCGCCGATGAGCACGGACACGACGCCCGGCGTCTCCTCGACGACCGCCTCCACATACATCCGGTGGCGCAGGTTCAGCCGGATCGGCGTGAGGATCCGGTACCAGACGACCAGCGCGGTGACCGAGCCGTACAGCGCGTACCAGACGGTCTTGGCGACCGGCTCGACCGCGAAGTCGTTGCCGGTGGTCAGCTGGTGCCAGAAGGTCAGGAAGACCGCCGCGTACGTCAGCAGGTGCACGTGGTACCAGGTGTCGTACGGGATCCTGCGGCGCACCCCGCCGATCGACATCAGCCCGATGAGGAAGAGCAGACCGGTGCCGATGGCCGCCTTGCCCATGTCCGGCAGCTGGTTGATGGAGTCCATCGTCTGCTGGACGATGTCGCCGAGCCCCTTGCCGGCCTGCAGGGCGTAACCCCACATGATCAGGAAGACGTGGGCGACGACCAGGCAGAGGGTGTAGCGGCCGGTCATCGCGTGCCAGCGGGCGACCCGGTCGGAGCCCACCCGGCGTTCCAGCGCGGGTACTCGGGCCATCTGCAGCACCACAAGCGCCATCAGATAGCCGGCCAGCAGACCGGTGATCCGGCCCGCGTTGAGGATCTTGCTGTTGTCGTCGGCGACGGACGGTGTGTTGTGCCACCACAGCCACAGCACACCGGCCGCCCCCGCCCATACGGCGAGCAGCAGGACGGTCGCCGGGGAACGGCGCGGGCGGATGCGGCGCATCGTCTGGCGGCGGGCGGCGCGGCCGCCTGCGAGCGTCGTGGTCACGTTTCCTCCGGGGACGGGGGCAAGGGGGGTGGGCGTGGTCCCTTGGTCCTGAGATACGTGCCGTGACGCCGGTGTGTTCAGCTGCCCGCGGAGTCCAGTGCGGACTGGAGTGACTGGCGGTAACCGTCACTCGTGTAGGTGGCCCCCGAGACCGTGTCGATCTCCGCGCTCTGGGCTTGCAGCGCCTCGGTCCGCAGCCGCGGGAGCGCGTAGCTGTTGATCTCCTGGTCCCGGGGGTTGTCGGTGGGGTAGACGACGGCGGTCACGTCGGTGAGCTTGCCGTTCTTCACGGTGACCCGCACCTGTACGGGACCCCAGCGGGTCTGGACGGAGTCGCCGGTGACGGTTCGGGTTCCCGTGACCGCGGGGGCGGTTGCCCCGGACGCCACCGCGAGGGCCGGCGAGGTGTGCGGCTTCAGCGACAGCAGCATCACCATGCCGGAGACGGTGGCGGCGCTCGCCAGCACGATCCGGCGCAGCGGGCGGTTCTTCTTCAACGCGTGCACGTGTGAGGCCTCACAGCTCGAATGATTCGTGGTGGATACGGCGATCGGGCACTCCCGCGGCGCGCAGCTCCTCGTACAGCTCCCGGGCGAACCCGTGCGGGCCGCAGAGGTAGACGTCGTGACCGGCCAGGTCGGGGACGGCCGCCCGCAGCGACTCGGCGGTGATACGCGGCCGTTGCCCCTCCGGCCCGTTGAGCAGGTAGTGCACCTTCGCCCCGCGCCACCGCGCGACGGCCTCCAACTCCCCGCCCAGCGCGAGGTCCTCGACCGTGCGCGCCCGGTACAGCAGGGTGACCTCGCCCGGCAGCGTCTCGAACAGCGCCCGCAGCGGGGTGATGCCGACCCCTCCACCGATCAGCAGAGTCCTGGGCGAGGTCTGCCGCTCGGCGGTCAGCGAGCCGTACGGCCCCTCCGCCCACACCCGTGTGCCCGGCCGCAGCAGGGCCACGGCCGTACTGTGGTCGCCGAGCGCCTTGACCGTGATGCGCATGCGGTCGGGGCGGGGCGGCGCCGACAGGGAGTACGGCGTCGAGGTCCACCGCAGGCCCGGGGCGAGGAACCGCCAGCGGAAGAACTGCCCGGCCCGCGCGCCGAGTCGATCCAGCTCCCGCCCGTGCACGACGACGGACCACACGCCCCGCGCCTCCTGGTGCACGGACTCGACCCGCAGCCGGTGCCGCAGGTTCAGCCGCACCGGCGCGAGGATCCGGAACCACAGCACCAGGGCCGCGACACCGAGGTAGAGCGCGTACCAGGCCGCCGTGGCCGCGGTGTTGCCGTTGAAGTCGTTCCCGAGGGCCAGTTGGTGTCCGAAGGTGAGGAACACGGCCGCGTAGGTGAGGAGATGGACGTAGTACCAGAACTCGTGGCCGGTACGGCGGCGCACCGCTCGTGCCGAGGTGACACCGACCGCGAGGAGGACCACCGTACCGGCGGTCGCCTTGAGCATCTCCGGATAGTCCAGGACCACCGTGACGGTCTCGTGCCACAGCGAGGCGCCGTCCTGAGCCGCGTACCCCGAGAGGATCAGCGCGAGGTGCGCGAGCAGCAGGCAGACGGTGTAGCGCCCGGCCATCGCGTGCCAGCGGGCCACCCGGTCCGAACCCACCCGCCGCTCCAGCACCGGCACCCGCGCCATCAGACCCACCAGCACCGCGCAGGCGTACCCGCACAGCAGCCCGGCGATCCGCCCGGCGCCGGTCAGCCACCCGGCCGTACCGACCACGGAACCGGTGTCCGCCCACCACAGGGCGATCACGGCCGCCGCCCCGGCCCACAGCAGGGCCAGCACGGCACCCGCGGGGGAGCGTCGCGCGGGCGGTGCCACGGCCGGTGCGGCCCGCCGCTCGTACACGGTGGTCATAGGTGCGTCCTTTCGCCTGTCCGGGACACCACTGTGCGAGGGGAACCTCTCAGGACCCTCTGAACGGCCACCCGCAGAGCGCACTCAGAGGAAACTCAGAGCTTCCCGGGGCCCCCGCCGCCCCGGCCAGGGGTGATCCTGGAGAGGTCATGAACACCGCACGCTCCGGCCGCCCCGCCCTCACCCGTCCCGACGGCACCCCGCTGCGCGTCCTCGTCGTCGACGACGACCCGGACCTCGCCGAGGTCCTCTCCGGCGCCCTGCGCTACGAGGGCTGGCAGATCCGCACGGCCGGCGACGGCGCCTCGGCGGTGGCCGCGGCCCGGGAGCTGCTGCCCGACGCCGTCGTCCTGGACGTGATGCTCCCGGACACCGACGGCTTCGCGGTCCTGCGCGCCCTGCACACCGTGAAGTCGGACGTGTGCGTGCTCTTCCTGACCGCCCGGGACGCGGTCGAGGACCGCATCAAGGGCATCACGGCGGGCGGCGACGACTACGTCACCAAACCCTTCAGCCTGGAGGAGGTCGTCGCCCGGCTGCGCGGACTGCTGCGCCGCGCGGGCATGGCCCGGCAGCTCGACGAGGGCCCCCGGCTGGCCGTCGGCGACCTGGTCATGGACGAGGAGGCCCGCGAGGTCGCCCGGGGTGGCGAGCTGATCGAACTGTCCCCGACCGAGTTCGAGCTGCTGCGCTTCCTCATGCGCAACCCGCGCCGGGTGCTCAGCAAGGCGCAGATCCTCGACCGGGTGTGGTCCTACGACTTCGGCGGCCGCGCCCATGTCGTCGAGCTGTACATCTCGTATCTGCGCAAGAAGGTGGACGCGGGCCGCGAGCCGATGATCCACACCGTGCGCGGGGCGGGATATGTGATCAAGCCGGTGACGCCGTGAGGGACCTGCGGCCGCACACGCTGCGGGCCCGGCTCACCCTAGGCCTCCTGGTGCTCCTCACGGTGAGCTGTGCCGCCGTCGGGCTGGCCGCCGTGGTGGAGCTGAACGGGTTTCTCACCAGCCGGCTCGACGAGCAGCTGACCGAGACCGGGAACAGGTTCGCGGTCAGCCTGGAGCACAAGGGGGAGACGGAGAAGGACGATCACGACGGCGACGAGCACGCCGACACCCGCCGGCAGGCCACGGGCACGTTCGGCGCCCGGCTGGTCGACGGCACGGTCACCAACGCCGCGGTGGTCCGCCCCACCGGCACCCTGAACGTCGACCTGACCGCCGCTGACCGGGAGCGGCTCGCGGCCGTCCCGGCCGACGGCCGGGGCCACAGCGTCGGCCTCTCCGCCCTGGACGACTACCGGGTGATCGCCACCGGGGGGCTGGACGGCGACGTCCTGATCACGGGGATGCCCCTGGAGCCCGTCGAGGCCGCCGTTCACCGCCTGGAGCTGGTCGCCGGGATCGTCTTCGGCGCCGCCCTCACCGCCGCCGGTGTCGCGGGCGCCCTGTGGGTGCGCTGGTCCCTGCGCCCGCTCAGCCGGGTCGCCGCGACCGCCACCCGGGTCAGCGAACTCCCGCTGGCCAGCGGGGAGGTGGCCCTTCCGCCCCGCGCCCCCGAGTCCGATCCGCGCGGCGAGGTGGGCCGGGTCGCCGGCGCCTTCAACCGCATGCTCGGCCACGTCGAGGACGCCCTCACCAAACGCCACGCCAGCGAGGAACGGCTGCGCAGCTTCGCCGCCGACGCCAGCCACGAACTGCGCACCCCGGTCGCCTCGGTGCGCGGCCACGCCGAACTCGCCCTGCTGCACCCCGGCCCGCTGCCGCCGGAGATCACCCGGGCCCTGCAGCGCATCGCCGCCGAGTCGACCCGCATGGGCGCGATGGTCGACGACCTGCTCCTGCTGGCGCGCCTGGACGCGGGCCGCCCCCTGGAGACCGCCCCCGTCGACCTCACCCGCCTGGTCCTCGACGCCCTCACGGACGCACGGGCCACGGGTTCCGGTCATCGCTGGGAACTGGACCTCCCCGAGGACCCGGTCACGGTGCCGGGCGACGCACACCGCCTCCAGCAGGTCCTGGCCAACCTGCTGTCCAACGCCCGGCTGCACACCCCCGCCGGCGCCAAGGTGACGGTGACCCTGGAGACCGACGGCAGCACAGCGTCGTTGAAGGTCCACGACGACGGCCCCGGCATCCCCGAGGACATCCAGCCGGGCGTCTTCGAACGCTTCACCCGAGCCGATCGCAGCACCAAGGCGGAGACCGGCGGCGCGGGCCTGGGACTGTCGATCGTGGCGGCGGTGGTGGAGGCGCACGGGGGGAGCGTGACGTTGGAGAGCGGGCCGGGATCGACGACCTTCACCGTGCGGATCGATGGCGCGTGAATCAGATCGTGGACGGCGGCAACGGCAACGGCAGCCCCGGCAGGCCGTCCAGGCTCGTGGCGATGTGGTCCTTCTTGGTGAAGTACTCGCTGAGCGAGGCGTCGTCCTCGCGCGCGAACCGCTTGCCGTGCAGCTCGCGGTCGCCCTCGTACGCCATGTACGGCACCGCGTAACCGCAGGAGTCGCGGACCAGTTCTGCCGTCACGACGACGATCGCCCGCAGTCCGTGCGCGGTCGGGTCGATGTCCGGGAAGCGGGAGAGCAGTTCCTTGAAGCGCGGGTCGTCCCGGAAGACCGGCTCACCGCGCCCGTGCACGCGGACGATGTTGGGCGGCCCCTGGAACGCGCACCACATGAGGGTGATCCGGCCGTTCTCCCGCAGATGCGCGACCGTCTCGGCGTTGGAGCCCGCGAAGTCGAGGTAGGCCACGGTGAGTTCGTCGAGGATCGCGAAGGAGCCGCGCAGTCCCTTGGGGGAGAGGTTGACCGTGCCGTCGCCGGACAGGGGCGCGGTCGCGGTGAAGAAGAGGGGTTGCGCCTCGATGAAGGAGCGGAGCCGGCCGTCTATGCGTTCGTAGGTCTTTCCCATGTCAAGGCATTATGGGCGCAGACCTTTCGCCTGTCTAAGGAATTCGGGCGTCCCCTCGCGGGAGGACGCCCGTGGCCGCCCCGGCCGGCGCTCACACGGGGCGGCCACAGCGCCTGTCACGTCACTGGGTGAGCGTGCAGGCGGCCAGGGAGTTGAGGCCCTGCGGCTTCTCCGCGGTACGGCCGATGGAGATCGCGATGCGGTCGATGGTCGAGTTCCGCTTGTCGGCCAGCGGGCCGAGGATGGCGTTCTGGACGAAGTTCGGTCCGCCCTGGCCGACGGTGTCGACGAGCCGCTTGTTCGCCTCGGCGAGCTGCGTGTCGAGCAGCGCCAGGTTGCGGTCCACCTCGGCCTGCGCGGTGGCGGGGATCGCCGGCAGCTGCGAGGCCACGTCCGGGCAGGAGATGGCGCCCGCGCCGGCGGCCTCACCCGCGTCGCCCGCACCCTCCGCGTTCCCGGTGTCCTCGGCGCCGCCTGCCGCCTCCGAGGCCGCCTCGCTCGGCGTGGCCTCCGCCTCCGCGCCGGCCCCGGCCTCCGCGCCTGCACCGGCCTCCGCCCCGGCGCCCGCCTCCTCACCCGCGCCCGCGGCACCGCCGGCGTTGAGGGTGCAGGGAGCCAGGGCGTCGAGGCCCTGCGGCTTGTCGGCCGTACGGCCGATGGCGGTGGCGATGCGGTTGACCGTGGCGATGCGCTTGTCCTCCAGCGGGCCGAGAATGGCGTTCTGGACGAAGTTGGCACCGCCCTGGCCGACGGTGTCGACGAGCCGCTTGTTGGCCTCGTCGATCTGGGTCTGGAGCAGGGTCAGGTTGCGGTCGACCTCGGCCTGCGCGGTGGCCGGGATCTCCGGCAGCTGGGAGGCCACGTCCGGGCACGTGATGCTGCCGACGTCGGCCAGCGTGCGGGCGGTGGCGGTGCTGCTCTTGGAGGTCTCCCCGGCGAGGGCGCTACCGGCGACGATCGCCCCGGTCAGTGCCACGGCGGCGGCGCCGCCGATGATCGCCACGCGGCGCTTGTTGTACTTAGGAAGAGCCCTGGACATGCGGATGCCTCACTCGGGGTCGGGAGTGGTCTTCTTGACAAACGCGGCGCCTGCGTTCGGCGGGAAGTACGAGCAAGCGGTTTCCCGTGTTCAAAGGGAGCGCAAATTCCTTGCCGCCCGACCTCGGATTGACGAATCATGCAGGACTCTGCATAATCATGCATAACGTTGAGTGCAGCCGTGAGGAGCAACGCAAGTGAGCAGCAACAGCGGTGACGTCCGGCTCTGGGGCGGCCGTTTCGCCGACGGTCCCGCCGAGGCCCTGGCCAAGCTGTCCGCGTCCGTCCACTTCGACTGGCGGCTCGCGCCGTACGACATCGCCGGTTCGCGTGCCCACGCGCGCGTGCTGCACAAGGCGGGACTGCTGAGCGAGGACGAGCTCCAGCGCATGCACGCGGGGCTCGACCAGCTCGAAGCCGATGTGGCCGACGGCTCCTTCGTGGGCACGATCGCCGACGAGGACTGCCACACCGCCCTGGAGCGGGGCCTGCTGGAGCGCGTCGGCCCCGACCTCGGCGGCAAGCTGCGCGCGGGCCGCTCGCGCAACGACCAGATCGCGACCCTCTTCCGCATGTACCTGCGGGACCACGCCCGCATCATCGGCGGCCTGATCGCCGAGCTCCAGGACGCGCTGGTCGGTCTGGCGGAGGCCCACCCGGACGTGGCGATGCCCGGCCGCACCCACCTCCAGCACGCCCAGCCGGTCCTGTTCGCCCACCACGTCCTGGCCCACGTCCAGTCCCTGTCCCGGGACGCGGAGCGGCTGCGCCAGTGGGACGAGCGCACGGCTGTCTCCCCGTACGGCTCGGGTGCCCTGGCCGGTTCCTCCCTGGGCCTTGACCCGGAGGCGGTCGCGAAGGACCTCGGCTTCGAGCACGGCAGCGTCGGCAACTCCATCGACGGCACGGCCTCCCGTGACTTCGTCGCCGAGTTCGCCTTCATCACCGCGATGATCGGCGTCAACCTCTCCCGGATCGCCGAGGAGATCATCATCTGGAACACGAAGGAGTTCTCCTTCGTGACCCTGCACGACGCGTTCTCCACCGGCTCGTCGATCATGCCGCAGAAGAAGAACCCGGACATCGCGGAGCTGGCGCGCGGCAAGTCCGGCCGCCTGATCGGCAACCTGACGGGTCTGATGGCCACGCTCAAGGCCCTGCCCCTCGCCTACAACCGCGACCTCCAGGAGGACAAGGAGCCGGTCTTCGACTCCTGCGACCAGCTGGAGGTCCTGCTCCCCGCCTTCACCGGCATGATGGCGACCCTCACGGTCAACCGCGAGCGCATGGAGGAACTGGCCCCGGCCGGCTTCTCCCTCGCCACCGACATCGCCGAGTGGCTGGTCAAGCAGGGCGTCCCCTTCCGTGTGGCCCACGAGGTGGCCGGCGAGTGCGTCAAGGCGGCGGAGGCCGAGGGCAAGGAACTGGGCGACCTGACGGACGACCAGTTCGCCAAGATCTCCGCCCACCTGACCCCGGAGGTCCGCACGGTCCTCAACGTCCCGGGCGCGCTCGCGTCCCGCAACGCCAGGGGCGGCACGGCTCCGAGCGCGGTGGCGGTCCAGCTGGCCGAGGTGAAGGCGGACGTGGCAGCACAGCACAAGTGGGCTGAGGCAAAGCGCCCTTAGGGGCGCGAGGCTGTATTGATCTGCGGCTCCCGCCGCGGGGCGCGACAAGCCACGACGTCGCCGCATCCGCCGAACCACCGCGAGAACCGAGCTCTTGGGCGAGCGGTTCCATCACCGAAGGTCATCGCGGGATACGTTGGTCGGACAGCCGTACCGGACCCGACCGAACGGAGCCTGCGATGCCCTTCGCCCGACTGGCCACAGCGACAACCCCCACCTGCCACATCGGACTCGGCCTCGCCGCCGTCGGACGCCCCGGCTACATCAACCTCGGCCGAGACCAGGACCTCGGAGACAACCGCAGCGTAGAGACCCTCCGCACCCGCACCCACGAACTCCTCGACGCCGCCTACTTCCAGGGCGTCCGCTACTTCGACGTGGCCCGCTCCTACGGCCGCTCCGAGGAGTTCCTCGCGGACTGGCTGAACGCCCGTCCCGACATCGACGACATCGTCGTGGGCAGCAAATGGGGCTACACCTACACCGCGGGCTGGGCCACCGACGCCGAGAAGCACGAGGTCAAGGACCACAGCGTCCAGACGTACGACCGTCAGCGCGCCGAAACCGCCGAACTGCTCGGCGATCGCCTCGACCTCTACCAGATCCACTCGGTGACCCCGGACAGCCCGGCCCTCACCGACAAGGAACTCCACGCGAGGCTCGCCGAGGCGGCCGCCCAGGGCACCTCGATCGGCTTCTCCACCAGCGGCCCCGCCCAGGCGGACACGATCCGCGCCGCCCTCGCCGTGACGGTCGACGGCGAGCCGCTCTTCCGTACCGTCCAGTCGACCTACAACGCCCTGGAGACCTCGGCCGCCCCCGCCCTCGCCGAGGCCCACGACGCGGGCCTCACGGTGATCGTCAAGGAGGGCATGGCCAACGGCAGGCTCGCCGAGCCGCACGCCCCGGACGCCCTGAAGGCCGTAGCGGCGGAAACCTCCCTGGGCTGTGACGCCGTGGCCCTCGCACTCGTCCTCCGTCAGCCCTGGGCCGGAGTCGTCCTCTCGGGGGCCGCAACCACCGTCCAGCTCGCGTCCAACCTGCACGCGGCCGTCGTGGACCTCGACGACCAGCAGCTGTCCCGGCTGGCGGGCCTGGCCGAGGAGCCGGGCGCGTACTGGGAGCGCCGCAGCCGGCTGCCCTGGCACTGACGAGACCTCTGATCAGCGGTCGCACATGAGACAGCCACGCCCCTCGTGAGACATGAGTGTCTCATATGGGTTATGGTTGTCTCATGGCTGTCGACCGTGACCACGTGCTGCGCAGTGCCGCGGCCCTGCTGACCCGCCGATCCACCGCGACCATGGACGAGGTCGCCAAGTCCGCCGGGATCAGCCGGGCCACGCTGCACCGCCACTTCGCCGGACGCGACGCGCTCGTACGCGCACTGGAATCGCTGGGCATCGAGGAGTGCGAGAAGGCGCTCGAGGCCGCCCGCCTGGACGAGGGGCCGGCGAGCGAAGCCGTACGGCGCCTGGTCCGCGAGGCCGAACCCGCGGCCGGACTCCTCGCCTTCCTCTACACGGAGAACCAGCTCTTCGAGGGCGAGGAGCAGAACGACGGCTGGGCCCGCATCGACGCCCGCATCTCCGCACTGTTCCGGCGCGGCCAGCAGAGCGGCGAGTTCCGCATCGACCTCACGCCCGTCTGGCTCACCGAGGCCCTGTTCGGCCTGCTCGCCTCCGCCGTCTGGCTGCTCCAGAGCGGCAAGGGCGCCCCCAAGGACTTCCACCACATGACCGTCGAGCTGCTGCTCGGTGGCGCACTACGTCATTCCGTACGACCGATAGAGGAATCATGACCAGCACCCTGCAGCCGGCGACCGCCACCGAGGGGGTGAAGCGTCCCGGCCGTTGGCTCGCGCTGTCCGTCCTGGTGCTCGCCGTGCTGCTGGTGGCCGTCGACGCGACCGTCCTCGGCCTCGCGACCCCGTACATCAGCGAGGACCTCGAGCCGACCGGTACCCAGCTCCTGTGGATCGGTGACGTCTACTCGTTCGTCATCGCGGGCCTGCTGGTGTCGATGGGCAGCCTCGGCGACCGCATCGGCCGCAAGCGGATCCTGCTGGTGGGCGCCACGGCGTTCGGCGCGATATCGATCCTCAACGCCTATGCGTCGACGCCGGAGTTGTTGATCCTGGCGCGGGCGCTGCTCGGCGTCGCCGGCGCGACCCTGATGCCCGCCACCCTGGCCCTGATCCGCAACCTCTTCCACGACCCGCGCGAACGCAGCCTCGCCGTCGGTATCTGGGGCGCGGCCGCCTCCGCCGGCACCGCGATCGGCCCCATCGTCGGCGGCTTCCTGCTCGAACACTTCTGGTGGGGCTCGGTCTTCCTGATCAACCTGCCCGTGATGGCGGTCCTGGTCCTCGTCGGCATCAGGTTCCTGCCCGAGTCCCGCAACCCGAACCCGGGCCCCTGGGACATGACCAGCGTCGCGCTGTCCCTGGTCGGCATGATCGGAGTGGTCTACGCCGTCAAGGAGACCGCCGCGCACGGCATCACGTGGGAGCCGGTCGCCGCGGGAATCCTCGGAGCGGCAGCCCTGTACGCCTTCGTCCGCCGCCAGCTCACCCTCCCCGCGCCCCTCCTGGACATGCGCCTCTTCCGCAACCGCGGCTTCAGCGGCGCCGTCCTGGCCGACCTCCTGACCATCCTCGGCCTTTCCGGGCTGGTCTTCTTCCTCTCCCAGTACCTGCAACTCGTCCAGGGCAGAGGCCCGTTGGAGGCGGGCCTGGCCGAACTCCCGGCGGCGGTGGGCGCGGTGGCGGCGGGCCTGGTCGCGGGCACGGTGGCCCGCCGTTACTCGGTGCGCGCGGTCGTCTCCGGGGGCCTGGCGGCCATCGGCGTGGCCCTGGCGGCCCTGACCCTGCTCGACCAGTCCACGGGCTACCCCCTGCTGGGCGCCGCCCTGCTGGTGGTCGGCGTGGGCGCGGGCTTCTCCTTCACGGTGACCGCCGACGTGATCCTGTCGAGCGTCTCCAAGGAACACGCGGGCTCGGCATCGGCGGTGTCCGAGACGGCGTACGAACTGGGCGCGGCCCTGGGAATCGCGGTACTGGGCTCGATTGTGACGGGCGTCTACCGGGACTTCGCGGCCCCCGCGGGCACGCCGGAAGGGGCGCGCGAGTCCCTGGGCGGCGCGGTGGAGGCAGCGTCCGGACTGCCGATGAACACGGCTCAGGACCTGCTGTCGTCAGCCCGAGAGGCTTTCGTGGACGGCCTCACCATCGCCGCGGGCGCAGGAGCAGCGGTCCTGCTCGCGACGGCAGTGGCCGCGTGGTTCATGCTGAAGGACCAACGGCTCGACAGTCGCCCTTAGGGGTGTTTTCAGCATGCTGGGTACTTGCGGGCGAGGGCCATGCAATGTGCCGGCTGGAGGAAGGCGTCGTGCATGTCGTCCCGGGGTGATCATGGTGTGGTGCGGGCCAGAGGGGTGCGGCAGTTGGCGCGTCCGTAGGAGCCGTACGCGGTGGCCTGCTGCATCACCTTGCCGTGCAGGCTGACCGAGCAGGTGGCGTTGCCGCCCTCCTTGCCCAGAAGGATGGAGACGGCCGCCTGAGCGCTGCCGGCGGTCAGGTCGGCGCCGCCGTGCCAGGGCAGACGGGCGCTGACGGTGTGCAGCTTTCCGTCCGGCCCGGCGTAGCTGATCTGGGCGGTACCCCGGCCGCTTATCCGGTAATCCACGGGGACGGTGTGGCTGTGGTGCTGGGCGGCAACAATGTGGAGGGAAAATAGCGCGGATCGCAGACAATGGCAGCGAGCTTCATATCACTTCGGCGCACGACGGAATTGTGTGGCCGCTGCTGTTCGGTCGTCTCTCGTCGGACCAGATGGTCCTGATTTCCGGTGCGGCACATCCGGACAACCGGCTGTGCTGCTGGGATGCGATGACGGGGGAGTCTGTCTGGGGTCTCCAGGACGGCGAACTCCGGTACGGGTGCTTCGATCTCTCTGTGATCAAGGCACACGACGGCCGGGATGTCCTGGCTGTGTCGACAGAGGTCGGCGTGCAGCGGTGGGAGGCGCGCTCCGGAATTCGTCTGGAGGACACGAGCGACCTCACTTTGGGAACGATCTGGGGGCTCGACTCCATTGTGGCGGCTGATGGTTCGCCCATCCTTGTGGGGGCGGGCAACGATCACATGGTGTATCGGTGGGACCCGATCAGCGGTACAACGGCGGGAACGCCGCTCGCTGGGCACCGAAGCAGTGTCAAATGCGTGGCCGTAGGCGATGTTCCAGCACGTGGGGTGCTGATCGCTTCGGGAAGCGATGACGGGACGGTTCGCAGGTGGGATGGGGCCACCGGGGAGTGCGTGGGCGTCAGTGACGTCATCAACGCGGAGATCCTGGACATGAATCTCCTGGTGTCCCGATCGGGCGTTTCGGTGCTCACCTGCGGGGACAGCGACGGGGTGCTCCACCGGTGGGACGCGGTGACCGGGGAGCGGCTCGGGAATCCGATCGAGACCGGGGAAATGGTGGGTTCGTTGACGTCCGTCGATGTCGCCGACGAGCCCAGAATCGTCGCCCCCTCCGCAAGCGGCCTTGTCCGTCAATGGCACGCCGTGACGGGCCGCCTCATCGACGAATCCCACACCGGCATGTCGGTCGCCGCCGTGGTGCTGCCCGACGGCCGCGCGCTCCTCGCCTCCGGCACGGAGGACGGGGACATCAGCATTCGCCTGGCATGACCCGGCATGACAAGCATGGAGATCAACGGGTAACGCGGCTCGCCCGCAGTGATCCTTTCTGGCAGCGATTCCTGACATATCAAGGCTGGCCTCCTCCAAGAGATTCTGGAGGAGCCCAGTCGGGGCAGGGCATACCGGCCCGGCCCCATGGCACCAGTGCCGGCCGCGTAGCCGCCGGCACGCACCTCCGGGCCCGACCGCCACGGACGGGGCCCTTTTCGTCGCCCGGGGTCAGCCGGTGGGCACGAACGGCACGCGGCTTTCGATACGGGGCCGGCCAGTCGCCCCGGCGCGCAGTTGGGCACGGACACGGGCGGGCACCCTCCACCGCCGACCCGACGTCGTGCGGCTGCTCGGCCTTGTACGCGGCCGGGGTGGGCAGCGGACGCTCCTCGCACTTCGTGCCCGGCTGGCCCTACTCGTTCGTCGCCGCGCTGGAGGCGGGCCGGACCTCGTGGTGTCAGATCCTGGACGCGCTGCGGCTGGGGCCGGCCGACGATGTCGCCGAGGCCGCTGCCGCCCAGGTCCGCCGGGTGGTCACCGACCTCATCGAGATGGGCCGCTGGAAGCCGGGTGACCGCGACATCTTGGTTGTCTTCGATGCCGGATACGACGCTCCGCGCATGGCCCACCTCCTGGCCGGACTGCCCGGTCCCGTGGGAGTTCCGCTTCGCCAAGTCCGACACCTGGGGCGAGCCGGACGCGGAGACCGTGCAGGTTACCGACCGCTACGGCACCGCTCCCGTGATGGCCTGGGACCGCATTCACCGAGGCTGACCACGCGCTCGGCATGGATCGACCACACCGGCGAACTCCCGTTCATTGAGGGCTCGTTGATACGCCTGGAGGTCGACCGTCTGCCCGGCGGTCACGATGCGCGGGGCTGTATCGATCTGCGGCTCCGCCGCGTGGGCGAGACCAGCCCCGACGGCGCCGCACCCGACAGCGAACCCCTACGCAGCCTTCGCCTTGGTGGCGTACATGTCCACGTACTCCTGCCCGGACAACCGCATGACCTCGGTCATCACGGAGTCCGTCACGGCCCGCAGCACGTACCGGTCCCGGTCCATGCCCTCGTACCGCGAGAACTCCATCGCCTCACCGAAGCGAACCGTGACCCGCCCCGGGCGGGGCATCCCCGCGCCCCCGGGCTGCAACTTGTCCGTGCCGATCATCGCGAAGGGCACCACCGGCGCCCCCGTCATCAGCGTCAGACGGGCGATACCGGTGCGCCCCCGGTAGAGCCGGCCGTCGGGCGACCGCGTCCCCTCGGGGTAGATCCCGAAGACCTTGCCCTCCTCCAGCACCCGCCGGCCTGTCATCAGCGCGGCGACTCCGCCGCGACCGCCGTCGCGGTCCACCGGGATCATGCCGACGCCGGTGAAGAACCAGGCCATGAGCCGGCCCTTGAGGGTCTTGCCGGTGACGTACTCGTCCTTGCCGATGAAGAACACCTGCCGGTCGCACACCAGCGGAAGGATCATCGAGTCGATGAAGGTGAGGTGATTGCCGGCCAGGATGACGGGACCGTCGCCCGGGATGTGCTCCGCGCCCTCCACCCGTGGGCGGAACATCAGGCGCATGATCGGTCCGAGCACTGCCTTGATGAGCGCGAAGCGGGACAACGGGCCCTCCGGTGTCAAGAGAACGGCCAGGGAAACTGTATGAGTCTGTGCAGGTGAGGACATTACTCGCGGCTCGGGGGATCGTGCACATCGAGCGCCCGCGGTTCACCGAGGTCTTACGCACTGTTGACACTCGTTTACCTGCGGATGGACCGCGTTGCCTCCCGGAAACCCGGGCGGAACGATGTGACGGAGGTCGCCCCGAACGACGCGTACCCCGGCCTCCGGTCCCGAAGCCGACGAGTCGTCAGACATCTGTTCCCATGCGACATCCCACGTCACCCGCGTGTTCCGCCGGAGGACTCCCGTCCGTCATGGACACGCACCTACGATCGGCCCGCATCGAAGAGGCGACGGCAGGAGGGGTCCACATGGGATCGCAGGACGAGCACACGGACGGCACCGGACGGCGGGCACTTCTCGGGGCCGCGATGTTCGGCGCCGGGGGAGCGGTCCTGGGTCTGTCCGGTACCGCGAGAGCCGCCGGGGCCGGGTCCGCCGGGCACGGTGGCGGGTTGAAGAGCCTGCCGGTGCCGACGGTCATCGGCCACCGGGGCGCCAGCGGCTACCGCCCCGAGCACACCTTCGGCTCCTACCAGCTGGCCCTCGACCTGGGCGCCGACATCGTCGAGGCCGGCGACCTCGTCCCCACCAGGGACGGTCACCTGGTCTGCCGCCACGAGCCGGAGATCGGCGGCACCACGAACGTCGCCGACCACCCCGAGTTCGCCGGCCGCAGGACCACCAAGGTCCTCGACGGCGTCTCCACGACCGGCTGGTTCACCGAGGACTTCACGCTGGCCGAGCTCAAGACGCTCCGCGCGATCGAGCGCATCCCGGCCAACCGCCCGCACAACACGCTCTACAACGGCCGTTGGTCCATCCCCACCTTCGAGGAAGTCCTGACGTGGCAGGACGAGCAGACCCGCAAGCGCGGCAAGCAGGTCTGGATCTACCCCGAGACCAAGCACCCCACCTACTTCCGGGGGCTCGGCCTCGGCATCGAGGAGCGGGTCGCGAAGCTCCTGCACCAGCACGGCAAGGACAAGCGGAACTCCCCGGTCATCCTGCAGTCCTTCGAGCCGACCAGCATCCAGCGCCTGAACAAGCTGGTCGACAACCCCCTCGTCGTGCTCCTGTCCGCCGCGAACACCCGGCCCTGGGACTTCGTCCAGAAGGGCGACCCGCGGACCGTCGCCGACCTGATCACGCCCAAGGGCCTCAGGGAGATCGCGGGCTACGCGCAGGGCATCGGCCCGACCCTCGACCTGGTCATCACGAAGAAGGCGGACGGCAGCCTCGACAAGGAGACGACCCTCGTCGCCGACGCCCACAAGGTCGGGCTGATCCTGCACCCCTACACCATGCGCAACGAGAACCCCTTCCTGCCGGCGGAGTACCGCCGGGGCACGGACGCGGACTCCTACGGAGACGTCTTCGGCGCGTTCAAGAGGTACTTCGCCACCGGCATCGACGGCGTCTTCACCGACAACGCGGACACGGGCGTCCTCGCCCGCGCGGACTTCGTCAACGGCTGAGCCCCCGTGCCCCGATCGGGGTGACTTGCCGCCGCCCGGGCAACCCAGGCCCGGGCGGCCGGGTCGTACCGCATATGACGCACGACTTGGTCACCACCCTGCGCCCGCTGCTGACCGCCGAGGCCTCCGCGGAGGCACATGCCACCGGTACGGAACCGGCCGACCTGGAGCAGGCGGTGTGGCTCCGCCTCCTGGAGCATCTGGAGACCCAGGGCCCGCCCCTCGACCCGCCCGGCTGGCTCCGCCGCGCCGTCCGGTCCGAGTCCCGCCGCAGCCGTCGTACGACCCGCCTGGAACGGCCGTACGACACCGAACCCGCGGCCGACGACGACCGCACCCCCGAACAGCTCACCCTCGCGGCGGCCCGCCACCGGGCCCTGCACGACGCGGTGCGCCGACTGCCCGGCCGCTGCCCCTCCCTCATGGCGGCCCTCCTCTCCCCGCGGGACCTGACCTACCGGGAGATCGCGGGGGAGTTGGGTATCTCACAGGGCAGTCTCGGTCCGGAACGTTCCAGATGCCTGGGATGTCTTCGCAGATTGCTTACACCGGAGGTTGCGACACACCGGGGGCGGGGATAGGAGTGGGGGACAACAGGCGATCAGGTGAGCGGGAGGCGTGCGCACATGGGCATGAGCGTGACCATCTCTGCGGCGGCCGAGCAGGACGCGGAGCAGATCTTCAGGCTGCAGTACCTGTGCTTCCAGAGTGAGGCGGCGCTGTACGGCAACTACCGCATCGATCCGCTCGTCCAGAGCCTGGATTCGGTCCGCGCGGAGGTGACCTCGGACTGCGTCTTCGTGGCCCGCCTGGGCGAAGAGGTGGTCGGCTCGGTCCGCGGCCGCGTCATCGAGGACGGGTCGGCCGCGATCGGCAAACTCTGCGTCCACCCCCGCCTCCAGGGCCACGGCATCGGCGCCCGCCTTCTCCGAGCGGCCGAAGCCGCCCTGGCGGAGGATCGCGGAGCCACCAGCTTCCGCCTCTTCACAGGCCACCGCAGCGAGGGCAACCTCCGCCTCTACCGCAAGGTCGGCTACCAGACGGTGGGCACGTCGGAGGGTGCGGACGGAGTACCGATGATCGTCCTGGAGAAGCCTGCAGGCACATATGCGGCAACCGCATAGTTTTTAGGGGCGCGGGGAACTGCGCGACCAGCCACAACGGACCGGATGCCGCCACTCAACCTCAGGCGGCATCCCCGTCCGGCGCACCTTTCCGCAACCAGTAAATGGCGGAAAGCGGCAAGAGCACGGGGATGAACAGGTACCCGATCCCGAAGTCCGACCACACGGTGGCATCCGGAAACGCGGACGGCTCCACCAACGTCCAGGTGCCAACGGTCAGCACACCCAACAGCTCCAGCACGCAGCACGCGAGCGCAGCCTTGCGGGCCGTCTCCCCACCCCGCACCAACGAGTACGTGATGAACCCGTAGACCACCCCGGCCACCGCGGACAGCGAATACGCCAGCGGCGCCCGGTCGAACTCCGTGGAGATCTGCACGGCGGACCGAGACACCGCCCCGACGACCATCACCCCGTACAACCAGACGAGCAGTGTCCCCGGCCCACTCGTCAGCCGTCGCCGACTCACGTCAGCCTCCCCAGATGTCATAGAGCCGCACCTCCAGAACGGCCAGCACCACACCGCCGGCGGCAACCGTCACCGATCCCCACCGCGTCCGCTCCGTGAGCGACATGATCCCCGCCGCCGGCACACACGCGAACGCCCCCAGCAGATAGGCGACGAAGATCGTCGTCCCCTGCTCCGGCTTCTCGCCCCGCGCGAGCTGCACGATCCCGATCACCAGCTGGACCAGCGCCAGCACCGACACCACGGCCATCCCGATGAAGTGCCAGTCCTTGGTCGGCTGATCACGGTACGCGGCCCAGCCGCACCAGGCGGCCAGCAACAGCGCGGCGACGCCGGTCACCAGCGTCAGGGCATCAAACATGCGGCGAGCCTATTACGGTCCAAAAGGCCTGATGCGGCCGCCCCTGAACGGCACCGTAGGGTCGACGGCATGAAGATCTCTGCCGACGCCCTCCTGTTCGACAACGACGGAACCCTCGTCTCCTCTCTCGAATCCGTCCACCGCTGCTGGACGCGCTGGGCCGAGGAGTTCGGCATCACCGCCGAGGAGTTCGCCCGTGTCGAACTGCATGGGCGACCGGCCGTCGAGATAGCCGCCGACCTGCTCCCCGCCGACGTCGTGCCGCGGGCCCTCGCGCGGATCGAACAGCTGGAGGTGGAGGACGTACCCAACGGCGGTGTCCATCTGCTCCCCGGCACCAGGTCCTTCCTCGACGCCCTGCCCGCCGACCGCTGGGCCGTCGTCACCTCCGCCACCCGCCGGCTCGCCGAGGCCCGCCTCGAAGCGGTCGGCATCCTCCCCAAGACGCTGGTCGCCGCCGACGACGTCACCCGCGGCAAGCCGGACCCCGAGCCCTATCTGCTCGCCGCTCGTGAACTCGGCGTCGAACCGGCCCGTTGTGTCGTCTTCGAGGACGCCCCCGCGGGCCTGCGCGCCGGCCGGGCCGCGGGAATGACCACCGTGGCATTGACCACAACTCATCAGGCCCACGAGCTCGACGCCGACTTGGTGGTCGAGAATCTGTCGGCCCTGTCGGCACAGGTCACCGGCGGGAACGTGGAGGTCTCCGTCCGGTCCTGAGACGTGTCCACCGTTGTCCGTCATCCGGACAACGGGTTCTTGGTCGCTCCCATACGTCTGCTTTACTGATCGCATGACCACGACGAGCTGCCGCACCCTTGCGACCGAGGCGACCATGACGCCCGGTGCTCGTTGTATGTGTCGAATGTGCGCCTGTTAGAGGGCCCCCGCACCACCCCCTGAGCTCGCGCCCCGAAGCGAGCCGCCCCGGCACGTCCGTACGCCGTGAACGCCGTACGTGACCCATGTGCCCGCGCACGACTTCTCTCCCGTACCGGGGCACACCCACGCCCGCGTACTCGACAGTGACGGAAACCCCAGTGATCACGACAACAGGCCTCACCAAGGTCTACCGCTCACGCGGGCGAGAGATCACCGCCCTCGACGGCGTCGATCTCCACGTCCGCGAAGGCGAGGTGTACGGCGTCATCGGCCAGTCCGGCGCCGGCAAGTCCTCGCTCATCCGCTGCGTCAACCTGCTCGAGCGCCCCACCGCCGGCACGGTGACCGTCGCCGGACAGGACCTCACCGCCCTCGCGGGCCGTGGGCCCCGCGCCGGCAAGGAGCTGCGGCAGGCGCGCAGCCGTATCGGCATGGTCTTCCAGCACTTCAACCTGCTGTCCACCCGGACGGTCCAGGACAACGTCGAGCTGCCGCTCGAGATCCTCGGCAAGTCCGGCAAGGAGCGCTCCCGCAAGGCACTTGAACTGCTGGACCTCGTCGGACTCGCCGACCGGGCGGGCGCCTACCCGGCCCAGCTCTCCGGCGGCCAGAAGCAGCGCGTCGGCATCGCCCGTGCCCTGGCCGGCGACCCCAAGGTGCTCCTGTCCGACGAGGCCACCAGCGCCCTCGACCCGGAGACGACCCGCTCGATCCTCCAGCTGCTGCGCGACCTGAACCGGCAACTGGGCCTCACCGTCCTGCTCATCACCCACGAGATGGACGTCGTGAAGTCGGTCTGCGACTCCGCCGCCCTGATGGAGAACGGCCGCATCGTCGAGTCCGGCACGGTCGGCGAGCTGCTCGCGACCCCCGGCTCCGAGCTGGCCTCCGCGCTCTTCCCCGTCGGCGGCGAGGCCACCGGCGAGGACCGGACCGTCATCGACGTCACCTTCCACGGCGAGGCCGCCACCCAGCCGGTCATCTCCCAGCTCTCGCGCACCTACAACATCGACATATCGATCCTCGGTGCCGCCATCGACACCGTCGGCGGCCTCCAGATCGGCCGGATGCGGATCGAACTGCCCGGCCGCTACGAGGACAACGTCGTGCCGGTCGGCTTCCTGCGCGAGCAGGGTCTTCAGATCGACGTCGTCGGTGCGCCCCAACTGGTGAAGGAAGGTGCCAAGTGACCTGGTCCGAGATGCGGCCCCTGCTGGAGCAGGCGTGTTGGGACACCCTCTACATGGTCGGCTGGTCCACGCTCATCGCCGTCGTGGGCGGCCTTCCGCTCGGTGTCCTCCTCGTCCTCACCGACCGCGGCGGACTCCTCCAGAACGTCGTCGCGAACAAGGTCATCGGGCAGGTCGTGAACGTCGCCCGCTCGATGCCGTTCATCATCCTGATGGTCGCGCTGATGGGCTTCACCCGCTCGATCACCGGGACGACCATCGGCCGCGAGGCAGCCATCGTGCCGCTCGCCATCGGCGCGATCCCCTTCTTCGCGCGCCTCGTCGAGACGGCGGTCCGCGAAGTGGACGGCGGTCTGGTCGAGGCCGTGCAGTCGATGGGCGGCAACACCTGGACGATCGTCCGCAAGGTTCTCGTCCCCGAGTCCCTGCCCTCGCTGATCGCCAGCACCACGACCACGGTCGTCGCCCTCATCGGCTACTCCGCGATGGCCGGAACCGTCGGCGCCGGCGGCCTCGGCGACGTCGCCATCCGCTACGGCTACCAGCGCTTCGAGACCCAGCTCATGTGGATCACCGTCGCGATCCTCGCCGTGGTCATCTCGGTCATCCAGTTCGCCGGCGACTACGCGGCGCGCTCGCTGCACAGCCGCGGCGGACGCTCCGGCCCGGCGCCGAGGCTGCGGCTGCTGAAGGCCTCCACGGCGGACACCAAGACCGTCTGAGACACCCCGAAATCTTCCCGTGCACCCCATCACGGGATCGCTGTACCCAAAAGGAAAGGCACTTTTCGTGCGTAACACCGCAAAGCTCACCACCGCCGTCCTCGCCGCCGGAGCCCTCACCCTCGGGCTCGGTGCCTGCGGTTCGTCCGGCTCGGACTCCGCCTCCGACACCAGCGGACCGCTGGTCGTCGCCGCGAGCCCCACCCCGCACGCCGAGATCCTGAACTACATCAAGGAGAACCTGGCGAAGAAGGCGGGCCTCGACCTGGAGGTCAAGGAGTTCAGCGACTACACGACGCAGAACCCGGCGACCGAGGACGGCTCGGTGGACGCCAACTACTTCCAGAACCAGCCGTACCTCGACGACTACAACAAGAAGAACGGCACCCACATCGTGCCCGTCGTCACCGTCCACCTGGAGCCGCTCGGCCTCTACTCGCACAAGGTCAAGAGCGCCGACGCCCTCAAGAGCGGTGCCACCATCGCCGTCCCGAACGACAGCGTGAATGAGGCGCGCGCCCTCGAGCTGCTCGCCGCGCACGGGCTCATCACCCTCAAGGACGGCGCGGGCAGCGAGGCGACCCCCTCCGACATCACCAAGAACCCGAAGAACCTCAAGTTCAAGGAGCTGGAGGCGCCCCAGACCCCGCGCTCCCTGGACGACGTCGACGCCGCGGTCGTCAACGGCAACTACGCCATCGAGGCCGACCTCAAGCCCGCCACCGACGCCCTCGTCCTGGAGTCCGCCAAGAACAACCCGTACGGCAACTTCCTCGCGGTGAAGGACGGCAACGAGGACGACCCGCGCGTGAAGAAGCTCGCCAAGCTGCTCACCTCCGCCGAGGTCAAGAAGTTCATCGAGGACAAGTACGCCGGTTCCGTCCTCGCCTCCTTCTGATCACCGGCGCGTATACGACGTATCGCCACGCACGGGGTCCACTCCGTCACCAGGTGTGGGCCCCGTGATGCGGTTCGGTGCTTTCATGCTGCATGCTGGGCAGTTCAGCAGGCCCTGCAGGTTTTCCGACGGTTACGGAGTGGCGCATGACTGGCACCTTCCCCAACATCTCCATCAGCACGGAGCGGTTGGTGCTGCGCCCTCTCGACGAGGACGACGTGCCCGCGCTGGCCGAGATGATGAACGACGAGCAGGTCGGGGCCTGGACCGACGTCCCCCAGCCCTACAGCGAGGAACAGGCGCGCGGCTGGATCACGCGGTACGCGCCGACCGAACGGGAGGCCGGCCGCGGACTCGACTTCGCCGTCACCGAGTTCCTCACCCAGCGCCTGGTCGGCATCGTCCAGCTCGCCAAGACCAACTGGCACGTGCGCTCCACGGAGTTGTCGTACATCATCGCCCCGTGGGCGCGCGGCGAGGGCTACGCCTCCGAGGCCGCGCTCGCCACCGCCCAGTGGCTGTTCACCGACCAGAAGTTCGAGCGGATCGAGCTGCGCACGGCGGCCGACAACACCGCCTCCCAGCAGGTCGCCCAGAAGATCGGCTGTATCAGCGAGGGTGTCCTGAGAAATGCCTGCATAGCGCACGTCCGCGCCGTGGACGGCACCTGGAGCGACGTCCGCACCGACTTCATCGTGTGGAGCCTGCTGCCCGAGGACCTCGACGGAGCGGGCGACCAGCTGGCCGACTCGGACGGCTTCACGACGTACTCCGACTGGAACTGACAGTATTCGACCTCAGGTCGGCGAAAGCGCTTCCGAGGCGCAGCGGGTACCCTCACGGAGCCGCCCGCGGGCTGCCCACCGACGAAGGCCTGCGCACACCCCCCTGGAGACTGAGAGACGATGGCCGACCGGGTCACGGTGATCGGCTGGGACGGCTCGCCGCTGACCGCAGCGGCACGCTCCGCCCTCGGCGCCGCCACGCTGGTCGCGGGCGCCGCCCACCATCTGGCACTCCCCGAGGTGCCACCCGCCGCCGAACGCATCCGCCTCGGCAGCGTCGCCCTCGCGGCCCGCCGCATCACCGGCCACCGCGGCACCGCGGTCGTGCTCGCCGACGGCGATCCGGGGTTCTTCGGAGTCGTACGGACCCTGCGCGCACCCGAGTTCGGCCTGGAGGTCGAGGTCGTCCCCGGCGTCTCCTCAGTCGCCGCCGCCTTCGCGCGGGCAGGTATGCCCTGGGACGACGCCCAGGTGGTCGTCGCCCACCGGCGCACCCTGCGACGCGCCGTGAACGTGTGCCGAGCCCACACCAAGGTCGCCGTCCTCACCTCACCCGGCGCCGGACCCGCCGAGCTCGGCCTGCTGATGGAGGGCGTCCACCGCACCTTCGTCATCTGCGAGGAACTGGGCACCGACCGCGAACAGGTCACCGTCGTCACCTCCGACAAGGCCGCCGACCACACCTGGCGCGACCCGAACCTCGTCATCGTCATCGGCGGCACGGCCGCGGTGACGGAAGGCGGCGGATGGATCGCCGGGCGCGACCCGGCCGCCGCGCCGCGCGGCTGGACCCTGCCCGCCGAGTCCTACGGCGGCCTCATGGGCGAAGGTGAACTGGAACCGCTCCGCGCGGCCCAACTCGCCCGGCTGGGACCGCGCGTCGGCGACCTCGTGTGGGACATCGGCTGCGGCAGCGGCGCCTTCGCCACCGAGGCGGCCCGGGCCGGGGCGGCCGTCATCGCCGTCGACCGCGACCTGAGAGCCTGCGAGCGCACCGAGGCCAACGCCCGCGCCTTCGGGCTCCAGGTCCAGATCGTCCCCGGCACCGCCCCGCACGTCCTGGAGAACCTTCCCGAACCGGACGTCGTCCGCGTCGGCGGCGGGGGAGTGGCCGTGGTCTCCGCGGTCGCCGACCGGCGCCCGCAGCGCATCGTCGCCCACGCGGCCACCCGCGACGAGGCCGAACTCGTCGGCCGGGACCTCACCGAACACGGCTACCGCGTGGAGTGCGCCCTCCTCCAGTCCGTCGAACTCGACACCCGCGCCTGGACGGAGACGGAACGGAGTGTCGCGTTCCTGCTCAGCGGGGTTCTCCCGGAACGTACGGCCTGACGCCGCCAGTCGTTGCTTCGCCGTCCCCGTGATCCTGTTGTCGTACTGCGCGCGGTAGGCTGGCCGACTGTTGTACCGCTTCTGGCTGCCCGGCATTCGTTCGTCAATGTCCGGAAAGCGCGCCCGTTTTGGGGTGGGTGTGGTACGGCAGAACCGGAGGACGCGCAACGTGGCGCAGTCCACAGCGGGCTGTCGCGGATCAACCTGTCGCGACAGGGAAACGGCCGGGACAATGCCAGTTAATGGCTTTGTCGTCTTTCTCGGCGGGCCGTTCGTGCCGCTGGGCACGCACGCTCGTTCTTCACTGCGGGGGCGGTCGGTGCGCCGTCCCCGGCGAGCTGGTCGTAGAAGCACTAACCGATGGGCGAGGGGTACGCATGACCGACACCGGCCAGGTTCCGGGCGAGGGACTGCCGGAGAACGCAGGCATGGTGGAACAGCCGGGCGTCCCGGGTGCGTACACCTACCTCTCCGAGACCACCGCCGAGGACGAAGACCTGTTGCTGCTGCCGGGCGCCCAGAGCCCGTGGGGCAACGAGGTTGCCCCGCCCGCCCCGGAGCCGGTCGTCGAGACCGTCCACGAGCCGGGCCCGCACGAGATGTCCGGCCGCGACAGCGGAGCGCATGATCTGAGCGCCGTCCGCACGCCGCAGGCTCCCTCGACGCCGATCCCGCCCATCACGCCCCGCAGGCCGCTGCACCTCGGTCCGCCGATCCCCGACGCCTCCGCGAGCCCGGTCCGCTCCCTCGCCGACCGCGGCCCCGCGGGCGTACCGGTACGGCAGCCGGCCGCGGCCATGCCCAGCCCCGAGTACCTCGACGTACCGCAGCCTCAGGGCGCGGTCCCGTGGGGCGCCCCGGCCCAGGCCGCCGTCCAGACACCGGTGAGCACGGTGGCCCCGGCTGCCGAAACGGTTGTTCCGGCCCAGGAGCCGGTGGGCGCGGCTCAGGCCGCGGTGACCCCCCTCGCTTCCGAGGCGGAGGCCGCGGGCTACGAGGTTCCCGAGGCCCCGGTGCCGGATGCCGTACCGGGCCCGGAGGCGGGGTACGCGCCGGAGCCGGTGCAGACTCCGGTCGCCGAGGCGGGTCAGATCCTGGCCGACGGTTCCGGGGCTGACGGAGTTCAGCCCGACGGGGGCGAGGGACAGTTGCCGGGAGACGGCTCCCTGCCCGACGGTGTTCAGCTCGCACCTGCCGGTGCGGAGATGCCCGCGGAACAGGTGGTCCTGGCCGACGGCCCTGTGGCCGAGGCGGTCCCGGATTCCGGTGCCGACGCCGAGCAGGCGCCGGGCAGTGGTCCCGTCGTGGGTGCCACGGAGGACCCGGTCGCCGTGCCGGAGGCGGTCGACGCCGCTGAGGCCATGCCTGTCGTGGAAACGTCCGCTGCTGCGGTTGACGCCGACGCCACCACGCCGGTCGCCGAGGAAGTAGTGGCCGAGCCGGAGGCCGTCGCCGTTCAGGAAGCGGTCGTTTCGGAGACGGTGACTGCAGAGGACGCCGAAACCGGCACGGTCCAGGAACCGGACGCCTCTCACGAAGCTGTCGTGGCCCCGGAAGCCGAAGCCGCCGTGGAGGAAGCCGCACCCCTCGTCGGTGAAGACGTAGTGCTCCAGGCACCCGTGGAGGCCGAGCAGGCCCCGCAACCGGCGCAAGCCGTCACCGCACCCGACGAAGTCCCCTCCGCCCCAGCCGAGGACGACCCCGCGGCCGAGGCTCCCGAGCCACTCGCCGTCGAGGAGGCAGCACCGGCGCCGGAGTGGATCCAGGAGCCCGGCTCCGCCGCTCCGCCCGCCGAGGCCCAGCAGGCCCCCCACTTCGTCCCGGCCCCGGACCTCGCCCAGCCCGTCCCGCAGGGCCCCGTCGGAGGGCCGGCCGACGCGCCCGCCCAGGATGCTCCGGAGCCCCTCGCGGCGGACGTGGCCGACACCGACGTACAGGTGATGGACCCGGCGGTTCCGGCAGACGAGGTCCAGCCGTCGGACCCGGTCGCGCAGCAGGAGTTCCCGGCCGCCCCGGACCAGGCGCCGCAGGGCCCGCAGACGCCGGCAGCCCAGCCGCTCGCGGCGGAACTCGCCGATGCGCAGACCCAGTTCGCGTACCCCGCCCCCGCCGAGGCCCCCGCCGTACTGCCCGCCGGAGTCCCCTTGGAGCCCCGACCGGGCGAGCCCTTGGGCGAGTTCGTGCCGGTGGACGGCTCGGTGCCGACCACCCCGCACCTCGCGCCGACCCCGCCGCACGCCCTGTCGCTCCCCGCCGACGACGCACAGCAGCCCGTGGTCCCGGCCCCGCGTGAGGCGGGCGGCGACCCCGAACCCGCACAGCAGGCGGACGACCTGGACACCCGGGCGGCCGATCAGGAAGACCCGGAAGTTCAGGAAGTCCCGGAAGTTCAGGAAGAAGTGAGCACGGCCGCCGTGGAAGAAGTGCGACAGTCCACGGGTCCCGCCGCCCCCGCCTACGACGACGCCGAGCGCGAGGCCGTGCTCAAGGTCATGCGGGAGCGCCGCGACATCCGCAACGGCTTCCGCAGCGACCCGATCCCGCACGAGGTGCTGCTCCGTGTCCTGGAGGCCGCCCACACCGCGCCCTCCGTCGGCCACTCGCAGCCCTGGGACTTCGTCGTCATCCGCTCCGCCGAGACGCGCGCCGCGATGCAGGACCTGGCCACGCGCCAGCGCGAGGCGTACGCCAAGTCGCTGCCCAAGGGCCGGGCCAAGCAGTTCAAGGAACTGAAGATCGAGGCCATCCTCGAGACCCCGGTGAACATCGTCGTCACCGCGGACCCGACCCGCGGCGGCCGCCACACCCTCGGCCGGCACACCCAGCCGCAGATGGCCCCGTACTCCGCCGCGCTCGCCGTGGAGAACCTCTGGCTCGCGGCCCGCGCCGAGGGCCTCGGCGTCGGCTGGGTCAGCTTCTTCGACGAGCGCGAGATGGTCCGCGCGCTGGGGCTCCCCGAGCATCTGGAGGTCATCGCCTACCTGTGCGTCGGGTACGTCGACGAGTTCCCGGACGAGCCCGAGCTGATGCAGGCCGGCTGGTCCAAGCGCCGCCCGCTGTCGTGGGTCGTGCACGAGGAGACGTACGGCCGCCGCGCCCTGCCCGGCGAGGAGCCGCACGACCTGCTCGGCGAGACCGTCGCCCAGATCCGCCCGCTGGACGCCAAGGCGCTCGGCGAGGCCTGGGAGCGGCAGAAGCGGATGACCAAGCCGGCCGGCGCGCTCGGCATGCTGGAGATCATCTCCGCCCAGCTGTCCGGGCTTTCGCGGCAGTGCCCGCCGCCCATTCCGGAGCCCGCGGCTGTCGCGATCTTCGCCGGTGACCACGGCGTGCACGCCCAGGGCGTCACCCCCTGGCCGCAGGAGGTGACGGCCCAGATGGTCGCCAACTTCCTCGGCGGCGGCGCGGTCTGCAACGCCTTCGCCGCTCAGGTGGGCGCCGAGGTGTGTGTGGTGGACGTCGGCGTGGCGTCCGAACTCCCGGCCACGCCCGGCCTGTTGCCCCGCAAGATCCGCGCCGGTACGTCCGACATGACCACCGGCCCGGCGATGACCCGCGAGGAGGCCAAGCAGGCCATCGAGGTCGGCATCGAGACCGCGCGTGACCTGGTGGCCGCCGGCAACAAGGCCCTCCTCACGGGCGAGATGGGCATCGCGAACACCACCGCGTCCGCCGCCCTGATCTCGGTCTTCACGGGCACCGACCCCGCCGACGTGACCGGTCGCGGCACGGGCATCAACGACGAGACGCTGGCCCGCAAGACCGAGGTCGTCCGCCGCGCGATCGACCTCCACCAGCCGGATCCCGCGGACCCGATCGGCGTTCTGGCGGCGATCGGCGGCTTCGAACACGCGGCGATGGTGGGCCTGCTGCTGGGCGGCGCATCGCTCCGCACGCCGGTCATCCTGGACGGCGTCAGTGCGGGCGCCGCCGCCCTGGTGGCTCGCGCGATCGCCCCGGAGGTCCTCGCGGCCTGCATCGCGGGCCACCGCAGCGCGGAACCCGGCCACGTGGCCGCCCTGAACAAGCTCGGCCTGCGCCCCCTGGTCGACCTCGACCTCCGCCTCGGCGAGGGCACGGGCGCCCTGCTGGCCCTCCCGCTGGTCCAGAGCACGGCGCGGGCGATGCATGAGGTGGCGACCTTCGATTCCGCAGGGGTGACCGAGAAGTAGGCGCTGCGAGGGGGACCCGGGGACGCGGTCCCCGGGTCCCCCTCGCACGTGGGTCCGTGCCCGGCAATGAGGCCCAGTCAACGGACACCTGAACCGCCCTCCCCGCTCACCCCGTAAAATCCGCACGTCAGGGCCACTGCACCGCCGTAAAGAGGAGCCGCACCCTCATGGCCGAAAACCCCGCCTACCCCGTAGGCCTCCGCCTCACCGGCCGCAAGGTCGTCGTCCTCGGCGGCGGCCAGGTGGCCCAGCGCCGTCTCCCGGCCCTGATCGCAGCGGGTGCGGACATCGTCCTGGTGTCCCCCTCGGCGACCCCCTCCGTAGAGGCGATGGCGGACGCGGGCGAGATCACCTGGGCCCGGCGGCCTTACCAGGAAGGTGACCTGGAGGACGCCTGGTACGCCCTGATCGCCACCGGCGACACGGAGGCGAACACCCGTGCCTCGGCCGAAGCGGAACGCCACCGCGTCTGGTGCGTCCGTTCCGACGACGCCGACGCCGCCACCGCCTGGACCCCGGCGACGGGCCACAGCGAGGGCGTCACGGTCGCCGTGCTCACGACGAACGCGAAGGGCCGGGACCCCCGCCACACGGCGGCCATCCGGGACGCGGTGGTCGAGGGCCTCCGCGACGGCACCCTCGTCGCCCCTCACCACCGCACCCGCACACCCGGCGTCGCCCTCGTCGGCGGCGGTCCCGGCGACCCCGACCTGATCACGGTCCGCGGCCGCCGCCTCCTCGCCGAGGCCGACGTCGTCATCGCCGACCGCCTCGGCCCCCGCGACCTCCTCGCCGAACTCCCGCCGCACGTCGAGGTGATCGACGCGGCGAAGATCCCGTACGGCCGTTTCATGGCCCAGGAGGCCATCAACAACGCCCTGATCGAGCACGCCAAGCAGGGCAGGTCGGTCGTACGGCTGAAGGGCGGGGACCCCTATGTCTTCGGCCGGGGCATGGAGGAGCTGCACGCCCTCGCCGAGGCCGGCATCCCCTGCACCGTCGTCCCCGGCATCTCCAGCTCGATCTCGGTCCCGGGCGCGGCCGGCATCCCGGTCACCCACCGCGGCGTGGCTCACGAGTTCACGGTGGTCAGCGGCCATGTCGCCCCTGACGACGAGCGCTCCCTGGTCGACTGGCCCTCGCTCGCCAAGCTCACCGGCACCCTCGTGATCCTCATGGGCGTCGACAAGATCGGCCGGATCGCCGAGACCCTGGTGGCCCACGGCAAGTCGCCCGACACCCCGGTCGCCCTGGTCCAGGAGGGCACGACGGCCGCGCAGCGCCGGGTCGACGCCACCCTGGCGACGGTCGGTGAGGTGGTCGTCGCCGAGGACGTGAAGCCTCCGGCGGTCATCGTTGTGGGCGCGGTTGTCGCCGTGGGACCGCGGATGCCGGAGCCCTCGGAGTAACCCGGGGTAACACAACCTGCTCCCAGCCGTTGGCACCGCTCCCAGGACAAGGCAGTATCACCCTGTGGCCGATCTCATCACCGTCGAGGACCCCGACGACCCGCGCCTGCACGACTACACGGGCCTGACCGACGTCGAACTGCGACGCAAACGCGAGCCGGCCGAGGGCCTGTTCATCGCCGAGGGCGAGAAGGTCATCCGCCGCGCGAAGGACGCGGGCTACGAGATGCGCTCCATGCTGCTCTCCGCGAAGTGGGTCGATGTCATGCGTGACGTCATCGACGAACTCCCGGCCCCGGTCTACGCCGTCAGCCCGGAGCTCGCCGAACAGGTCACCGGCTACCACGTGCACCGCGGCGCGCTCGCCTCCATGCAGCGCAAACCCCTGCCCACGGCGGCCGAGTTGCTCCAGACCGCCCGCCGGGTGGTGGTCATGGAGTCGGTCAACGACCACACCAACATCGGCGCGATCTTCCGCTCGGCGGCGGCGCTGGGCATGGACGCGGTGCTGCTGTCGCCCGACTGCGCCGACCCCCTGTACCGCCGCAGCGTCAAGGTCTCGATGGGCGCGGTGTTCTCCGTCCCCTACGCCCGCCTCGACTCCTGGCCCAAGGGCCTGGACTCGGTCCGCGAGGCCGGCTTCACCCTCCTCGCCCTCACCCCGGACGCCAAGGCGAAGACCCTCGACGAGGCCGCCCCGCACAAGATGGACCGGGTCGCGCTGATGCTCGGCGCCGAGGGCGACGGCCTGACCACGCAGGCCCTGGTCGCCGCCGACGAATGGGTCCGCATCCCGATGGCCCACGGCGTCGACTCCCTCAACGTGGGCGCGGCGGCCGCGGTCGCCTTCTACGCGGTGGCAACGGGACGCCCGCAGGCCTGACCCACGGGTCAGGCCAGATCCGCCCAGGGCGCTTACCCCTGACGGCGTTCCCGGCGAAGCATTCAGTCCGTCCCGCCGCCGACCAACTGCTGCGGTTCCTGGGGCGGCGGCGCGTGCACCTGTCCCTGCCGCTGTTCCCGTACGACACCGCTGTCGCCGCCGAGTCCGCGCGGCGGCCCCTGGCAGCCCTGGGCCGCGGCGATGCCCAGGGCCACGAGCAGCGTCACGACGACGAACACGAACAGCCGCTGACGCAGGAGACGCGGGTTCGCGGGGCGCAGTCCCGTCTTGGTGTTCCTCGGGGAGGGCCGGCCCGTACCGCTGCGCTGCGCGGGGCGGTTTCCGCTGCCGGACCGGGTCGTGTTCCGCGAGGACGCCGGGGTGGACCGGGGGCCCGGGCGGGAGGGGGGCACGCCGTTGCCGCGCGGAGTGCTGCCGCCGCGTGACGGGACCCCGCCGCGCGCGGGGGCCTGGCCCCGGGCCTGCCCGGAACCGCGAGCCGGAGGGGTTCCCTGGGAGCTGGGAGTGCCCGGCTGACCCTGGGGGCGTCGTTGGGCGGCCCGCTCCGGATAGGTGTCGGCGATGCGTCCGGTGGGCCGGTCCGCCTCGCCGGCGCGCGGGGCGGGCGGCCGCAGATCCGGCAGGCCCTGTGCCTCGCGGGCCGCGATCTCCTTGAGCCGCAGCGACAGTTGGAGCGTGCTCGGCCGCTCCTCGGGGTCCTTCGCCAGACAGGCGCGGATGAGGGGGGCCACCGCGTCGGGCACGCCGTGCAGCTGCGCCTCCTCGTGCACCACGCGGTACAGCATCACCTCGGAACTGCCGTGCCCGAAGGGCGAGTCGCCCATCGAGGCGTACGCCAGGGTCGCGCCCAGGGAGAACACGTCGGTGGCCGGCGTCACCGCGGCGCCGCGCACCTGCTCGGGCGCGAGGAAGCCGGGGGAGCCGACAGCGGTGCCGACATGGGTGAGGGTGGAGGCTCCGGTCGCCCAGGCGATACCGAAGTCGATGATCCGCGGGCCCTTGGGGGACAGGAGGATGTTCGACGGCTTGAGGTCGCGGTGCACCACCCCCGCCTCGTGCACGGCGACGAGCCCCTCCGAGAGGGCGGCCCCGATGGCGGCGACCTCGGCCGCGCCCAGGGAACCCTCGTCGGCGACCTTGTCGTGGAGGGAGGGGCCGGGGACGTACTGGGTGGCGAACCACGGACGGTCCGCCTCCAGGTCCGCCGCCACGAGCCGGGCCGTGCAGCCGCCGCGGATCCGTCGCGCGGCGGAGACCTCGCGCGCGAAGCGCGACCGGAACTCCTGGTCCTCCGCGAGATCGGGCCGGATGACCTTCAGCGCGACCCGCTGCCCCTTGCGGTCGGAGCCCAGGTAGACGACGCCCATTCCGCCCGCGCCGAGCCGTCTGTGAAGCTTGAACGAGCCGACGACGCGCGGGTCCTCGCGCCTCAGGCGCATCATCGCCATGTTCATCCCCGCTGCCCGGTCCGTGTGACGAGCCACAGCTTACGTTTCCACGGGCCGCCGCGCGCAGAGGCCGCGCCCTCTCGTCCCGATGGATTGTCAGTGCCGGGTGGGAGACTTGAGGGGTGGTCAGGGAGCCGGAGGACGGGCGGACTTCGGCGTGGATGTGATCCCAACCACCCGTCGCAGAAGGGGGATTGAACCCGTGAAGGGTGATCGCGTGGAGATAGTCGTGGACGCAGGGGACACGACGCGCACATACGAGGTGGTGGCGAGCAGGGCGGGCCGCCGGGTGGAGACGGCGGTACGACGAGGTGTCGTGGAAGTGAGCGAAGTCACGCGGAACGGATCGGTGGTGCGGACGGCCCGGTTCATGGCGACCCGGGTGCTCGCTCTGGTGGAGCAGCCGGTGCCGCGTGAGGACAGCTCGGAGAAAGCCGGGCAGACCGGACGACCCCTCCGGGAAGACCCGGAGACCTAGGTCCCCGTCTCCACCCATGGGAGTACTCCGCTGGTCATGGCTCATCCTCGGGGAGGCCCGGCAATCGGTACGAGGGCATGACGTGCGGAGAGTCCCTGACGCCTAGATTTGAGGTCAAGCGGCGGGTGCAGCACTCGTCCCCCGAGGTCAGACACCCGCCGCTGCCAACGACAACAGAACGGTCAGGAGAGGGACCATGGCTCTTACGGCACCGCGGACACTGTCCCGCACATCCAAACCCCGCCGTACGGGCCGCCGTCACCCGCTGGTGGCGACGCTCATGGCCCTTCCTCTGGCGGTCCTGCTCCTCGTCGTCTTCGACGGCTGGGAGACAGTGACCACACAGGCGTCGTCCGTGGGAGTGATGCTGGGGCGCTGAGCGGCGACCCCAGGCCCGGAAGAGCGGTCCGGGCGGGGACATCAACCCATGAAACCCCGTGGGGACGGGGGTGCGGCGGACGGCAAAATGCCGGCGCAGCTGGGGAGCTGCGCCGGCATTGCTTTGCCCTCCGACGACCGGACGGCACTGCGCCGGGCTGGCGAACGGCCGGAGGGCAGTTCGCCCGGGTGGCGAACGGTCCGTCGTGGCGCGGGTGACTGCAACTCCCCAGGGGCGCGGGGAACTGCGCGACCAGCCACAACGCACCCGCAGCCGCCCGGCAACCAGACCCGGCACCGGTAGGCGCCCAGGTCAAGCCCAGCGCAGCGGCTACGCTCGCGAACAGACCAGCCCGCCGCCCAGGGAGCCCCGTGACCACCCACCCCCTGCTCACCGAGCTCACCCTCAGAGCGAGAACAGAGGCTCACTCCCGCGAGCAGTCGGCGTGCCCCTGCGGAGCGACCACCCTCGCCGACCGCCCCGACGCCACAGTCGTCCGGCACGCGGACACCGTCGCGAAGGCCCACGCCCCCGACACCGCCCCCGCCGACCTGACCCCCCGCCTCGCCATGGCCGCCCACCTCCCCGGCATCCTCCTGCCCCCACTCGGCAGGACCCCCGTCGACCTGCACGGAAGACTCGTCACCTTCTGGCCGTACGGCGAACCCGTGGACCCCGAGAACCCCGACGCCGCCCCCTGGGAAGCCGCCGCCACCCTCCTCGCCCGCCTCCACCGCACCCCCGCCCCGCCCGGCCTGCCCCCCATGCGCGGCCCCGTCAAAGCAGCCCTCGCCGTTGCCCGCCTCCTCGCAACCACCCGCCAAAGGCACGCCGTGCCGGTCCTCCGCGCCTGGCGCACCCTCCCGGCCTGGGCCCGCGCCGAGACGCCCATGGCCGACACGACGACCCTCTGCCACGGTGACCTCCACCTCGGTCAACTCGTCCGCCACCCCGCCCCCGACGGCCCCTGGCACCTCATCGACGTCGACGATCTCGGCGTAGGGGAACCCGCCTGGGACCTCGCCCGTCCAGCCGCCTGGTACGCCTGCGGCCTGCTGTCGCCCGACGACTGGTCCCGCTTCCTAGGCGCCTACCGAGCGGCAGGAGGCCCCGCGGTTCCCGCCGACGGCGACCCCTGGCCGGCCCTGGACGTCGCCGCCCGCGCCCTCACCGTGCAGACGGCGGCCCGGGCGATCGTCAAGGCGGCTGAGGCGGACCGTGCGCTGGACGACGTGGAGCAGGCGGTCGTCGACGCCTGTGACCGAATGGGTTCTGCCCCGCCGCAGTTGGCGGGCGGTTTCGCGAAGTAGGGTGCAACCGACCAGGGCCGGACGGAGTCTGTCCTGGCGTAACGCGAAGCAGGACCAACGGGCGAGGAGTTGAGCCGACGATGCAGTGTCCGAAGTGTCACGCACCGATGCACACCTACAACCGCAACGGTGTCCAGATCGAGCAGTGCAGCGGCTGCCGCGGGATCTTTCTCGACTACGGCGAGCTGGAGTCGCTGACCCGCATGGAGTCCCAGTGGGGCGGCGGCCCCGCCGTTCCACCGCCCCCGGCCGCTCCCCAGTACCCCGCCGCGCCCGGCGCACCGGCCTGGGGCGCGCCGCAGCACGGAGGTGGTCACTACGGCGGCCACGGCGGTCACGGCGGGCACCACCGCAACCGCGGCTTCGGCCACATGCTGTTCTCCAGCTGACCGAGCAACGAGGAAGCCCCCGGCCGCAGGGCCGGGGGCTTCGGTGCGTGCGCGATACTGGGATTGAACCAGTGACCTCTTCCGTGTCAGGGAAGCGCTCTCCCGCTGAGCTAATCGCGCGGGAACCCACGATCAAGATCGTGAACACTGCGTGCGCGATACTGGGATTGAACCAGTGACCTCTTCCGTGTCAGGGAAGCGCTCTCCCGCTGAGCTAATCGCGCGGGTCAGACCTTCGATGATCTGCCGAAGATCCAGTGGACGATACTGGGATTGAACCAGTGACCTCTTCCGTGTCAGGGAAGCGCTCTCCCGCTGAGCTAATCGTCCTTGGAGGTGGAGACGGGATTTGAACCCGTGTAGACGGCTTTGCAGGCCGTTGCCTCGCCTCTCGGCCACTCCACCAGGAGTGCAGGGGCTCGGGAAGATCCCCTGTTTCCATCGAGCGGACGACGAGGCTCGAACTCGCGACCTCAACCTTGGCAAGGTTGCGCTCTACCAACTGAGCTACGTCCGCTTGTCGTTTCGTTCCGCTCTCGCGGCCCGGCGACGAGTTGAACTCTAGCGGATTCCGGGGCCAGTACAAAAACGCGTTTGCGCAGCGTGCTGCGGTGCGCATGTCGACGTACGTGGTCAGGGCGGCCTGAGGGACATGGCCAGGTCACCCGCAGGACACCCCGCCATAGACTCGACAGTGTGCTCGACCTCGCTCCTCTCGCCCGTTTCGGCGACCGCGTCGCCACCGGTCTCCTCGATGTCACCAGCGATCCCGCGGCTCTGGACTCCACCGGCTTCTGGGCCGTCGCCGCGGAATTCGAGGGCGGTCTGACCTGCGCCCGCTTCGCCGACGTACGTCAGGAGCCGGTGCCCGCGCCGCTGCCCGGAGCGTGGCCAGGGCCCCCGGCCGGTGACTGGACGTCATCACTTGACCGCGCCGCGTACACGGAGGGTGTACGGCGGATCCGCGCGCACATCGCCACCGGCGAGGTCTACCAGGCCAACCTCTGCCGTGTGCTGACCGCGCCCCTCGCACCCGGCGCCGACGTGGACGCGCTGACCGCGCTGCTGGCCCGCGGCAACCCGGCGCCCTATGCAGGAACGATCCGGTTGCCCGGGCACGGGGTCGAGATCGCCACCGCCTCCCCCGAGCTGTTCCTGCGACGGGAGGGCCGGATCGTGGAGTCGGGGCCGATCAAGGGGACCGGGCGGACCGAGGACGACCTGCTGGCCAAGGACTACGCCGAGAACGTGATGATCGTGGACCTGGTCCGCAATGACCTGGGGCGGGTCTGCGCCACGGGCAGCGTCACCGTTCCCGACCTGTGCGCCGTGGAGAAGCACCCCGGCCTCGTCCACCTCGTGTCGACCGTGCGGGGCGAGCTGTGCGAGGACGCCGGCTGGGCCGAGCTGCTCGACGCCGCCTTCCCGCCCGGCTCGGTCACCGGCGCACCCAAGTCCAGCGCCCTGCGGATCATCGACGCCCTGGAGACCGCGCCCCGGGGACCGTACTGCGGAGGCATCGGCTGGGTCGACGCCGACCGCGGTACCGGGGAGCTGGCCGTCGGCATCCGTACCTTCTGGATCGACCGGGCCGAAGGAGTGCTGCGCTTCGGGACCGGCGCCGGTATCACCTGGGGGTCCGACCCCGCGGGGGAGTGGCGGGAGACCGAGCTGAAGGCGTCCCGGCTGCTCGCGATAGCGTCGGGGACGTACGAGGTGAGTGGAGGGACCCTTACGTGAAGATCTGGCTCGACGGCGGGCTGCAGGACACCGAGACCGCCCGCGTCTCCGTCTTCGACCACGGGCTGACCGTGGGCGACGGCATCTTCGAGACGCTGAAGACGGTGGACGGCCGCCCCTTCGCCCTCACCAGGCATCTCGACCGGCTGACGCTGTCGGCGCGGGGCCTGGGGCTGCCCGATCCCGATCACGACGAGATCCGCCGCGCCTGCGCCGCCGTGATCGAAGCGAATCCCGTGCCGCTCGGGCGGCTGCGCATCACGTACACCGGCGGCCGGGGCCCTCTTGGCTCCGACCGGGGAGAGCACGGGCCGACCCTGGTGGTCGCCCTCGGCGAGTCCGCCCCGCGACCCGACTCCACGGCCGTGATCACCGTCCCGTGGACCCGTAACGAGCGCGGCGCTCTCACCGGACTCAAGACCACCTCGTACGCCGAGAACGTCGTCGCGCTCGCGCGCGCGCGTGCGGACGGAGCTTCCGAGGCGCTGTTCGCCAACACGGTCGGACAGCTCTGCGAGGGCACCGGGTCGAACGTCTTCGTCGTGCTCGACGGCGACATCCACACTCCGCCGCTCGCCTCCGGCTGCCTCGCGGGCATCACGCGCGCGTTGACCGTGCAATGGACCGGAGCCAAGGAGACCGACCTGCCGCTCGACGTCCTGGAGCGGGCCGACGAGGTCTTCCTCACCTCGACTCTGCGGGACGTCCAGGCCGTCCATCGCGTCGACGCGCGCGAACTGCCGGGCGCGCCCGGCCCGGTGACCGCGAAGGCCATGCGGATCTTCGAGGAGCGGGCCGGGCACGACCTCGATCCGTAAAGCCGGGGATATTGGGCTGACCTGGCGCGCGGCAGCGGGTAGAACTCCGGTGATGACCACCACCCTGCGGCCGACCGAGCCGCTCCAGCGCGGTTCCGACGGGGCGCTGTCCCGCCACTACACGGTGTGCGTGAACAGCCGTCCCGTCGGGGCGATACACCTCGCGACCCATCCCTCCTTCGGGCAGGCCGTGGCCCAGATCCGCGATCTGCGGATCGAGGAACCGGACCGCAGGCGCGGCCGGGGCACGGTCGCCGCGCTCGCCGCCGAGGAGGTGGCGCGGGGCTGGGGCTGCGGGCAGCTGGAGATCAGGGTCCCCGCCGACGCCGAGCCCGCGCTGCGGCTCGCCACCATGCTCGGATACGTCCATCGCAACCGCGGTATGGAGAAGCGGCTCGCCGCCGCCGCGCCCGAACTGCCCGCGGGCAGTCGCGGCAGACCCATGACGGAGGCCGAGTTCGGGCCGTGGGCGGAGCGCGGCATCGCTGAGTACACCCGGGACTGGGCCGACCGCGGGGTGCCCGAGACCGAGGCGAGGGCGAGGTCGGAGAGGGACAACGAACGGTTGACGGAGCGCGGCCTCGCGACCGGGAGCGCGCTGTTCAGCGTGCTGGAGCACGACGGGGTCCGGGTCGGCATCCTGTGGGTGGAGTTCATCGGCGACAAGGCGTTCGTCTACGACGTCGAGACCGAGGAGGCCTTCCGCGGCCGCGGGCACGGCCGTTCGCTGATGCTGCTCGCCGAGGCCCAGACGATCGCCTCCGGCAGACGGGTCCTGGGCCTCAACGTCTTCGCGGGCAATACACCGGCAGAGCGGCTGTACGAGTCGATGGGCTACGAGACGGTGGGTTACTCGATGTACAAGAGCCTGCTCTGAGGCCGGCTCACTCCTGCCCGGCCAGCAGCCGGTCAGCGATCTGTTCGATCCGCTCGCGCAGCCCGTCCTGGCTCTTGCCGCCGTCGAGACGCTCGCCGTCGATGACGTACGTCGGGGTCCCGCTCACGCCGATCGCCTTGCCCTCGGCCTGGTCGGCGTCCACGATCAGGATGTGCCGGCCGTCGATCAGCGCGGTGTCGAACTCCTCGGCGTCGAGCCCCAGTTCACGGGCGACCTCGACCAGGAAGGGTTCTCCCGCACGGTCCAGCTCCTCCACCCGCCCCAGCACGGCCTCGACGAACTCCCAGCCCCTGCCCTGCTCCAGCGCCTCTTCGGCGGCCTGCGCGGCGGCGAAGGCATGCTTGTGCTTCTCCAGCGGGAAGTGCCGCAGCCGCAGCTCCAGACGGTCGCCGTAACGGGCACGCAGGGCCCGGACGTCGTCCAGCGCGCCACGGCAGTCCGGGCACTGCAGCTCGCACCAGACATCGAGAACGGGCACGGCCGGACGGACGGGGGAGGGGTCGCTCATGGGCCCAGTCTCCCAGTTCCGGGCCATCCTTCCGAATCGACCCCGGTCGTCCACGACGGCATCCGCCTGCCTCGTCGGTACGAGCCCGACCGGCACCTCGGGAGGAGGTGACCCGGAGATGTCCCTGATGTCCTGCCGGGGCATGGCCCGGCAGGGGTCGGGAGGTGCAGGATGGATAGGGACGAAGCGGCACGTTGCCGATCGAGCACCGCCTGGAGGACCGGATGATTGCCGAGACCGTCTGTTCCGCCGTCGCCGCGGCCGGCCTGGGCATCGCGGCGGTCACCGCGTACCGGAAGCGTTTCCTCGCGGCCACCCGTATCGCCGCCTACTCCCTGCTTCCGCTCGGCCTGGTGATGACCGGCGTCGTCGAATGGATCGCGGACACCGCCTTCAGTCCGACGGCCTGGGCCGGCTTCGTCGTGCTCGGTGTGTCGTGGGTGCTGTTCTCGACCACGCGCGCGGTGGAGCGCCGCCGCGGCGGCACCCGCAAGGAGCGCAAGGCGGCCCGCGGCACCCAGCAGGAGGCGGTGGCTCCCGCGGCCTCGGCACCCTCGCTCGGCCCGGCCGTCCGCACGCCGGCCACCCGCCCCGCGGACAAGCCCCGGGCCACCGGGTCCACCGCGGACGACTTCAGTGACATCGAGGCCATCCTGAAGAAGCACGGCATATGACGGTCGCGTGGTGAACTGAAACGTTCGCAGTGGGGTCCGCACCCGTCCCTAAGCGATCACGACTCGAAACGGACTTAACGGAATCCGGCGAACTCCCGCCCATTCCGAGCGTGTTGATCGCGCTGGGGGCGCCGACTGCGCCATCATCGCCGCGAGATGCTGGACACCGAACAGAGCGACACCGCGCCGCCGCAGGACGAGCCGCGTGGATGCCTTTTCGCCCTTTCCCAGCCACCGCTGATGATCTTCCTTGCGGTGATCGGGTGTCTGCTGCTCATGGCTGCGCTGCACGACCTGCTGCTGCTCTGAGCCGTACCCGTGGGTCCCCGGCGCCACCCGCCGGGGACCACGTCGTCCACACCGCCAGGGCCCGGCCCCGCCGTCGGGACCTCAGCCCGCGGCCTCCTTGCGCCGCGCCCGGTACGCGGCCACATGCAGACGGTTTCCGCAGGTCCGGCTGTCGCAGTAGCGCCGCGAGCGGTTGCGGGACAGGTCGACGAAGGCCCGTCGGCAGTCGGGCGCCTCGCAGCGCCGCAGCCGCTCCTGCTCGCCGGCCACCACGAAGAACGCCAGGGCCATCCCGCAGTCGGCCGCCAGGTGGTCGGCGACGGAGGCGCCCGGCGCGAAGTAGTGCACATGCCAGTCGTAGCCGTCGTGATCCGTGAGCTGGGGAGTGGTGCCCGCGGCGGCGACCAGATCGTTGATCAGCGCGGCGGCGGCCCGGGCGTCCGGGGCGGCGAAGACCGAGGCGAACCGGCCGCGGATCTTGCGGACGGCGGACAGATCGAACTCCGAGAGCACCCCAACACCACTGATCTCGTGGTTTCGTACGAAATCCTCGAGCGCCGCGACATCCGACAGTCCGTCCGGCGCCGCGTCGTCCTCCGGTGCGGTGTTCACCAGATCGACCACGGTGTCGAGGGCGCACCGGGTGTCGTGGGTGATCAGCACGATTCGCTCCCTGGCCTGGGGGTCGGGCGAATGCCCGCCGATGCTGGCCGATGGTAGTGGCTCGCCGGGCCCCGGTGACGGGCAGCGCGACAGGCGCCGGGGGGGGGGGGGGGG
>NZ_JAVREZ010000026.1:0-131542 GCF_031845645.1 Streptomyces doebereineriae
GACCTGCGCACCGCGCTGGTGCCCGAAGGCCGCGCCCTCTTCAAGACACTGTCCCTGCGCGAGAACCTGGAGGTCGCCGCCTACGCCGCCGGCATCCGCGGGGCCGAGCTGCGAGCGCGGCTCGCGGAGACCACGCAGTGGCTGCCACCACGACTGCGCGAACGCATGGGGATCCCTGCCGCCGGGCTCTCCGGAGGCGAGCAGCAGGTCCTGGCGATCGCCCGCGCCCTGATGGCACAGCCGGACCTGCTGATCGTCGACGAACCGGCGCTCGGACTGTCCCCCGCGATGACCGACGAGGTGTACGCCCGTATCGGCCGCCTCGCCCGCGAGGGCATGACGATCGTCCTGCTGGAGCAGTCCCTCGGCCGCGCCGCGTCCGCCTGCCACGAGGTCGTCGTGCTGCACGAGGGCGGCATCGCGGTCCGTGGCGAACCCGCCGACCCGACCTTCCTCACCCGCGCCGAACAGGCCTACTTCGACGGGGAGGACGATGCCGCCGTACCTGTCCCACAGGGCTGACACAGCCCGGATCCCGTAGCGAGGTTTCCCTTTGCCCCTGAGGAGAGTGGCGTGCGCACAGACGACGTGGATCTGCTGATCATCGGTGCGGGAATGGCGGGGCTGACCGCCGGCGCCCGTGCCGTCCGAAGCGGCCTGTCCGTCACGATCGTCGAGATCGGCGCGGATGTCGGCGGCTCGGCACGCTTCGCCGGCTACGCGTGGACCGCCCCCAGCCACGAGGTCATGGACCAGCACAATCCGCGCGGAGACCGCGAGTTGAAGCGCGCGTTGGTCGACCGCTTCGCCGACGGCATCTCCTGGATCCACTCCGTCGGCGTGGAGGCCAAGGACGCACAACGCGTTCTCAGCTTCGGCCGCGGGCACCAGTTCGACACCAACCACTACATCGACACCTGCCGGCGACTGATCGTCGAAGGCGGCGGCGAACTGTTGCTGGAGACCGACACCGAACGGCTGGTGGTCGAGCGGGGAGCCGTGGTCGGAGCCGACCTGAGAGCGGCCGACGGCACCCGCAGCCATGTGCGCGCCCGCACCACACTCGTCGCGACCGGCGGTTTCCAGGGCGACCTCGCCCTCCGTACCGCGCACGTGCACCCCCACGCCGACAGGATGCAGCTCCGTTCCAATCCGCACAGCCGCGGCGGCGGTTACCGGCTGGCCACCCGGGCCGGCGCGGCGACCGGTCACGACGACGCCGGCTTCTACGGTCACCTCATTCCCAGCGGCATCCCGTTCGCCGACCCGGCCGACTTCGTCGACATGTCGCTCTACTACAGCGAGCACGCCCTGCTCCTCAATCTGCGGGGCGAGCGGTTCGTCGACGAGACGCTGGGCGACCACCTCACGGCCATGGCACTGCTCGACCAGCCCGAAAGCCGCGGCCTCCTGATCGCCGACGCCCGCGTCTTCCGCGACTGGATCACCGGCTCGTACGTCGAGGGTGCCGTCGCCGTCGACAAGTTCGCCCTCGCGAGCAAGCGCGGCGGCCGTGTCGGACTCGCCGAGGACCTCGACGAACTGGCCTACCTGCCCGAGGAATGGGGCTACCACGGCGAGACCGTCCGCGACGCCGTCAAGCTGTTCAACGAGCACGCCTCGGCAGGATCGGCGCCCTCGCCCGGCCGGGAACTGGACCCCCTGCCAATGGACGAACCGCCGTACTACGTCATCGAGACGGCGCCCGCCATCACCTTCCCCTTCCACGGCCTGTGCATCGACGACCAGGCCCGCGTGCTCGGCGAAGACGGCCGGCCGATCCCGGGACTCCTCGCCGCCGGATCGGACACCGGCGGCCTGTGGCACCGCGCGTACGCGGGCGGCCTCGCCGCGGCCCTCGTCTTCGGCCTCACGGCCGCGGACACCGCCACCGAACCAACGCATTGCACTTGGCCATGCTGTTGGAGCACATCACGACCATCATCCATCTCACCTCGCAGGAGCCAAAGTTGACTTCCTCCGCCTCGTGAACGAGGAGGTTTCCTACGGCTCGCGCCGTGAGGTTTTCTGCTTCATCGCCGACTGCCCGCCCGGAGAACTCCGTTGAGGTCTTACACCAGCTCCACAGACAGACGCCGCCAGCCCGGCGGCCAGAAGGTTCTTCGCCGCGTTCACGTCCCGGTCATGGGCCGCACCACACAGGCACGTCCACTTACGGACACTGAGCGGCATCTTCTCCCGCACAGTGCCGCAGTCGGAGCACAGCCTGGAGGAGGGGAAGAAGCGGTCCACCGCGATCACTTCTCGCCCGTACCAGGCGGCCTTGTACTCCAGCATGGAGCGGAACTCGCTCCAGCTTGCGTCCGAGATGGCCCGGGCGAGCCTGTGGTTCTTGACCATGTTGCGCACGGTCAGGTCCTCGATCACGAGCGTTTGGTTCTCACGCACGAGTCGAGTGGTCAGCTTGTGGAGCAGGTCCCGGCGCCGGTCGGCGATCCTCGCGTGGACCTTCGCGATCTTGCGCCGGGCTCTTGCCCGGTTCGCGCCGTCACCCGGAGCCTTGCGGGACAACTCCCGCTGGGCCTTGGCGATTCGGGCCCGATCGCGGCGTTCGTGCCGGGGGTTGGCGATCTTCTCCCCGGTGGAGAGGGTCAGGAGGTGGTCCAGGCCGACATCGATGCCGAGCGCCGCATCCGTGGCGGGAAGCGGTTTGACACTGGGGTCCTCGCACAGCATCGAGACGAACCAGCGTCCGGCCGAGTCCTGCGACACGGTCACTGTGGACGGTTTGACTCCCTGGGGCAGCGGCCGGGACCACACGATGTCCAGCGGGTCCGCCATCTTTGCCAGGGTCAGCCGGCCGTCGCGGAAGCGGAACCCGCTGGCGGTGTACTCCGCCGACTTCCGAGACTTCTTGCGCGACTTGAAGCGCGGGTGCCTGGCTCGCTTGGCGAAGAAGTGGGTGAACGCACTCTGCAGGTGCCGCAGCGTCTGCTGCAGCGGCACCGACGACACGTCATTGAGAAACGCCAGCTCCTCGGTCTTCTTCCACGCGGTCAGCATCGCCGAGGTCTGGTTGTAGTTGACCCGTTCCTGCCGCGCCCACGCCTGAGTACGGGCGGCGAGTGCCAGGTTGTAGACCTTCCGCACGCACCCGAAGGTGCGCGACAGCTCTGCTGCCTGCGCATCACTCGGATAGAAGCGGTACTTGAACGCCCGCTTCGTAAGGTTCGCCGCCACGCCCACAAACTAGCCAGACCGCAGGTAGAGACCAAACCTGCCGGTCAGCTCCTTGCTCTGATCCCCAGGGATTTCGTTTTCTCCCCCAGTTGAAGCCGGGGGTATCCACGAAGGGACTCCAATGACAACGATCGATCACAAGGCCTTCTTCATCGACGGGGCGTGGAGAGCGGCCTCGGGCACGGACCACTTCGACGTGATCTCCCCGAGGTCGGAGCAGCGCATCGGGAGCGTCCCGGCCGCCTCGAAGGAGGACATCGACGCCGCGGTCGCCGCGGCCCGGCGCGCGTTCGACGAAGGGGAGTGGCCCCGGCTCACCCCCGCGGAGCGAGCGGGCTATCTCTCGCGCCTGGCCGACGGGATCGAGAGGCGGCAGACCGAGCTCGCCGAGCTGATCACCGAAGAACTCGGCTGCACGCTGTTCCTGTCGCAGGTCTACCAGGCGGTGTCGCCCGTCATGAGCTTCAACTACGCCGCCGAGATCGGACGAAGCCTGCAGACCGCCGAGGTGCGCATCAGCGACCTCTCCTCGCTCGCCGGTAAGTCGGCAGGAGGCAGCATCATCCCCATGGCGGGCGCCAGCCTGGTCGTCAAGGAGCCCGTCGGCGTGGTCGCCAGCTTCCCGGCGTACAACTTCGCGCTCCCGGCGATCGGCCAGAAGGCCGGGCCGGCGATGGTCGCGGGCTGCACCGTCATCGTCAAGGTCACCGAACCCAACCCGCTGGCGATCTTCGTGATCGGTGAGATCTGTGAGGAGATCGGCCTGCCGCCCGGTGTCCTGAACATCGTGGCGGCGCGTGCCCCGGAGTCCGAGTACCTGGTGCGTCACCCCGGTGTGGACATGGTCAGCTTCACCGGCTCGGCCGAGGTCGGCGCCAAGATCGCCGCGGCCTGCGGAGAGCTCGTCCGGCCGTGCGTGCTGGAGCTCGGTGGCAAGTCCGCGGCCATCGTGCTCGAGGACGCGAAGCTGGAGGACGTGCTGCCCACCCTCGTCGGGGCCACCGCCGGCACCAACGCGGGCCAGAGCTGCGTCGCCCTGTCGCGACTCCTGGTCCCCGAGTCCCAGTACCGCGCCTATGCGGAGGCCCTGGCCGACGGCTTCGCGTCGCTCAAGGTCGGCGACCCCATGGAAGCCGACACCGTGGTCGGACCGCTGGTCACCTCCCGCCAGCGGGAACGCGTCGAGTACTACGTGGATGTGGCACGCAAGGAGGGCGCGACGATCGCCTACGGTGGCCGCCGCCCGTCGCACCTGGAGCGCGGCTGGTACTACGAGCCGACACTCGTCACGGACGCCCACAACGACATGAGGGTCTCCAGAGAGGAGATCTTCGGGCCCGTCGCCTCGCTCATCCCGCACCGAGGTGAGGACGACGCCATCCGTATCGCCAACGACAGTGACCTGGGGCTGGCGGGATCCGTGTTCACGGCGGACGCGGCACACGGCTTCGAGGTCGCCCGACGCGTGCGCACCGGCACGTTCTCGGTCAACACGTTCGCAGCCGACCTGGGCTCGCCGTTCGGCGGATTCAAGAAGTCGGGGATCGGCCGCGAGCACGGTCCCTACGCCGTGGAGGAGTACCTGCAGACGAAGACGATCTCGATCGACCCGAGCCAAGAGCTTCCCGAGTCGGTCACCAGGAACGTTCCGCACGGAACCGGACCCGGGACGCGTGGCTCCGCCAACTGACCTCAGTCATCGTCCAGTTGCCCACCCCCTCTCCGCCACCCGAGCACGATGGAGACCCCATGCACCACCGTCACCCCGACATCGACCCTCAGCTGCTGTCCGAGACCGAGGAACAGCGGGAACTGCGCACGGTCCTGCGGGACTTCTTCACGGAGGAGAGTGGTCCCGAGGACGTCCGCAAGCACCTGGCGACCCCGCGCGGACACGACGAGACGCTGTGGGCGCGGCTCGCGGGCGAGATCGGGGTGCATGGCCTGGCGATTCCCGAGGAGTTCGGCGGGTCCGGCTTCACCTTCGCCGAACTGGCCGTGGCACTGGAGGAATCAGGGCGTGCGCTGTACTGCGCGCCGCTGCTCCCCACGGTGGTCCTCGCCGCGCACGCCCTGCTGAACAGCGGGGACCAGCAGGCGTGCGCGCGCTATCTGCCGCGGATCGCGGACGGCACGCTCACCGCCACGGTGGCCGGGTTCGACGAGGCCGAGCCCGGCGTCGGCGCGGAGCGGAGCGGGCCGGGGTGGGTGCTGCGCGGGGCGGCCGACTTCGTACTGGACGGAGCCGGCGCGGACCTGATCGTGGTCCGGGCCCAAACCCCCGAGGGCACCCGGCTGTTCGCCTGCGAGCCGGCCGAGGACACCTGCCCGCGGACACCTCGCCGTGTCCTGGACGAGACGCGCCGTCAGGCGCTGGTGGAGTTCCGTGGCGCACCGGCCACACCCGTGGGCGAGTCGGGTGAGGTGACGGCGGCACTCGACGCCGGGCGGGCCGCGCTCGCCGCCGAGCAGGTCGGCGGCAGCGGCCACGCGCTGGACGCCACCGTTCAATTCGTCGCCCAGCGCGAGCAGTTCGGGCGCCCCATCGGTTCCTTCCAGGCGGTCAAGCACCGGCTGGCCGACGTGCTGGTCGCCCTGGAAGCAGCACGCTCGGCATCCGCGTACGCGACCGCCTGCGTGTCCCTCGCGTCACCGCAACTGCCGGTGGCCGCGAGCGCCGCCGCCACCGTCTGCTCCGAGACCTACCGCCTGGCCACGGCCGAATACGTCCAGCTGCATGGAGGGATCGGCTTCACCTGGGAGCACCCGGCACACCTGTACGTGCGCAGGGCACGCAGCAGCGAGGTGCTGTTCGGCACCGCGGACCAGCACCGCACCCGGCTTGCCGAACTCGTCGGCCTCACCACGCGACCCGCGGCCTGACGGGGCCCGGAGAGCCCCATGACGCGAAGCACTGCCCTCACCCTCGCCACGCCGTTGACCCTCGGTGATCTCACCCTCCGCAACCGCCTGGTCGCCACCGCCCACGCCATCGCCGCCGTCGCCGACGGCGCCCCCACCGACGCCGACGCGTCCTACTGGCGGCGACTGGCGCGGGGCGGCGCCGGGATGGTGATCACCGGGGGCACCGCCGTGGCCCCCGAGTCGACCCTGCCGCAGCGCTACCTGACCGAGGCATGGCGCCCCGAGATCAAGGACGCCGTACGCCGCCGGGCCGAGACCATCACCGACGGCGGCGCCGTCGCCATCGCACAGCTCGTCCACCTCGGCCGCGAGACCCTCGGCGCGGGCACCTACTACCCGCCGGTCTCCGCCGCCGCCGTCCGTTCCCCCCGTGAGGCGACCGCACCCCACCCGCTGAGCACGGACGAAGTGCGCCGAGTCGTCGACGCCTTCCGCGTCTCGGCGGCGAACAGTGTGCGGGCCGGCTTTCACGGTGTCGAACTGCACGCGGGCCACGGCTACTTGCTCGCCCAGTTCCTCTCCCGCGTCAACAACACCCGCGACGACGAGTACGGCGACCGGATCGCGCTGCTCGCCCAGGTGATCGACGCCATCCGCACCGAGATCGGCCGACTCCCCATCGGCGTACGGGTGTCGGTGGAACCCGGCGACAACTCCGGGCTCGGCCTGGACGACCTGACCGAGCTGCTTCCGCGCCTGCACGAGGCATCGCCCTTCACCTACGCCAACGTCACCACCGGCGCCCGCAACACCTACGTCCCCGGCATGGCCACCACCAGCCCGCCCCTGCTGGAGTCGGTGGCCCGGCTGCGTACGGCGGTGGCGGTGCCGTTGCTGATCAGCCAGGGGTTCCGGTCGGTGGCCGACATCGAGCGGGCACTGTGCTCGGGGGCCGATCTGGTGGGCATGGCACGGCCCTTCATGGCGGACCCGGACTTCGCCCGCAAGGTGATCGCGGGCGATGAGCGCTCCGTACGCCCCTGCACGGGCTGCAACGAGGGCTGCCGGACCTTCGAGCCCACCGGATCGTGCTCGGTGAACCCGGAGCTCGGCCCGCCGGGCACCGCGTCCCGCCCGGCAGTGCCGCTGTTGCTGACCCGGCGCGGGTCCCGCACCGGATCGGTCGCCGTTCTCGGCGCGGGACCCGCGGGCATGGAGTGCGCCATGGCCCTCGCCCGTACCGGCGCCGAGGTCTTCGTCTACGACCGTGCCCGGGAGGCCGGCGGCCAGGCGCGTCTCGCTGCCCTGGCCGCGCACCGCTCCGGCTGGCAGAAGCTCGTCGCCTACCAGCGCGACCAGCTCGCCGACCTCGGTGTGCGCGTGCGGCTCGGTACGTCCGTGACCTCCGCCGAACTGGCCGAGTACGCCCAACTCGTGCTCGCCACCGGCGCCGAGGAGATGGTCGTCCCCGTGCCGGGCGAGCTGCGCACGCTCACCAGCACGTTCTTCCTCGACCAGTACGACGACATCGTGCCGCGTGCGCCAAGGGTGGCAGTCCTGGATGACGGCTTCGGCTGGTGGCAGGGCATCAGCGCCGTCGAGAGCGCGCTGGCGGCGGGTGCTCGCGAGGTCACTGTCATCACCCCCGGCACCGGGTTCGCGACGGGCCTGTCACCGGAGAACCGCACCCAGCTGATGAACCGCCTCACCGGCGCGCCGCTCCGCATCGCCGTGATGAACACTGTGACGGCCACGACGGCCGGCGAACTGCGCCTGCGCAACGTCATGGACGGCCACGAGACGACCCTCGCCGCCGACATCCTGGTGACCGTCGGCGAACGCCGCCCGCGACGCCCGGACTTCACCGCGGCCGACGGCCAGACCGTCCGCGCGATCGGCGACTGCGTCGTACCGCGCCGCATCGCGCACGCCCTCGCGGAGGGACGTGCGGCTGCGGAGGCGGTCGCGGCGAATCCACCTTGAGCCGCCGTGCACCACCGACTCGATCACGAAACCAGTGAACGCCGGACGGAGTGCTGGGCTGATGACAGGCATCAGGCTGGACGGAAGCCTGCTCTTCGCGCCGGAGGATGTCCTGCTGAGGCGCCGGCCGGTCATCTGCCTGGCCACCGGCTAACCGGAAAGGATGTCCGTTTCCTGGGCGCGTGAGAGCAGGCGGTACTGCTCGCTGCCACCGAGCAGTTCATCATGGGTGCCCGTGGCGACCACGCGGCCCTCGTCGAGCACGACGATCCGGTCCGCGGCGCGGATGGTCGACATGCGGTGGGCGATCACCAGCAGCGTGCACTCCTGCGAGGTCTCCCGGATCGACCTGCGGAGCGCCGCTTCGCTGACCGCGTCCAGATGAGCGGTCGGCTCGTCCAGCAGCAGCAGGCGTGGCCGGGTCAGCAGGGCACGGGCGATCGCGATCCGCTGGCGCTCGCCACCGGAGAGCGCCATGCCGTGCTCCCCGGCGTCGGATTCCAGGCCCTGCGGGAGACGGTCGACCAGGTCGGTGAGGTGCGCCAGCTCGACCACCCGGTCCAGCTCGTCCTGTCCGGCGTCCGGGACGGCGTAGGTCAGGTTCTCCCGCAGCGTGCCGTACAGCACCGGGGCATGCTGCTCCACCAGGCCGACCCGGGCCCGGTGGTCGGCCCGGCCGAGCGTCCCTATGTCACGGTCGTCGAAGAGGATCCGGCCGCGATCCGGGTCGTAGAACCGCTCGATCAATGCGAAGACGGTGGACTTTCCGACCCCCGAGTTGCCGATCAGGGCGACATGGGAGTGCTCCGGTACTTCGAAGGTCACGCCGCGCAGGACGGGGCGCCGCGTTGCGTAGCCGAACCACACGTCCCGGAATTCCAGCACGGGTGCTCGCGGCCGTCCTCCGTCGCTGCGCGCCCGGTACGTCGCCGGAGTCACGGGCCGGGGCACGGTGTCCTGCTCGGTGGGCAGCGTCATTACTTCCGTGACCCTGCGGTACGCGCCCATGCCCTGCTCCATGGTGCTGAGGGACTGGAACAGCGTGCCGATCGGCTCCACCAGATAGATCATGTACAGCAGGAAGGCGGCGAGGTCGGCGATCGACCCCTGCCGGTCGGCGACCCGCATGCCGCCGATGAGGAGCACGACGATGAACGATCCCTTCACGGCCAGCTGGATCGCCGGTGTCACCATCGCGTCCAGCTTCGCCATCCGTACGCTTCCGGTGTAGGCCGACCTGGCGCCGCCTGCGATGCGGTCGGACTCGCGCTGCTCGGCGCGGTTGGCCCGGACGGTACGGATGGCCCCGAGTGCGCGCTCCAGATCAGCGGTCATCGTGCCCGTCGCGCGCTGGGTGGACAACGATGCCGCCTCGATGCCGCGCAGCACGGAGGCGACGATCACGGCGGCGATCATCACCATGCCCAGGACGACGAGGAACATCAGCCAGTCGAGCCAGATCATCAGCGCCACCACGCCGATCAGCCCGATGGCGCCGGTCACCGCCTCGGTGAAGCCCTCGGCGACGAGCAGCCGCAGGGTGGTGCTGTCGGTGCTGGTGCGCGAGATCAGATCGCCGATGCGGTGGCGGTCGTACACGGCCATGGGCAGCCGCAGCACATGGCTGATGAGCCCGAGCCGGACCCCCAGCACGATCCCCTCTCCCGTCCGGGACAGGACGAACTGGGCGAGGCCCTGCACCAGTGCCTGGGCGAGGAAGACCACGACGAGCAGCGCCAGGACGTACCCGATCGAGCCGCCCGAAGTGGTCGCCTCGATCACCCGCTTGACCATCAGCGGCTGGGCCAGGCTCAGCGCCGAGGCACACAGGGTCAGCAGCACGGCGAGGCAGATCCACCGGCCGTGCCCGCGGACAAGGCGCAGGACGTCCCGTGGGCCGGCCCGGCCCCACTCATCCGTCGCTTGGCGCGTCATGGACTGCCGGCTCACGGCTGACGGGACGAGGTTCGCGGCTGGAGGAACCGGGTGCGCACTCCACGGTGAACAGGGGGCGGAAGTAGTCGGGCGGGTGCTCCTCTCCCACCGGCACCCCCTCCGCCTCCACCCAGGCGTGCGCGCCGAAGGGCGCCAGGCGCCGTACGCCCACGCACCAGGTGGGCCACTGGCCGTGGAGGCGGCACAGCAGGATCGTGGCCAGGGACCGGGGCAGGCACCCTTCCCGTCCCGCGCACGCCAGACTGACCGCGACGACGGAGTCCCGCGCGTGCCGGGTCCGGTCGACGGTGGCCGGACGGGCGCCCCGGCGCAGCAACTCCAGCACGGCACGTATGTGCCGGGGTTGCTGGTGGGCCAGGAGCCGCGCGGCGCCCACGGCAAGCCGGACCGTGATCCGGTGCCGCAGGGGCACCGAGTGCGGGTCGTGGGAGATGGCCTCCGGCGAGGTCATCGGCTGTTCCTCTGCTGCCGGCCGCGTACGTGCGGCCATCGGCCGTGCACTCGGCGCTTCGTCGGCCGGAGCGGTGGGCGGTCGGTGCTCGCTTTCGCGCCGTCGCCGGTGTTCCCTTCGGCCAGGCCCGCCGAGTTCAGTCCGCCGACCAAGTCCCGGACGTCCTGGTGCGCAGTGTCGGTGTCCACCGTGTACTCCTCGGTGAGCGTCTGTGCGGCGTCGGCTTCCGTGCCACCGTCCAACAGGGTCCGCAGGGCGATGGCGGCGCTGGGATTGAGCGTCCAGTACTGGTTGTGGGCCTCGTCGAGGAGCACGATTCCGTAGTCTGTCTCCGCCGTGAGCACGCCCTCACGCAGCTTGAATGTCATTGCCCTCTCCATCAGCCCGGAACATAGGTGGTGGCGGTTTCCAGGGTGCGCAGCCACATCTCGCACACCACGGTCTGGTACAGCGCGTCGAACGGCAGGGTCGGGGACAGCGGTCGACTGCACGTCTCGCGCAGCACGTCCGCGTCGATCAGGCCCAGCCGGGCCAGCCGGGAGTCCTCGCAAAGGGCCAGCAGTTCGGCCCGTTGCTCCCGCATTCCCACCTCGGCCTCGTAGGAGCCCTCGTCCTTGGTACGGCGGGTCAGGCTCCCGTCGGGAACGATCCCGCGCATCGCCTCGACGATGAGTGGTTTGTACCGCCAGGGAGTGACCCTGTCCTGCGGCCGCACTGCCAGGCCCGCTTCGATCACGCGGTCGTCGTAGTAGGGGGCGGCGAGGGTGAGCCCCGCGTGGGCGGCCATCTGACCCACCTGCCGGAACATGCGGGAATTACTGCCCATGGCTTCCAGCTCGACGTGCTGTCCTCGTCTTTCCGCCAGCGGTTCGGTGGTACGGGCCGTGGAGCGGATCAGCTCTCGTACGGCCTCGACGGCGTCCGGCGTCGCCCACGGGGGCAGCCGCGGCGGTGTCCCCCAGTCCAGCGCGGGTGTCTCCAACGGGGGCGGGACGGCGGTGAGCCGGTCGCCGGCCCGGGTGAGCCACGCCCGGTAGGCGCTGTTGTCCCACAGCTGCCGAAGCGTTTCCCGGTACAGCCATGGGCCCTGGGCGGCGAACCCACGTACGTTCCGCATCGCGGTCATGGGTTGGGCGCGCATCAGCGTGTGCAGGTGTGCCGGCGAGCCGGCGAGCAACTCGTCCCCGCCGAAGCCCGTCAGGTGCAGCGTTGAGCCGAGTGTCGCGGCCAGCCGCGGAATGACCAGGCACCGGCTGGGATGCATCGCGGCCGGGCACGGCTCGTCGAAGAGATCGTCCGCGTCTCTGATGCCCTCGTAGACCATCGGCAACTGGTCTCCGGCGATGATGTGGTGATCGACTTGGCGCAGTCCGGCAACGGTCCGGCGCGCCCAGGTCACGTCGTCGCACAGGGGGTCGAGGCCGTCGGCCGTGTAGGCGACGACCTTCGCCCCGCCGCGGGCGGCCAGGGCGCACACCGAAGTCGAGTCCAGCCCGCCCAGATCGCAGCTGACCAGGTCCCGGCCCCGGACCCGGACCTCCACCGCGGCCGACAGCGCATCACGGAACGCCGGTGCGCCCTCGGCCATCGGTACCACCGGCTCCGGAGGGGCCCACCACGCGACGGGCCGTCCCAGGCCGTCCGCGTCGAGCGCCAGGTAATGGCCGGTCTGCAGGGCGCTCACTCCCCGCCACACCGGTGCGCCCGCCAGCGGGTGCGGGGGGAAAGGATTCAGCAGGCGGACCGCCAGACGCTGCTCGTCGACCTCCGCGTCGAGTAGGCCGGCGAGGACATCGGCCCGGTCCGAGGCCACCGTGGCGTCACCGATCCTGGCGTGGAAGACGCGTCGAACGCCGCTCACACCCCCCTGTACCCGCACACGTCCGGAGACCGAGGCGACAAGATGAGCGCTCCCGACCATGCCGCGGGCCAGTTCATCGAGGCCTGCGACGGTGTGGGTCCGGTCGGCCGCTGTGGTGAGCCGGTCGGCGGTGACGGCGTGTTCACCTACGACCGCGATCTTCACCTGCCCTGCCTCACCAACCGTCATGATGCCGGAAGACCAGCGGCCGAGCAGCCAGGGCCGCCCCGATGGGTGGATGACCTCCTGGAGCGCCCGGCGGCGGAGCGCGGCGCTGATCCGGACCGTCGAAGCACAGTCCGGGAGGACGACGAACCAGTCCCGTGCCCCCTCGGAATCAGGAAAACCGACCATGCCTGTGCCCCTGCTTCTCCTCGACGCCGTGCAACCCGGTGCTCCATGGACCTGGGCGGCGGAGCCGCACTCAGCGCCACCGCCGCCTGTCTCTTTCCAGGCACTCGGACAGGACCGGTCAGATTCCGTGCCGAGTGCCCGGGAACGGAGGGCGGATCAGAAGAACCTCCTCCTGAAGAACCAGAACCTCTCCGGTCCATCCCTGAAGCCGATGCCGGTCTTACGGAAAGAGCCGATCGGGGTCAGCGTCGGACGCTCGTAAGCACGCATGTCGTAACACCTCCTCTCCACTACCCGAAGCCTGGTTGGGAAAGTTCAAGGAGTGTGATCCTCGACGTGCGTCTGCGATGAAGGATCTCTTCCACGGTAGGCGACCACTTGGCCAACTGCCCACATCTGGCAGCTCGGGTGGAAAACAGCGTCAACCGCAGTCGATTGAAAGCGTCAACAACACCGAATGGTTGACCGTGCAATTACGAAAGTCGTGAAAAGGAAACAGCCGATAAAGGCTCTGGTCCTGTGGGTGGATAGCGTCGTTCACCGGGGGCATCCGTCCTGGCAACTCCCCTTCTGGGGCGGGTCCGCCAATTCCCCGATGAGGAGCATCTGATCCCGCAGCGCAGCTGACTGATCGCCGCCGAACGACCGTTCTCGTAAGCGGGCCGGGCAGAAGCCGTCGGACGCCTGTGCCGCGATCCGCTTCGCCCTTCGCACGGTGGCCATCGGCACAGCTCCTTCTACGATGTCCGGCAGTTGAAGAGATCGTCGAGGCTCCGCCGGGCTCTTCCTTCCAGGGATCCGACTCGGCGTACGAGCGGTATCTGCGGCAAGGCCGCGAGGTGGTGGCGAAGACCGACCGCCCTGGGGCCTGCGGCTGAGTCGCGGGAGACGGCAGGGTCGCCATGTTCCTGAAGCGGCAAGACAGCTGGGGACGGCGCTCCGGCGGCCAACCCTCACGCTCCTGTCGCGGTGCAGACCGACGGGACAACGGCCGGCGCGGGTGGGGCCGTAGCGGTCGCCTTCCAGCAATGCTCACCGCCTGCCCGATGGCGTCTGAGCCAGGCGGCATGCCAGTGATGTTGCGCGTCGAAGGCGGCGGTCGCCGACGTGGCGGCGGCGACTGACCCTCAGCAGGCCGCTGATGCTTCGCCATCTCACGGCGGATCAAGCCGTTTCGGCGATCGCGGATCTGCCCGACCACCCCGGCTGCTGCCCAGCGGGCGGGCAACCCGCAGACCGTCCGCCAGGGTTGGACGTCTCCTGGTAGGCACGTCGCTTGCGGCCAGTGTTCCCCTGCACGGATGGCGTCCGCGAGCTCGCGGCGGTGTGCGTCTCGGCCGGCCGCCGGGCCGAATGTTGTCGGCCGGATGGCGGCAACAACGGCTAGACAAGGCCCGCTCGGCCGAAACGGGGCTGCCCCACCCCGTTGATCGGCGGCGGCAACGATACTGAACCGAAGTAGGTGAGGGCCTCAAGCGTTCTATTGAAGTCAGTTCAGTTCAGTGGCAACCTCAGGAGTGTCGTACGGGACCGACACCGAGGAGGAAGCATGCTGGCCGCCAGGCTGTACGGAGCCAAGGATCTGCGGATCGAGGAGATGCCCGAGCCCGAGCCGGGACCGGGCGAGGTGAAGATCCGTGTGGCGTACGCGGGGATCTGCGGCACCGATGTGCACGAGTACTTCGAGATGCCGCGAGCCACGCACGTGCCCAACCCGCTCACCGGCGCCACCCTCCCGCAGACTCTGGGGCACGAGTTCGCCGGGACCGTGGTGACCTGCGGGGAAGGGGTCGACCGGGTCGCGCCCGGCGCCAGGGTCTGCGTACGGCCGATCCGCACCTGCGGAGTGTGTCCGCGCTGCACGTCGGGGCTGTCCCACCTGTGCAAGGACCTGGCGGCGATCGGCGTGACCGCCCCGGGCGGCGGCCTCGCCCAGTACGTGACCGTGCCGGCCGACTCGGTGCATCAACTCCCGGACGGTGTCCCGCTGGAGCAGGGTGCCCTGGTGGAGCCGATGGCGGTGGCTCTGAACGCGGTGGAGCGGGCCGGCCTGCCACGCGGTGGCAGCGCGCTGGTGACGGGCGCGGGCGCGGTCGGGATGGGTGCGCTGTTCGCGTTCAAGGCGCACGGTGTCGAGGACGTGCTGATGGTCGAGCCCTCGCCGGCCCGCCGTGCGGCGGCCGAACGGTATGGGGCCCGGGTTCTCGACCCCGGCGCGGTCGACGTGGCCGCGGAGGTGATGGCCTTCACTGGCGGCCGTGGCGTGGACGCCGCCGTCGAATGCTCGGGCCGGGCCGACGCGCTGAACGCCGCCATCCGCTCGCTGGCTGCCCGGGCGCCGGTGGTGATGGTGGCCCTGTACTCCGGCCCGGTGGCCATCGACGCGTCCGTGGTGCGCCTGGCCGAGCTCGCCCTGCTCGGCTGTGAGGCCTACCCGGACGGGGTCTTCGAGCGGGTCATCGAGTACATGGCGCGCGGTTACTACCCGACGGACAGCTGGCTCGACCGCATCCCCCTCCGCGACACCATCGCCGGGCTGCACGACGTCCGGGACGCGCGACGGCTCAAGGTCCTCGTGGACATTCCGGGCGGTAGCGGCAGCTGAGTCGGCGGACCTGCGGATGTCCTCCGGGGCAATCTCGGCAAGGGGGTTGACAGTGGATCATCCCCTCCGCAGACTCGTAGTGAATTCAGTTCAGTTTGGAGGATCTGAGATGGCAGTGGAAGACGAAATCCAGTTCGAGCGTGACGGTCACGTCGCCCGCGTCTGGCTGAACCGACCGTGGAAGAAGAACTGCGTCACGGTGCCGATCCTGGACCGACTCGACGAGATCATCACCGAGGTCGACGAGGACTCCGAGCTGCGGGTCCTGGTGTTCCGCGGCCGCGGCGGCACCTTCTGCTCGGGGTTCGACCTCGACAGCCTGAAGGCCGACTTCGTCGGCAAGTCGAACGCCATCGACGTCGCGGTGAAGTCCGCGAAGGTCTGCGACCGGCTCTACTCGATGAAGACCCCCTCGGTCGCGGTCCTGGAGGGCTACGTCACCGCGGGCGGCTTCGAGATCATGATCTCCTGCGACTTCGCGATCGCCGTGGACGATGCCAAGATCGGCGACTTCCACATCCGCCGCTCGCTGTTCGGCGGCGCGGGCCCGATCTACCGCGTGCCGCGCATGATCGGCATCCGCAAGACCAAGGAGCTGATGCTCACGGGCAAGCTGCTGTCCGGCATCGAGGCCGCCGAGTTCGGCCTGATCAACAAGTCCGCCCCGGCCGACAAGCTGGACGAGACGGTCGAGGACTTCATCGGTGACCTCACCGACAAGAGCCCGTTCACGATGTGGCTCACCAAGATGACCATCGACCGCAGCCTGGACGCCGACACCCAGTCGCTGATGGTGATGGAGCACCTCGCCGTGGGCGTGGCGCTCAACTCCGAGGATGCCGCCGAGGGTGTCTCGGCGTTCCTGGAGAAGCGCGAGCCCAAGTGGCAGGGGCGCTGATCCGCATGGCCACGGATCCGCGCAGTCCGGCGACCGCACTCCAGGGCTCACGCTGCTCCGGCTGCTCGGTGTCGGTCTACCCCGCGGACGACGCGTGTCCGCGCTGCGGAGGGCCGGCCGACCCGGCGGCCCTGTCCGGCGCGGGCACCCTGTGGACCTGGACGGTGCAGCGCTACGCCCCCAAGTCACCGCCGTACCAGGCCCCACCGGGCGGCTTCGTACCGTTCGCGCTCGGCTACGTCGAACTGCCGGACGGCGTACGGGTGGCCGCCGTCCTGGACGTCGACGACTTCGAGGAGGTCCGCATCGGCATGCCCCTCACGGTGACCGCGGGTGAAGGCGTTCCGCGGGCCCGCCCCACCACCGGCCACAAGGGGAGCGCATGAGCGCCGACGTCCTGATCTGCGGTGCCGGTCGCACCCCGTTCGGCCGCACGGAGGCAAGCGGTCGCCAACTGGCCGTCGGAGCGGTGAACTGCGCTCTGGCGGATGCCGGAATCGAGTGGTCGCGGGTGGGAGCGGCGTTCGGCGGCAGCGACAGCGCTGGGCTCGCCGACACCCTGGTGGCCCAACTCGGCCTCACCGGGCTGCCGTTCGTCAACGTCAAGAACGGCTGCGCGACCGGCGGCAGCGCCCTGGTCTCCGCCGTGAACGCTATCCGCTCCGGCATGGCTGATGTCGTCCTCGCCGTTGGCTTCGACAAACACCCGCGCGGCGCCTTCGACCCACGCCCCGAGGACTGGGGACTGGGCGCCGAGTACGGCAGCGACGGACTGATGGTGACCACCCAGTTCTTCGGCATGAAGATCCAGCGCTACATGCACGACCACGGCATCACGCCGCAAACCCTCGCCCTGGTCGCCGAGAAGGCGTACCGCAACGGAGGGCTGACCCCCGAGGCATGGCGGCGCAAGCCGGTGTCGGCCGAGGAGATCCTCGACTCCGGCATGGTCAGTGATCCCCTGACCCGCTTCATGTTCTGCTCGCCGGGAGCGGGCGCCGCCGCGCTCGTCCTGTGCTCGCCCGAGGTCGCCCGCACCCTGGACGGCCCGTCGGTCACCCTGCGCTCGGCGGCCGTACGCACCCGCCGCTTCGGCTCGTTCGAGGTGTTCAGCCCCTGGATCCCCGGGGGCGAGCTCACCAGCGTCAGCCGCGACGCCTCCGCCGCCGCCTTCGAGGAGGCGGGGCTCGGTCCCGGGGACGTGGACGTGTGCCAGCTCCAGGACACCGAGAGCGGCGCCGAGATCATGCACATGGCCGAGTGCGGGTTCTGCGAGAACGGCGAACAGGAGCGGCTGATCGCCTCTGGCGCCACGGAGATCGGCGGAGCCCTGCCGGTCAACACCGACGGCGGCTGCATCGCCAACGGCGAACCCATCGGCGCCTCGGGACTGCGCCAGGTCTACGAGGTTGTCCAGCAGTTGCGCGGCCGGGCCGGCGAGCGCCAGGTCCAGGGCGGACCCAGGGTCGGTTTCACCCATGTGTACGGCGCCCCGGGCGTGAGTGCCTGCACGGTGCTGTCCCGCTGATCCGCGACGGAAGGATCCGTAGCGGAGGGCTCCGCGACGGAGGAAGGAGAGGAAGGCAATGAGCGGTATCCCGGACCCCGACGAGTTCCGCACGCAGGCCCGCCAGTGGCTCGCCACGGTCGCCCGCCCGCACACGGCCGACGGGGCATGGGGCAGCGGCTCCGACTCCGTCGCCGTGTTCGAGAACTGGACTGAGCAGCAGGAACGCGAGCACACCGCCCGCACCCAGGAATGGGAACGCACCCGGTACGACCAGGGCTGGGGCGCCCTCAACTGGCAGAAGGAGTACGGAGGCCGCGAGCTGCCCGCGTACTACGAGCAGCTCTACCGCACCGAGGAAGCGGCCTTCGACGTGCCGCACCGCACCGAGATCTTCCCCGTGACCCAGCAGCTCGTCGCCCCCGCGATCGGCATCTGGGGCACCGACGAGCAGAAGGGGCGCTGGCTGCGCCCCATGCTGCGCACGGACGAGCTGGCCTGCCAGCTCTTCTCCGAGACCGAGGCGGGATCCGACCTCGCCGCGGTGCGGACGAAAGCGGTGCGTGAAGGGGACCACTGGGTGCTGCGGGGCCACAAGGTGTGGACCTCCGGGGCCGGAGTCGCGACCTGGGGGGTCGCGGTGTGCCGCACCGACCCGGACGTACGCAAGCACGCCGGCATCACCGTCTTCCTGGTGCGCATGGACGCGCCGGGCGTGACCGTACGGCCCATCCAGCAGATGACCGGCGGGGCCAGCTTCAACGAGGTCTACCTCGACGACGTGATCGTGCCCGACACCGACCGGCTCGGACCGGTCGGCGAGGGCTGGCGGGTCACGCTGAGTGTGCTGGCCGCAGAACGGCTCGACTCCGGAAACCTGGGCCTCGACAACGCCGACCGGGCCCTGGACCTGGCCAGGAACATGCCCCGCCCGCTCACCGGCGGCGAACAGCGCCAGGCCGCCGACCTCTACCTGCGCGCCCTCGTGCAGCGGCTCATCGGCCTGCGGGTCACCGGCGCCCTCGTCGCCGGACGCGAACCCGGAGCCGAGGCCTCGGTCGGCAAGCTGTACGCCACCGAGACCATGCGCCGCACCAGCGACCTGGTGTCCGAGCTGCTCGGCCCGCGCCTCGTCGCCGACACGGGGGAGTGGGGCACCTACGCCTGGACCGAGCACCTGCTCGGCGCGCCCGGGTACAGCATCGCGGGCGGTACCGACGAGATCCAGCACAACATCCTCGCCGAGCGTGTGCTCGGCCTGCCCAAGGAGCCCGTCCGATGAGCACGGCCACGCAGGTGTCGGAGCTGGCCGCACGCGTCCGTGACGCTCTCACCCGCCGCCATCCGGGGGCGCCCGTGGGCGAGTTGAGGACCCTGCCCGGCGGCCACTCCGGGCTGACGTACTCGGTGACCGTGGGCGAGGCGGCGTACGTCATCAAGGCCGTGCCTCCCGGGCAGCGGCCCGTCGGGCGCAACGACGTGCTGCGCCAGGCACGGGTCCTGAGCGCGCTCGCCGCAACCGCGGTGCCGGTGCCGGGCGTCACCGCCCTAGACGAGAGCCAACCGGCCTGGTTCGCCATGGACTTCGCCGCCGGAGAGGCCGTCGAACCCGTCCTGGACGAACCCGAGGTACCCGCCGCCACGGCCCGGGCGCGCATGCTGCAGATCGCCTCCGTGCTGCGGCGGCTGCACGAGACCGACATCGACACACCCGGTCTCGACGCGCCCGAACCACTCGACGCCGCCGGCGAGCTGGAGCGGTGGAGCCGCACCCTGCACGCCGTACTGTCCGAACTGCGGCCGGGAGGCGAGGAGTTGCTCAAGCGCCTCGCCGACGACGTGCCCGACGGGCTCCCGCCGGTGCTGCTGCACGGCGACTTCCGGCTCGGGAACGTGCTGTGCGTCGGCGAGCGCGCGGTGGCGGTCGTCGACTGGGAGATCTGGAGCGTCGGCGACCCACGCATCGACCTGGGCTGGTTCCTGCTGTTCACCGACCACCGCAACTTCCCACAACTGGGCCGCGCCGTACCCGGCCTGCCGACCGAGGCCGAACTCCTCGACGCCTACGGCGATGGCGGCCCCGCGCTGCCCGCGATGGACTGGTTCCGTGCCCTGGGCCGTATGAAGATGGCCGCGATCATGGGCCACAACCTGCGCCGGCACCGCGAGGGCAAGCACCACGACCCGGACCAGGAGCGACTGCCGCCCACCATCGCCGCGATGATCCGCACGGCGCGCGACATCCTCGGCTGACCCGGACCCGCCAGGCACACCCCAGCATGAGGAGCAACTCGTGGATTTCGGATTCTCGCCCCGGGCGAGTGAACTCCAGGACCGTATGCGGTCGTTCATGGAACAGCACGTCTTCCCCGCGGAGGCCGTCTACGACCGGCAGCTGGCCGAGGCGGACGACCCGCACGCGCTGCCGCCGGTGATGACCGAGCTGAAGGAGAAGGCACGCGCCGAGGGTCTGTGGAACCTCTTCATGGCGCACGGCGACTGGGGCGCGGGACTCACCAACCTCGAATACGCACCCCTCATGGAACTGGCGGGCCGCTCCATCATCGGCCCCGAGGTGTTCAACTGCTCGGCGCCCGACACCGGCAACATGGAACTGCTCGCGCTGTACGGCACCCCCGCCCAGCAGGAACGCTGGCTGCGGCCCCTGCTGGAGGCCGAGATCCGGTCCTGCTTCGCGATGACCGAGCCCGAGGTCGCCAGCTCCGACGCCCGCAACATCCGCACCCGCATGACCCGCGACGGCGACAGCTACGTGGTCAACGGCCGCAAGTGGTACACCTCCGGGATCCTCGACCCCGACTGCAAGCTGATCATCCTGATGGGCAAGACCGACCCGGACGCGCCCACCTACCGCCAGCAGAGCATGCTGCTCATTCCCCGCGACACACCGGGCGTCACCGTCCTGCGCGACCTGCCGATGTTCGGCTACACCGACCGGTGCGGCCACGGCGAGGTGCTCTTCGAGGACGTCCGCGTGCCCGTGGAGAACATCCTCGGCGGCGAGGGCGACGGATTCGCCATCGCCCAGGGGCGGCTCGGCCCCGGACGCATGCACTACGCGATGCGCGCCGTGGGTTTCGCCGAGCGCGCCCTTCAACTGATGTGCGAACGCGCCACCGAGCGTGTCGCCTTCGGTGGGCCCCTCGCCGATCGCGGCGTGGTGCGCGAGTGGATCGCCCGCAGCCGTATCGAGATCGAACAACTGCGGCTGTTGGTGCTGAAGTCGGCCTGGCTGATGGACACCGTCGGCAACGCCGCCGCCCGGATGGAGGTCGCCGCGATCAAGGTGGCGGCGCTGGAGGTCGCCCACAAAGTGGTCGACCGCGCGGTCCAGGCACACGGCGCGGCGGGGGTCAGCGACGACACCGTACTGGCCCGGCTGTTCTCCATCACCCGGGCACTGAAGATCGCCGACGGGCCCGACGAGGTGCACCTGCGCACGGTCGCCCGCCAGGAACTCGCCCGGTACAAGAAAACCGATCCGAAGGCCGAACGACAGACGGCCGCTCCGAAGACGGAACGGCAGACGTTCGACACGAAGGCAGGGGCAGCGTGAGCGCCAACACCCTCGACGGCAAGGTGGCCGTCATCACCGGCGGATCCCGCGGCATCGGCCTCGGCATCGCCACCGCCTACCGGGCGGCCGGCGCGCACGTGGTCATAGCGGCACGGAAGGCGGCCGGACTGGCCGAGGCACGCGAGGAGTTGCTGCGCGTCAAGGGCGACGGCGACGTCCACACCATGGTGGCCAACGCCGGCGAGCCCGACCAGGCCGAGGCCTGCGTCGACGAGACCATGGCCCGCTTCGGCCGCGTCGACATCCTCGTCAACAACGCGGCGACCAACCCGTACCACGGCGACCTGCTGGACCTCGATCTGCCGCGGGCGGAGAAGACGGTACGGGTCAACCAGTACGGGATGATCGCCTGGACCCGCTGCGCCTGGCGCGCCTGGATGGCCGAGCACGGCGGAGCGGTCGTCAACATCGCCTCCGTCGGCGGACTGATCGTCGACCCGCACATCGGCTACTACAACGCCACCAAGGCGGCCATGCTCCACATGACCCGGCAGCTCGCCTACGAACTCGGGCCGCGCGCACGGGTGAACGCCATCGCCCCCGGCCTGATCAAGACCGAACTGGCCCGTGCGGTCTGGGAGGTCCGCGAGACCGTCCTCACCGCCAAGCTGCCGATGCGGCGCCTGGGCACGGTGGAGGACGTGGCGAACGCGGCACTGTTCCTCGCCTCCGACGCCTCCTCCTGGATGACCGGCCAGACCCTCGTGCTCGACGGGGGCGCGACCGCGCTGCCGATCGGGGTGGACGAGTGAGCGCGCCGCGACCCGCCGGTGACCTCTTCTCGCTGGAGGGCAGGACGGCAATCGTCACCGGCGCGTCCTCCGGCCTCGGCGCCCGGTTCGCGAGCGTCCTCGCGCAGGCCGGCGCCACCGTGTTCGCCGCCGCCCGCCGCGTCGACCGGCTGAAGGAACTCGCCGACTCCGACGCGCGCATCCACCCGGTCGCCTGCGACGTCGCACTCGAGGCCGACCGTACGAGGCTCATCGAGACGGCGCTGACCACCACCGGCCGTATCGACATCCTCGTCAACAACGCCGCGACGTCCGGCGAGACCCGCGCCGAGGACGAATCCCCGGACGCCTTCAGCGACGTCCTCGGCGTCAACCTCACCGCGCCATTCCATCTGGCCCGGCTGACAGCCGAGGCCCCGGCCCCGGCGAGCGGCAGCAGGAGCATCATCAACGTCTCCTCCATCCTCGGCCTGGTCTCGGCCGCACCCCTCGGGGGCGCGAGCTACTCCGCGTCCAAGGCCGGCCTGATCGGCCTGACCCGTGAGCTGGCCGGACAGTGGGGCCGTAGCGGAACACGCGTCAACGCACTCGCCCCGGGCTGGTTCCGCACCGAGATGACCGCAGACCTCTTCGGCGACGAACGCTCCAGCCGCTGGGTCGAACGCAACACCCTGTTGCACCGCGGCGGCGACGGCCATGAACTCGACGGCGCGCTGCTGTTCCTGGCCTCGGACGCGTCCTCGTACTGCACCGGCCAGGTCCTGACCGTCGACGGCGGATGGACCGCGCGGTGAGGGGCGCCGGATCGGGTGCGGGGGACCGCGCGACGGCGGGCGCCGGACCGGGTGCGAGGGACCCCGCGGTGGAGAGCAACGGACCTGACCGCGTGTCGGCGGGTGTCGGTCCGGGTGTCGCGGATGGCGCTAGGGCGGGCGTTGGCCGAGGTGTCGCGGATCGTGCGGTGGCGGGCAACGGACCGGACGCGGGGGACCGCGTGTCGGCGGATGCCGGTCCGGGTGCCGCGGATCGCCCTACGACGAGCCTCAGCCCGCGTGCAGCGGACGCCGCGGCGAGTGTCGGCGTAGAGATCCAGGACGACGGCCTCGCCCGCGTCACCCTGCGCCGGGGCCACGCGGGCAACGCCATCGACCTCGCGACGGCGCGCGGGCTTCTCGACGCGGCACGGGCCTGCGAACGTGCGGCCGTACGGGCCGTGCTGCTCACCGGTGAGGGGAAGTCCTTCTGCGTCGGCGGCGACCTCAGGGAGTTCTCCCGGCTGACGGGCGAGGCTCTGGAGAAACACCTCGTGGCGGTGACCGACGCGCTGCACGACGCCCTGCGCACGTTCGCCTCGATCGACGCGCCCATGGTGGCCGCCGTCCAGGGTGCCGTCGCCGGCGCGGGCATCGGCCTTGCCGCGGCCGCCGACGTGACGCTCGCGGCCGACAACGTCACGTTCACCGCCGCGTACACCGGCATCGGCTACTCGCCGGACGCCGGGGTGAGCTGGCAGCTGCCCCGCCTCGTCGGACCCAAGCGGGCGGTGGAGCTGCTGCTGACGAACCGCCGTGTACCGGCTGCGGAAGCCGTCGCGATCGGTCTGGTGAGCCGTGTCGTCCCGTCCGGGGAACTGATCGCCGAGGCCGAGCGGACCGCCGAGGCCCTGCGCCGCGGCCCCACCTCGGCCTTCGGCGTCACCCGCCGTCTCGTCGCCTCCGGTCAGACCGCGAATCTCGCCCGGCATCTCGACGACGAGGCCACTGCGCTCGCTGCCGCGGCCGCCTCGGACGAGGGCCGCGAGGGCGTTGCCGCGTTTCTCGACAAGCGGGCGCCCGACTTCACGCGTATCCCGTCCAGACTCTGATCCTTCGAACGATCACTCAACTCGTCCCCCGAACCAAGGGAGCCCACTGTGTCGGAAGCATTCATCGTCGGGGCCGTCCGTACCCCGGTCGGCCGCCGCAAGGGCACGCTCAGCGGCGTGCACCCGGCCGATCTCGGCGCCCATGTGCTGCGTGCCCTGCTGGAACGTACGGGAGCCGACCCGGACGCGGTCGACGACGTGTACTTCGGCTGTGTCAGTCAGATCGGGGCCCAGACCGGAAACATCGCCCGCACCGCCTGGCTGTCGGCGGGGCTGCCCCAGCACGTACCCGGGACCACCATCGACCGCCAGTGCGGCTCCTCCCAGCAGGCCGTGCACTTCGCCGCCCAGGCCGTCGGCTCCGGCGCCGCCGACCTGGTGGTCGCGGGTGGGGTGGAGGTGATGAGCCTGGTGCCGATAGCCAGCCCCATGTTCGTCGGCGAACAGGCGGGGATGGGCAGTCCCTTCGCGGGGGACGGCTGGCGCGAACAGTTCGGCGACCAGGAGGTGTCGCAGTTCCGTGGCGCCGAGCTGATCGCCGAGAAATGGGGCGTCTCCCGCGAGGACATGGAACGGTTCGCGCTCACCAGCCACCAGCGGGCCCTCGCCGCGCAGTCCGGCGGAGCCTTCGACGAGGAGATCACCCCGGCCTTCGGACTCTCCGCCGACGAGGGCCCGCGCGCCGACACCACGCTCGAGAAGATGGCGGGACTGAAGACCCTCACCGAGGACGGGCGGCTGACGGCCGCCGTCGCCAGCCAGATCTCCGACGGAGCCGCCGCCCTGCTCATCGCCTCCGAGGACGCGGTTCGCCGCCACGGCCTGACCCCCCTGGCCCGCGTACACACCATGGCGGTGGTCGGCTCCGACCCGATCCACATGCTGACCGGCCCGATCCCGGCCACTGAGAAGGTCCTGGACAGGGCGGGCCTGTCGGTCGACGACATCGACCTGGTCGAGATCAACGAGGCCTTCGCCTCCGTCGTCCTCGCCTGGCAGAAGGAGATCGGCGCCGACCCGGAGCGGGTCAACGCCTTCGGCGGGGCGATCGCACTCGGTCATCCGCTCGGCGCCACGGGCGCCCGCCTGATGACCACGCTCGTCCACCAGCTGCGCAGGACCGGCGGACGCTACGGTCTGCAGACGATGTGCGAGGGCGGCGGGATGGCCAACGCGACCGTGCTCGAACGCCTCTGACCGGCCGTGCTCGACGCCTCTGACCGGATCTGATTGGCAACTGAGTTCAACTTGGGTTTACTCTCGGGTACGGACACGGTGGGTGACGGCCATGGAGAGGGAGCATGACGAGGATCGTTGAACCGGAGGCGGGACCGCGGTCCAAGCGCGCGGCCATTCTCACGGCCGCGGTGGACTGTTTCGGTGAGACCGGCTTCGAGGCCACCAAGTGGTCGACGGTGGCGGAGCGCGTCGGCATCGGGCAGACGGCGCTGTACCACTACTTCGAGTCGAAGACCCACTGCCTGCTCACCATCATGCGGGTGGAACTGCAGCGCTCCCACGACCGGTTCGTGGAGGCGACGAAGGACGCCGCGGACCCCGTCGAGGCGCTGCGAGCAGCGGTCCGCGCGGCCTACGACGTGTCACCGCAGGAGGTCCTGCAGATGCGCATCCTGCAGAACCACATGGATCTGTTGTCCGGTTCACGCAGGTCCAAGCGCGAGGAGGACGAACGGGTCGCGGCCCGCCAGCTGGTCCAGGTCGTCGAACGGGACTGGACGAATCTACTCGTCAAGGGCATGTCCCAAGGCTCCTTCCCGCTGCGTGACGCACAGCTGCTCGGATCGAGTGTGCTCGGGCTGATCGTCAGCGTGTGGCGGTGGTACCGGCCGTCAGGACCGACCCCGCTCTCGGAGGTCAGCGAGCTGATCGAGGGCGCCTGCGTCCGGATGGTCGCCTCCTGACGCGCTGAGCGGTCACCGCACCTCGCGGCCCTCCGACGGACACCCCGTCGGAGGGCCGCACTGCTTTCTCGGTACGTGACGAGCCATTGCCAGGGCTGTTTCCGCGGGATTAAAATCCAAACTGAACTGAACTTAACTCAGGTTGATCTGAGGAGGGGTCTTGCGACGACGCATGACACGCTCGCTCATCGCCGCAGCCACCGCCCTGCTCGCCCTGGCGGCGAGCGCCTGCGGCACCCAAGGTCCCGCGGCCCGGGACGACGTCATCAGGATCGGCGCCTGGTACCCGCTCACGGGAGCCGTCGCCTCGTTCGGCATCCCCGAGAGAGCCGGCGCCGACGCGTACTTCAAGTCGGTCAACGCCCGGGGCGGGATCAACGGACGCAAGATCGACTGGGTCGTCAAGGACAACGCCTTCGATCCGCAGCAGACCGTGCAGATCGCCCGCCGGCTCGTCGACCAGGACGGAGTGGTGGCGATCGTCGCCACCAACGGCACCGCGCAGTCCCAGGCCACCTTCCCCTTCGTACTCGAGCAGTCGAAGGTCCCCGTCCTCAACACCCTGGGCGGAGACGCGTCCTGGTACCAGCCGACCCGCGACGGCCTGTTCGGCATGCAGACCCTCTACGAGGACCAGGCATCGGCGCTCGGCCAGTGGGCGGCGCAAGACGGGGCGAAGAAGGTGCTCGTCGTGCACAGCGACCCCGCGGCGTTCGTGAACGTCGCCAAGGAGATCGGTCCGGCGGCCCGCAAGACCGATCCGTCCGTCCGGGTCAAAAGCCTGTCGGTCAAGTTCCAGACCACCGACTACAGCCCGGTGATCAGCAAGGTGAAGCGTGAGAAACCCGACGCCGTCGTGGTGATCCTCGCCGCCGCCGAGGCCGCGTCCTACCTGAAGGAAGCCAAGCTGCAGGGGCTGTCGACACCCGTGTACGGCTACGCTCCGGTCGCGGCACAGTCCACCCTCACCCTCGCGGGCAAGGCGGCCGAAGGTGTCAAGGCGGTGCAACTGGTGAAGTCACCCAACGACGACGACCCGGCCATCAAGGAGTTCCGCTCCGCGATGGCGAAGTACGAGCGCGGGCAGCCGGCCGACTTCATCACCCTGTGGGGCTGGGCAGCGGCCAAGGCGTTCGTCGAGATCGCCAAAACCATCGACGGCCCGATCACCTCCGAGGCACTGGCCGCCGCGTACAAGAAGGCCCGAGCGGTCGACACCGGCGTCGCACCGGTCCTGAACTTCTCCCCGGAGCACCATCTCGGCACCCGTGACGTACAGAAGGTCGTCGTCAGGGACGGCCGCTGGGAGTCACAGGGTGACTTCTTCACCCCGCCCTCCCGTGACTGAATCCCCGATCGCGACTGATCCCGCCCGCGATTGAAACAGCCGTTCCCCGCTTGGAGAGGACTCCCATGGCCGGCGTAATCCGCGACTACATGGCCCGTATGGACAGTGACGACCCTCGTCAGGCACTCGAACTCCTTGTGCCGGACTTCCGATTCCTGATCGCCCTGCCCGGCCGCGAGGCGACGGGAACCTCCAGGGACGACTTCGCCGCCTACATCGCCGGCCGCAACGCCGTCGAGAGGGGACACGAAATCCTCCGGCACAGCTCCGACGGCGATCTGGAGACCGTGTACGGGGTGGTCACCGAGTCCGGGAAGACCGTCGGCTCCTTCCTCTCGGCCGCCGTCGTCACACCCGACGGGCGCATGGCCCGCTACCAGTCGTACTTCAGCACCACCTACGACCTCATCGACCGGCCGGACTAGCCGCGCCCACCCCGGCAGCCACCCACCCATCCCCGGGAGCCGACATGACCGACACCTCCACCGACGCCGCCCCCGCACCCTTCCTCACCGCCTGGTTCGACATCCTCGACAGTGACGAACCGACCCGGATTCTCGACCTGATCAGCGACGACTTCACCCTCTCCATCCTGTTCTCCACCGGCGACGGCAACGCGACCGACTTCGCCGGGGACCGTGCCGCCCTCGTCGGCTATCTCGAACAGCGCGAGAAGGGCACCCGCACCCACCACCTCCTGTCCGCGACCACCCTCGGCCAGGACGAGCTCTTCCTCGGCGAGGTGCGACGCGGGGGAGTGCCCGAGGCGAGCTTCGTCGCCGCGGGGCGAGTGGACGACCACGGACGTCTGCAGCGCCTGCTGATCGGCCGGTCGTCCGAGATCCGCTTCACCTGAACCCACCGGGCCGGCTGCGACTGGACCCGCCAATCTCCGCTTCGACCGGACACCCACGGAGGACCGTCATGTACAACCTCGTCCTGCTGGCCGCCAGGCCCCCGGAGTGGACGCACGAGCAGTTCATCGACTGGTGGCGCGGCGACCACGCGGAACTGACCTACCGCCTGCCCGGGCTTCGCGCCTGGCGGCACACCGAGATCGACCAGGCGCTGGAGCCGCGCTCGGAGGGCTGGGACGGGATCTCCGTGCTCAGCTTCGACTCCCCGCAGGACCTGAAGAAGGCCCTCGCGAGCCAGGAGTGGGCGGACGCGATCGCGCAGGTCGGGGACATGAAAGGCCGCCGCATCGCGGTGATGGGACACGAGGCGCAGCTCTTCGGCGGCTGAGACCGTCCTTCGGTTCCCTCAGTCCGGCATGCGTGGGGCATGCACCACAGCGTTCAACACATCGTTCTTCATGGAGTTCGGCCAGCGTAGCGAGGAAGCGGGATGCGACAGGTAGTGCGGGAGTTCCAACAAAGGGCCGAGCAGGCGGACTTCGTCGCCGTCATCGACGACGAGGGCAGTCATACGGCGCGCGAGCTGCTCGCCGAGGCCGGCCGGCTCGCCGAAGCGATGTTCCCCGGCGGCCCGGGCGGCACCGTCATGCTCCAGGCCGACAACTCATGGCGTACCGTCGCAGGCTCCCTGGCCGTGGGACTGCGCGGCGGGGTCCTCGCGGTCGTCAACCGGCACACCACCCAGGCCGAGTTCGCCGCGGCTTACGAGGACATCCGCCCCGACGCGGTCGTCGCCGAGGCCTCGGCGAGTGACGAATGGGGGCTCCCCGAGCTGCTGCCGGGCCCGGTGGACACGGTGCTCGACGGCTGGACCTGCCGTGCCACGCCCGGTCCGCGTGAGGTGTCACGGTGGTCGGGAGGTGTCCTCATCGGGCTGACCTCCGGCTCGACCGGGCGGCCCAAGGGCGTGGTGCAGTCCGAGGAGGCCCTGCGCTACGCCTGCGCCAGCACGATCGACAGCAACGGCCTGGCCCCCGGCGACGCGGTGGCCGCGATCGTGCCGCTGTCGTCGACGGCCGCCTACTGCTTCGGCATCTACCTCTCCCTTCTGCTGGGCGGCCCGCTCGTCCTGACGTCGAAGTGGGACCGGGCCCTCGCGCTGCGGCGGATGGCCGAGACCGAGGTCCGCTGGACCATGTGCGTACCGACGATGGCGCTGCAGATGGGGGCCGAGGCGGCCGGCTCCGGCGTGCTCTCGGGAGTCCGCGCCATCACCGTGGGCGGCGGCCCCATGGACCGTGGCGCCCTGGCGCGTGCCGAACGGTCGCTGGGTACGAAGATCCTGCGCGTGTTCGGCATGTCGGAGTGCCTCGGCCACACCTCACCCCGCCCCGACGACCCCGAGGAGATCAGGCTGGGAAGGGATGGCCGCCCCTTCCCGGGCACGGACCTGCGCGCACTGACCCCCGACGGTGCCGTGGCCGGACCTGGCGTCACCGGCCGGGCAGAGGTCCGCGGCCCCTCCCTGTTCGTCGGCTATGCACGCGACGGCCGGGTCGAGCGGCCGGCACTGACCGAGGACGGCTTCTTCCCTACCGGTGACCTGCTGCTGACCCACGAGGACGGCACCGTCAGCATCATGGGCCGCGAGAAGGACATCATCATCCGCGGAGGCCGCAACATCGACATCACCGAGATCGAGCGGGCGGTCGCCGGGTACCCGAGGGTGGCCAGGGCCTGTGTCGCCGCGGTCCCGGACGAGGTGCTCGGCGAGCGCGTCGCGCTGCTGGTCGTCACCGAGGACGGACACGGCATCGACCTGGCCGAGGTGACCGGACACCTGGAGAGCGTCGGGCTGTCCAAGGCCAAGTGGCCCGAGTTCGTGTACGACGTCGAGGAGTTGCCCCAGACCAAGGTCGGCAAACTCGACCGCAGCGGGGCCCGCGAACTCGCCCAACGGCTACGGACGGGCACACCCGACTTGGCCTGATCAAAGGCGATCCGGCCTGATCAGAGGACAGACCCGGCGGGGTCGCACCCCCGCACCCCCCGCCGGGTCCGATCCCCAGCGAAACAGAAGCAGCATTGGAGAATCATGACAGCGCGGTTCGACCAGGGCCCATGGGCCGCAGCCGGAGTCCAGACCGTCCAGCCCGGAGTGCACCGCGTTCCCCTGCCACTGCCCAACGACGGCCTGCACGCCGTCAACGTCTATCTGCTGGAGAACCTCGCCGAGGACGACGGCATCGTCATGATCGACGGGGGCTGGGCGATCCCCGAGGCGCGCAAAGCGCTCGAGGAGGCGCTGGCCGCCATCGGGCGCGACCTCGGCGACATCAGCCACATCCTGGTCACCCACATCCACCGTGACCACTACACCAACGCCGTGGAGCTGCGCCGCCTGCTGGGCTCGCGGGTCTACCTGGGCGCGGGCGAACGGCCGGGCCTGGAGATGCTCGACAGGCTGCGCAGCGACGAACCCGCCGGCTCACTGGAGACGCTGCGCAGGGGAGGAGCGGCCGAACTCGCCGAACAGATCCAGGAGATGGACCACGGCGGCTACGATCCCAGCGTGTGGGAGGCCCCCGACCAGTGGCTCGGCGCGGAAACGCTCCGCTTCGGCGACAACGAGCTGCGCGTCGTACCGACCCCCGGGCACACCAAGGGACACGTGGTCTTCCTGGACGAACAGCGCGGACTGCTGTTCGCCGGCGACCACGTCCTTCCGCACATCACCCCGTCCATCGGCTTCGAGCTGACCGAAGCGGGCGGGCGCCCCCTCGCCGACTACCTGGACTCGCTGCGGCTGATGACGCGGTACGCCGACACCCGCCTGCTGCCCGCGCACGGGCCGGTCACCGACAGCGCCCACACCCGTGTCGCCGAACTGCTCACCCACCACGACGACCGGCTGTCCAAGAGCCTGACAGCGCTGGGCGAGGACACCCTCGACGCGCACGCGGTGGCGCGCAAGCTGGGCTGGACGCGCCGCGAGGTGCCGTTCGGCGACCTCAACGCCTTCAACCAGATGCTCGCCGTGAACGAGACGGCGGCCCACCTGGACGTCCTGGTGCTGCGCGGACGCGCCACGGTGGCGTTCGTGGGCGGGGTGAACCAGTACACGCGTGTGCGCTGACACGGCACGTGCACAGGGGGAGGGGCTCGGTCATCGCCGCGCCCCTCCTTCCTTTTCGGAGGACCTTTCCACGGACCCTTCGTCAGCGGGCCGTCCAGCCGCCGTCCACGTACAGCTCGGATCCCGTGATGAAGGTCGCGTCCTGGGAGGCAAGGAACGCCACCGCGCCCGCGACCTCGTCGGGCCTGCCCAGCCGCCCCATCGGGGTGCCCTCGATCATGGCGGTGTGCCGGGGCGTGCCCCGCCACAGTTCCCGGGAGAGGGGCGTCTCGATGAAACCAGGGTGGATCGAGTTGACGCGGACGCCGCGCGTGGCCCAGTGAAGTGCCGCGTTTTTCGTCATCAGGCGGACCGCGCCTTTCGCCGCGTGGTACGAGAACTGGCTGCCGAAGCCGCCGACGGTGCCGAAGATCGACGCGATGTTGATGATCGAGCCACCGCCGGAGCGTTCGATCGCGGGACCGCTGTGCTTCATGCCGAGCCACACACCGCCCTGGGTGACCGCGATGACCTTGTCCCAGGACTCCTGGGTCTCCGTCTCGACCGTCCGCATCTCGGCGATGCCCGCGTTGTTGACCAGTACCGACAGGCCGCCCAGCTCGGCGACCACCCGCTCGACCGCGCCGCGCCACGCCCCCTCGTCGCTGACGTCCAGCGCGAGTCCGAGCGCCCGCGCCCCGTCACCCGTCAGCTCCTTCGCCAGGTCGTCGCAGCGACCGGCGTCCACGTCCGTCACCACCACCGTCGCGCCCTCCGCGGCGAGCCGGTGCGAGACGGCCTGTCCGATGCCGCCGGTCGCACCGGTGACCAGGGCGATCTGTCCGGACAGTCGGTCTCCCACGGGCTCTCCTCGGTTCGGTGTGTGCGCGGTTGCGGTCATGGCAGCAGCTCCAGCCCTGAGCTCAGCAGCGCGGGGACCGCGGACCCGACCCGCTCGAATCCGGTGCCGACGGTCTGTCCCGCGAGGTAGCGGGCGTGGATGCCCTCCGCGATGACGGCGAGCTTGAAGCAGCCCAGGGCCTGGTAGTAGGGCAGGGTGTCGATGTCGCGGCCGGACTTGGTGGCGTACCGGGCGGCCAGTTCGGGGCCGGTGGGGAAGCCGGGGTTGGCCGTCGGGACGTGGCGTGCGGCGAGGACCGGCTCGCAGGTCGGATCCCAGTACATGAGGAGCATTCCGAGATCGGCGAGGGGATCACCGAGCGTGGCCATCTCCCAGTCGACGATCGCCGCGATCCGGCCGAAGCCGTCCGGCGCCAGGATGGTGTTGTCCAAGCGGTAGTCGCCGTGCACGATCGCAGGAGCGCCACTCACGGGCACGGCGCGGGCGAGCCTGCCGTGCAGTTCGTCCACCTCGGGCAGCGAACGGGTGGCGACCTTCTCCCACTGTCCGCGCCACCGCCTCACCTGACGCTCCAGATAGCCGTCAGGCCGACCGAAGTCACCGAGCCCTACGGCGGAGGCGTCGACGGAGTGGAGTGCCACCAGCGCGTCCACGAGCGCGTCGGCGGCCCGTCGTGCCTCCGCGGGTGGCAGTACGGCAGCGTCGTCGCCGTCGCGCAGTACCGTCCCCTCCACGAAGTCGACGACGCAGAACGGCGCGCCGATGACCCCTGGGTCCCGGCACGACAGCACGGCGCGCGCGACAGGTACGCCGGTGGAGCCGAGGGCGGCGACGACGCGGTACTCGCGGTCCATGTCGTGTGCCGTGGGGGTCAGCACCCCCAGCGGGGGCCGGCGCAGCACCCACCGGTGCGTCCCGTCGGTCACCTCGTACGTCAGATTGGAGCGCCCGCCCTGGAGCAACTGGATCCTCAACGGACCGGCGCACTCGGGGACATGGTGGTCGAAGTACCGCTGCAGCGCGGGCAGGTCGACGCCGACCACGGCAGCCTCGGCCGCGGTCACCGTACGGCCACCCGCTCCCGCGCCGCCCGTACCGCACGCTTGGCGATGGCCCACCGGTGGGTCTCGGAAGGACCGTCGTAGATCCGGAAGGGCCGCACCTCCCGGTACAGCCGGGACAGCGGGGCGTCCCCCGAGATGCCGAGCGCGCCGCACACCTGCACGGAGCGGTCGACAACCCGGTTGACCGCCTCGGAGACGTACGTCTTGGCGATCGAGGTGTGCTGGGCGGCCGAGCGGCCCTGGTCCAGTTCCCAGCAGGCCCGCCACAGCACCGCACGGCTGGTCTCGATGTCGATCTCGGAGTCGGCCACCAGCTGCTGCACCATGCCGAGTTCGGCCAGCGGTTTGCCGAAGGCCGAACGCTCCGTCGCCCGCTCCAGGGCGATGTCCTGCGCCCGTCGCGCCACGCCGAGCCAGCGCATGCAGTGCGTCATCCGAGCGGGCCCGAGGCGGACCTGCGCGTAGGTGAATCCCTGGTCCACCTCTCCCAGGACGGCGCTGTCGGCGACTTCGCAGCCCTCGAAGACGATCTCGCTGTGCCCGCCGAACAGCCCCTGGTCCAGCGTGTCGATGTTGCGGACGATCTTCATGCCCGGGTTGTCGGCATCGACGAGGAACATCGTCGCGCCGCCCGCGTCGCCCGGTCCGCCACTGGTGCGGGCCATGCAGATGGCGAAGGCGGCCCCGTCGGCGCCGCTGATGAACCACTTGCGTCCGTCGATCCGCCAGCCGCCGTCGACCTTGGCCGCGGTGGTGGCGAGGGCGCGCGGATCGGAACCGGCGCCGGGCGCAGGCTCCGTCATCGCGAAGCAGGACCGGACCTCACCCGCTGCCAGCGGCCGCAGGTAACGCTCCTTCTGTTCCTCCGTGGCGACCACTTCGAGCAGATGCGTGTTGCCCTCGTCGGGTGCCGCGCAGTTCAGGGCCAGCGGCCCGAGCAGCGAGTACCCGGCCGCCTCGAACACCACGGCCTGGCCGCACAGGTCGAGCCCGAGCCCGCCCCATTCCGTGCCGATGTGGGGTGCGAACACCCCCGCGTCGCGGGCTGCCCGCTGGAGTCGGCGGCGCAGTGGCTCCGGACCGGCGTGGACGTTCCCGTCGCACGCCAGCTCCTCGGGTATCACCACGTCCTGTACGAACGCGGTGGTGCGCCGAGCGATGGCGGCGAGCCTCTCGTCGATCTCGAACCCGATGGGCATGTTCACTCCCGAGTTTGGCTACTGAGCATTAGCCATCACATGGGGGAAGGGGGTGGCATGTCAAGAGTCCCGGCTATACTGGCCACTACAGCAGACGGATACGGCTAATGGTCGGTAGCTTCAGGAGTTCGCGTGAGCTCAGCCCAGAGCGACGGGCACGGCAGGTCGCACAGCGCATCCCGCAGCGGGTCGTACGAGCGGCCGCACCGGCCGGCCCGGGCCGACGGCACGCCCGTCACCGACCGCCGGTCGGCGATCCGGCAGGCCGCGCTTCGCCTCTTCGCCGCACAGGGCTATCGGTCCACCACCATGGCCGACATCGGAGCCGCCGTGGGCATCCGAGGCCCGAGCCTCTACAAGCACGTCGCTTCCAAGCACGAACTGCTGGCCGAGATCATGATCGGCACGATGGAACAGCTCATCGCCGACAACATCGTGGCCGTCTCCGGCACCGACGACGTCCGGGAACAGCTACGCCGCTCCGTGGAGGCGCACATCCGCTACCACGCCCGCCACCGCCTGGAGGCCTTCGTCGGCAACCGGGAGATCGGCAGCCTGGACCAGTCCGACCAGGACCGGGTGCTCGGCCGCCGCAGCGACTACGAGCGCCGCTTCCGCGAACTCATCGAGCAGGGCGCCGCCGAGGGCGCCTTCCACGTACAGTCCGCCCGCATCGCCTCGTACTCGATCCTCGACATGGGCATCGGCGTCGCCAGCTGGTTCCACGAGGGCGGCGAGTTCTCCGTCGACCAACTCGCCTACCAGTACGGCGACATCGCCCTGCGCATCGCGGGAGCGCGCCCGCACGGCGGCAGGTCGGCGGGGAAGGAGCCGGGGTCGCTGCCCTGACGCAACCGTGTCGGGGGATCCGGTGACGTATGACGGGGATGACGGCGAGGCGCCTCTATACGGCGCGGCCGGCAGGTCCTTGACGGCGAAGGCAGTGGTCTGAGGATGTCGAGAACGTGCCACCGGCTCCGTCCCAGGGACATCAGCGGCCACGCCCGGCCGCACGAGGAAGAAAGAGAGACCAGCATGGCGATTCAGCGGATGGACAACGTCGGCATCGTCGTCGAGGACATGGATGCCGCCATCGCGTTCTTCGTGGAGCTCGGTATGGAGCTGGAGGGCAGGGCGGAGGTCGAGGGCCTCGTCGCCGACCAGTGCACCGGACTCGACGGCGTCCACTGTGACATCGCGATGGTCCGGACCCCGGACGGTCACAGCCGCCTCGAGCTGGCGAAGTACCGCAGCCCCGCGGTGATCAGCGCCGGACCGCGCAACCGGCCGCACAACATTCTGGGCACGCACCGCGTCATGTTCGCCGTCGACGACCTCGAGGACACCGTTGCCCGCCTGCGCCCGCACGGCGCCGAACTCGTCGGCGAGATCGCCCGGTTCGAGGACAGCTATCTGCTCTGCTACCTCCGCGGCCCTGAGGGCATCATCGTCGGACTGGCCGAGCAACTGCGCTGAGAAGAAGAGACTTCTGAAGCGTCAGCAGGTAGGAGCCTGGTGACGTGAGGCCGGCTTGCGGGCCAGGATCTGAAGACCCGCCGATGTGTTGCCGTTCATGGTGTTCACCGTGGTTCGTCGGGTGTCGATGGTCTCGAACCCGGCGAGCAGAGAGGTGAACCAGTCGCTCGGATGGTGGCGGCACACTGCGCCGTCGCCGGTCTCGAACACCCCGTAGGTGCCGTAGGACTCGGCGAACCTCGCGTAGCGGTCACGGTTGCGCTGGTCGTCTTGTAGCGGTAGGTCGCTGAGGTAGAGCAGCGCGCCGGGCATGAGCACGCGATGGAGCTCGCCGATCAGCAGCCGCTGTGCGTCGTCGCTCGGGATGCAGGTCAGCACCGCGAAGAGCACGACCACGTCGATGCTCGCGTCCGGGCAGGCGAGCGCCGGCGGCGTGTCCAGCACCGCGAAGCGCATCGCGGGATGCAGGCTGCGGGCCCGGGCGATCATCCCCGGTGATGTGTCGACGCCGGAGAGGTTGTCAAAGCCCTGCTGCTCCAGCGAGTCCAGCGTTCGGCCGTAGCCGCAGCCGTAGTCGAGGATCGCGGCGCTTCGTTCGACGGTGTCCAGCCACGGTGTGTGCAGCGGATGCGTGAATCGCTTCGTCGCCGCGGCGGCGTCCCAATAAGCGGTCTGGCTGTCGAGGTCGGACATGGTGGAAGCCTCCCATGGACGTCTCGGGGTGGACACGCTGCCACGGTCTCGGGGCGTTCGACGAGGCGAGGTGAGTTCACGGTCGTCCGGGTTGAGGCTCGGACGACGGTCGAGCGGGTCGCCTGCTCGGGGTGCGGGTGCCGAGCAGGTCGAATACCTGGCTTCTACCTGTGCTCCCCCCGTGACCTGCTGACGGCGGGAAGGTTCGTCGTGGTTCCTGTCCGAAGGCGACGGGCTCCATCTCAAGGCCGTCCTGGCCAACTGCCCCGGCGACAAGTTGCCGACCTGGATCGAAGCGGCCACCGCCACTACCGAACTGCCCAGCCTCCGGCACTTCGGCCAGCACATCGAACGTGATTTCGACGCTCAAGCGCCAGATGTACGGGCGCGACGGGTTCGAGCTCCTGCGGAAACGCGTCCTGCTGGCGTGACGAAGGGTTACCGAAGCACAAACGAACGGCCTACGGAGGCAGGTCCTTCCGCCCGGCCACGTTCCTGGGCCGGGCTGCCCCATGTCATGGTGGTCGCGTGGACAGCCAGGTGAGATTCGACCCCGACCTCTACCAGGGGACGGCCGGATACTACGAGCAGTTCCGGCTCCCCTACCCCCACGCGATGATCGCCGACCTCGCACGCCGAGCCGCCCCCTCAGGGCGCGGACGCCTGCTGGATCTGGCCTGCGGCACCGGCCAACTCGCCTTCCCCCTGCGCGACTGGTTCACGGACGTCTGGGCCGTAGACGCCGAACCGGGCATGACCGAGGTGGTCCGCGCCAAGGCAGACGCCGTCGGCGCAGCCCACATCCGGGTGGTCACCGCCCGTGCCGAAGATCTGGCTGCCGAGCCGGGCGGCTTCGAGCTCATCGTCATCGGCAACGCCTTTCACCGGCTGAACCGCTCCCTGGTGGCCCAGCGCGCCTGCACCTGGCTCAAGCCCGGCGGCTGCCTCGCGTTGTGCTGGTCAACCTCGCCATGGGTCGGACCCCGGGACTGGCAGCAGGCGCTCGACAGGGTGCTGCGCTCGTGGCAGAACACCCTCGGCGCATCCGGTCGCATCCCGCCCGGTTGGGACCGGGCAAGGCAGCATGACCCAGACCACGAAGTACTGTCCCGTGCGGGGTTCGACGTCGCCGGACGCCACGAATTCTCGGTCGAGTACCACTGGACGATTCCCGAACTCGCCGGCCACATCCGGTCTACCTCGTTCCTACCGCCCTCAGTGCTCGCCGATCATGCGTCCGAGTTCGACGCCGACCTCATTGCCGAACTCGGCCGCCATACGGCCAATGCTCGCCTCACCGAAACGGTCGACTTCGCCTACGAACTGGCTCGCGGGTCAGCTCCAGCGTGACGGCCAGGACATGCATTGGTCACCGCGCTGAGGCGCTGCCAGGACGGTGCCGGCACGGAGAGTGATTGCACCACGCAATGTGGACGAGAGCCGCTACTGCTCGATAAGGCCATCAGCGAGGACAGTCAGACGTTGGGGACATGTAGCTTGTCCCAACTGGTCTTGCCGGGGAAGCCGTTGGCATCAGCGCCTTCGAATCCGAGCTTATGCTGCCAGGCGGCGTAGGACTTCGCATCGCCCGGGCCCCATACGTCGGCGTTGGCGCTCGACTGGTACCGGTTGCAGCCTTCGGCGACGAGCCGGCGGTGCGTTGCGGCGATGATCGGCGATTTCTTTCCGGTGTGGAAGAAGGACGCACCAGGGAACGGCTCGATATCCGGCCGGGGGACGGGGTGTGAACCCTTGAAGTGGTCGTACGCCTCCTGAGCCGCCGCGAGGACCTTGGCGTAGATCCTGTCCATGTGCGGGCCGGCGCAGGCGGTCGAGGACCAGTGGTGGTGGTAGAAGAGGTTGCTCTTGCTGGGGCGTTCGCCGATCACCTTGGCGAAGAGCCAGCCGGCGAGACGTGCGGAGTTCTTCCAGGTGGCCTCGGCGACTGTCCAGGTGGGCGCGAGCGTTGCGTTCGCCATTTCGATGCTGATCGAGCGCTGGTTGCCGGCCATGTTGCCGACGGCCCAGGCGTACTCGTTCACCTTGACGTACTGAGCGACGGCACCCGCGGCGTCCACGTCGAAGTGGGCCGAAGCCGGTCGCGTCTTCCAGACGTTGAGCACACCCTGGTGCGAAAGCCGGCCGCCGTTGTGGTGCAGCGTGACCGACGTCTTCTTGTACGACTTGTGGGTGACGTGGCCCGTCGCGCTGAGTTTGTCGATGAGATTCGAGACCTGACGGTCGTAGGCGATGGTGGCGGTCACTTGAGGGCCTCCGCGTCGTTCTCGACGCCGTCCTCGGCGAAGGCGACGAAGTCGCTTTCCGGAAGGGCATCGAGGCTGTCGGTGCCGGGTCCGTCGGCGGTGTCGGTCTTCTCGAGGGCCGCCTTCACGTCCCCGTGGTCGAAGTTCTTTTCGGGCATGAAGAAGTCCTTTCAGATGCCACAATTTTGTGTCGCCAGCCCTACGTTCGACGACTCGGCCGGGGTAGGAACTCTCACGTCGCCGTAGGGAATCGCGCTGTGGGGGCCGATAGTGCTGCTTGTCGACACGGCAATTCGCGTTATGCTCACGTCTTAGACGTTGGGGACATGTAGCTTGTCCCAACTGGTCTCGCCGGGGAAGCCGTTGGCATCAGCGCCTTCGAATCCGAGCTTATGCTGCCAGGCGGCGTAGGACTTCACATCGCCCGGGCCCCATACGTCGGCGTTGGCGCTCGACTGGTACCGGTTGCAGCCTTCGGCGACGAGCCGGCGGTGCGTTGCGGCGACGATCGGCGATTTCTTTCCGGGGTGGAAGAAGGACGCACCAGGGAACGGCTCGAAGTTGGCGGGGCCGCCGTCCATGTACTGCTTGTAGGCCCCGCTCGTGAACGTGGACCATTGCTTCCAGTTGTGTGCGTCTTTGATGGCCTTTGCCGTCTTGGCGTTGTAGAGCGGATCCTTGAGCTTTGCCGTAACCCTGAGTGTGTCCGGTGGGGAGAACTGCTCTGGGTGCTTGAGCGAGCGTATCTGGAAGAGACCAATGGACGGCCCCCACTTGTGGTCGACCAGTTTCTGGTCTCCGATGACGACTGGGTCGCCTTTGGACTCTGCCATGGCGACGGCCGCCGCGATTTTGATGTCGCTGCCGGTGAACCCTGCCTGTGTCGCGAGGGCGCGCAGCTCGGTCAGGCTCATTTTCATTCCCGACGCCTCTCTCACTTGTTGATCAGGAATTCTCAACGGAGGAGACATTGCTGGAATCAGGTAACTGCACCTGCGGTAAGGGGTGAAAACCCGCTGCGAGCTTCCCCTAAATGGCAGGTATGCGCAAAGAGATCAGGATCCTCTTAGCCGCGCCTCTGTGGGGTGTGAGCGGCTTTGCGAGGCGTTAAAGATCGGTTATTTCCACCATATGGCAATGTCTGGTATGGGGCAAACAGAGTGCCAACGAGCTCGTGCACGGTTGGCGGTGGGACGCCGCGGACTTGGTGTGGCCGGTGTTCACATCTGTCGTGTCGAGCTCAGGTCCATGGTCTGCTGGTGGGACAGCAGTCCGGCGATTGCCTGGATGGTGCCGCTCATGTGCTCGCGGCGGCCGAGGAGGCGAGCCAGTGCCCGCCAGTTCTTCAGACGTGCGATGCCCTGTTCGAGCCGGATGAGGCGTGAGGAGTGTGCCTTGCGTTGGCGCTCGTGCATCTCCTCGCACCACGAAGGGGCGTTCTGCTAGAACTTGCGGTGTGGTGGTGTCACCATCCTGCCGCCGTTCTGGGCGCCCAGTCCCTGATAGCCGGCGTCGGCAAGGATTGCCACTGCGGTCCCGTCGGCCAGGAGCTTGACCAGTCCTACTGACCGCTTCGGCTTGTCGTCGGTTGCTGATCCCTGCGTAGGCCGGCGAAATGCGGTTCGCCCGTGGTGAGAGGACAGCGGTGATCGCGAAGGATCTGCGGGTGAGTAACCGGTCCGTGGAGGGCGACGGTGGCGCCCGCCTTCACCGACTGCGAGTACACCACAGCCGCACTCGGCTCCGTGCCCTTGGCCCACGCTGTACTTCAGCGCCACGTACCAGCCCGTCCCGCGCGCGCTCCGCCAGTGCCTCGGTAACGCCCCCGACGTCGGCAACCTCACCACTGCCCTGCGCGCCCTCACCGACGCCCCGGCCCGCGGCTGCCCGACCGGGCCCGGACACCCTGGGCGGAGGTGCCGTCGAGGCTCGCTCAACTGACGGCACGGCGACGGTTCGCTGCCTCCACAAAAGGCGAAATGCCCTATTCGATCGCATAATTGAATGGAGGGGGGCATCCTGAGGAGTCGACATGCCGATGCTTCTGATCAAAGGCTTCTACGACGTCAAGGGCTCCCAGCCGGACGGGGACACGGTGGCCTTCACCCCCGATGACCCGGCCGAGTGGGACCTCGTGGGCGGTGGGCTCGGCCGCGCCGTCGAGCACAGTGCCACGGGCCGCGCGAAGCTGCGGCTGGACGCGATCGACGCACTGGAGACGCACTACGGCGCCAACCGGGTCCATCAGCCCCTGCAGTTCGCCCACGCCGCGCGCGACGAGCTGCTGAGCTGGATCGGCTTCACCGCGGTCCAGCGTGAGGGCGAGAACGTGATCGCCACCACCCCGGACACGGTCCCCGGCTTCGTCCTCACCCGAGGCACCGACGTCCACGGCCGGTGCATCGCCCTGGCGGGGCGCGGCGCATCCCCGGGGGCCAGTGGCCGGGAGATCGACGTCGACCCCGCCCTGCTGAGGACGACGCTCAACCACCACATGGTCACCGCGGGCCTGACCTACCCGACGTTCTATCGCAGCCTGTTCACCAGCCTGCGCGCCGAGTTGGCCACCACGGCCGAGGGGGCCCGGGCAGCGGGCCGGGGCCTGTGGCCGAGCGACGTCACCCTCACCGGGGTGAAGGTAACCGGCCTGTCCTCACTGACGGACGACGCCGTGCTCCTGCCCAAGCTGTTCCGCCGCCTGGTGGACTACCTGAACCTCGGCACGCTGCCGCTCGCCTGCTTCCCCGCCTTTCTGGCAGGCGTGGGGGACCGGTTCTCCATCCTGTCCACGGGCGAGCGCTGCGTGGGACTGCACCGAATCGTGGAGACCACGAACGGCGAGACCGTGCGGATGACCCACTCGCCCGAGGACCTGCTGTTCGAAGACTCCTGAGACACATCGAAGTAGGTCATTCAGCACATCGAACCGCAGCCCGCTCGACCCGCCCCGATCCCGCTCACCTTGCGGCGTGTGGTCCACGCCTGTGCCGAGCCGTCCTGCCACCGCCTGAACTGCCGACCGCGCTCGACACGGAAGCCGGAGCGCGGCACCTCCTCCTCGTAGAGGCCAGCCGTCTCGGTGAGGAGCCGGCCCAGCAGAGCCTCGAGCGAGGCGTCGTCGCGGGCCAAGCGGGTCGGACGGAAGCGGACGGACTCCTCGCCGGCGAGGTGCTGCAGCACCAAGGGGTACCAGTGGGCGGGTACTTCGGTGGCCAGCAGGTAGCGGGGCGACCTCTGCCGGCTGCGCGGCGTCCGGGGCCGGCACGGGGCTCAGTGTGGCGGCGAGGGCGTGTACGAGTACCGGATACAGCTCCGTAAGTGTCCCTCTCGGCAATGCCCTCCTGGCGCAGGTCGACACGACTCACGGCGATCACGACACCTCGTGCGGAGCCCTGGTCGACCTCTACCTGCCATGCGAGCACGATGACCAGCTCGGTCCCGGTTGGTCCGCCGCGGTATGCGCCTGGCCACTCCGGGCACGGAACTGTCGGAGAAGTAGCTTGCACCAGCGTGGCCGCGGCCAGGCCGACGGCAGCGGATCAGCACTGAGCTGTCCTCGCAGCCGTGGAACGACGACCGACGCGGCTGGATGACACCGCGAGGCATGTGGAGTGCGCAGGGAACCCGTGGCGCCGGAGACGGCCCTGCCGTCTAGGACAATTCGCGCTTGAGGATCTTCCCGGTGGCGGTCATGGGCAGCGCGTCGACGAACTCGACGATGCGCGGGTATTTGTAGCCCGCGAATTGCTCCTTTCCCCAGGCTGTCAGCTCCGCCTCAGTCGTACTGTCGCCGGCCTTCTTGACGACGACGGCCTTGATCTCTTCTCCGTGACTTGGGTGCGGAACTCCGATTACAGCGGCCAGGGAGACCGCGGGGTGCTCCATGAGCACCTCCTCGAGCTCGCGCGGGTAGACGTTGAACCCGCCGCGAATGATCATGTCCTTGGACCGGTCGACGACAAAGTAGAAGCCGTCCGCGTCCTTGCGAGCCAGATCTCCGGTGCGGAACCATCCTTGGTTGATGGCCTCCGACGTCGCCTCGGGGCGCTGGTGATAGCCCTTCATGATGTTGTAACCCTTGATCGCGATCTCCCCGACCGCGCCGGGATCGTCCTCCACCTCCGACCAGTCATCGTTGATGAGCTTCATCCGGACCCCGGGGATGGGCCGGCCGATCGATCCGACACAGGGCTCCTCGCCGTACGTGGCGAAGGACGCGATGGCCACCGTCTCCGAGAGCCCATAGCCCTCGAGGATCGTCACACCGAAACGTTTCTTGAACTCTTGGTGGATCTTCGCGGGAAGCGCGGAACCACCGGACACGGCGATGCGCAGGTTGGCGGCCAGCCGGGCGACGTCGACGCTGTCGTCGAGTGCCTCCAGCAGGCCCCAGTACATGGTCGGTACGCCGCCGAAGAACGTCACGCCATGGTCGAGCATGAGCTCCAGCGCCTCTCGGGCGGAGAACCTCGCTTGCAGGACGAGTGTGCCGCCGAACCCGATGGCACCGTTCTGGATGACCATCTGGCCGAAGGCATGGAAGAGCGGAAGGACACACAGGTAGACATCGGGTGTCGCGGGGTCCGACTCGAAGAGCTGGACACCGGCTCGGGCGATGTCGTACACGTTCCGGTGTCTGAGTTCTGCGCCCTTGGGCTGCCCGGTGGTCCCGGACGTATAGAGGATGACCGCAGTGTCGTCGTCGGCACGCTCGAGCCTTTCGAACGCCCTTGGCTGCCCGGCGACAGCGGGAGCATAGAGCTGGTCCGGGGCGACGCCGTCCACAGTTGCGCCGCTCCCGATGAGGAAGAAGTGCGCGGCCCGATCGGCGGCCTGAAAGGCCGACCATGCCTCGCGCCCGATCGGGAGCTCTGGACTGCCTTCGACGGCGAAGTACGCCGTCGCGTCGGAGTCGTTGAGGTGGTAGGCGATCTCGCGCGCCTTGAGGAGCACGTTCAACGGCACGACTACCGCGCCGGCCTTGAGGATCCCGAAGTAGATCGTCGTGAACTGCGGGATGTTCGTGCAGGACAGGGCGACCTTCTCGCCGGGGCGAACGCCGCGCTCGATCAGCAGGTTCGCCACCCGGTTCGACGCCGCGTCGAGTTCCGCGTAGGAGATCCGATCGCCACCGAAGACGATCGCCGTGCGCGCCGGGTATTCCGACGCGGTGCGGGTCAGTAGGCCGGACACGTTCCGGGTCGAACTCGTCATCAAAGGCTCCTGGTCTGTGCGTAGTCGGGGCACCCTGCTGTTCCAGCCATCAGGTGGTCAGGAAGTCCTCGCCCTCACGCGCGTCGAGGCGTCCGAGGATGCTCTGGATGGTGCGATCACGGGCCAGGCCGGAGTCCATCCCGGGTGCGATGATGCCGCGGACCTTCGAGACCACGGTCCATCTGCGCGGACGGAAGACCTGCACATCGCGGCGACGCAGGCCCTCGACGACGGCTTTCGCCGCTTCTTCGGGGCTGATGCGCTTGCGTAGGAACCTCGGTTGGGTGTCGAGCAGCGCCTGGGCCACTGGATCCTCGTCGAGGCCCTGCCGGGTCATGTCTGTGTTGATCACCGCGAAGTACGCGGTCGTGACGCTGACGCCATGAGCGGCGAGTTCGACCCGCAGTCCACGGCCAAGCTGCTCGACCGCTGCTTTGCTCATCGCGTACGGGATGGCGCCGGCCCCGTTGACGAAGGCGAAGACCGACGAGATCAGTACGAGCCGACCACGGTTCTCGATGAGGCCCGGAAGGGCAGCACGGACCGTGTTGAGCGCACCCCCGACGTTCACGTCGAAGAGTCGATCGACCAGCGGAGTCGACGACGCCCGCAGGGTCACGCCCCGCCCGAGCACACCTGCGTTCGCGATCACGATGTCCAGGCGGCCGGCCTCCCTGACGACGGTCTCCGCCGCTCGGGTCATGTCGCCGAGGTCGGTCACATCGCCGGTCAGGTAGGTGACCCGTTCGTCGATCGCCTCGCCCGCAGCCGGGCGGTGCAGATCGATCACGAAGACCCGAGCACCGGCGGCGGTCAGGGACCGTGCGGTCGCCGCGCCCAGGCCCCGGCCGCCGCCGGTGACGAGGGCGACTTTTCCGGCGATCGACCTGTCGGACCTAGTCATTGAGGAACTCGAGAACCTCGGGGACGAAGTCCCGGTGGTGCTGGAAGACGCCGCCGTGCCCGGAGTTCGGGTAGATCTTCAGGCGGGCGTTCGGGATCCGGCGGGCCATGTCGGCCGAGTTGCTGCTCGCGACCATGAGGTCGTGATCACCGTTGGCGACGAAGACCGGCTGGGTGATCACCGAGAGGTCGTCGGGTGCGTGCAGTCCGGCCGCGCGGATGGCCTTCAGCTGCGCGCGTCGAGCCTGCAGAGAGATCTTTTCGTCGAGATTCTGGGTGCGTTCCTTGAGTCGGGCGAGGTAGTCCTTCGCGGCCCGCTTGCCCTCGGCGTCGCGCGGGAAGAACAGGAATGTCCGGGCGTCTTGCAGGGTGAGCGCGGACTTGACGTACGCCCCGGCCGCGACCTTGTTGATCTCCTTGATGCCGCCGCCTCCGCGCGGACCGGTCCCGGCCAGGATGATCCGGCGCACGAGCTCGGGTGCCTGCAGGGCCACCATCTGTGCGACTCCGCCGCCGAGCGAGAACCCGAGGAGGTCGACCTTCTCGAGCCCCATCGCACGGATGAAGGCGACGGCGTCGCGGCCCATGTCCGCGACGTCGGGCGGCACGGATCCTCCGGACGCGCCGACTCCGCGGTTGTCGAACGCGATCACCCGGCGGTGGGCGGCGATGCCATCGATGATCCTCGGGTCCCAGTCGTCAAGGACAGCCATCAGGTGGTGCAGGAACACCACCGGTACACCGCCGGTCGGACCGAGCTCGCGGTAGGCGAACGGCACCCCGCCGACGTCGATCGTGCGGGTGGGTACGTCGATCCACTTCATGCTCTCTGTCGCTTTCATCTGACCTCACTGGGTACGGCGCGAGGACCGCGGCTCCGGGTAGTTATATTACGGTCATTTAACTTACGTCTGTAATGTATATAGGCCGAATGGAGGGGTGGCAAGGGCTCTCACGAGGTGATGAAGCGCACCTGAACGCCGGCGTCCCTCATGGTCAGGGCCGCAAGAACCGACACTCCATGCCCTCGTCGTGGGAGTCCTTGCCACCGGCGACTTGTTGGCGGGTCGCCTGATAGTCGCGCGGCTCCGACCGGGGCCTCAGACCGAACACCGCGTGGCGCGGCGCGCCCCGGGACGGCGGGCGGGCGTCCGTGGCGAGCCCCCGGTCGGGACAGTGCCGAGGAACTCGCGCACCAGGTCGGCGAACGCGTCGGGCGTCTCGATCCGGGGCATGTGACCCACGTTCGCGAACAGATGGCTGGACGCACCGAGCAGGGAGCGTCGGGCCTCGTCGAGGTGGTGGTGCGGCAGGACGCGGTTGGTCTGCATGCCGCCCCGGTCGATCATCGACAGCGGTCCCCTCGTCGCACCGCTCTTGAGGCAGCTGCGGTCGACGTCCTCGGGCGGGCCCATGCCGTCGGTCACCAGGGTCTGCGCGGCGTTGACCAGGGCGATGAACCAGGCGTTGACGATGTACCCGTTCACCTCCTTGCGCACGGGGATCGGGCTGTTCGTCGCGATCACGGCGCTCGGCTTCAGCAGCGACGACATGTCCGTGGAGACGGCCGTCTTGATGTCGGGCACCTAGGGGGCGGACTCGATGACCAGGCCGGCGTCGGCAGTTGCGAGGTCGGTCTGAATAGACCGCGGCGTACGTCTTGTGGTCCTCGCGGCGGGCACCGAGCGCGTCGGCGCTGATGTCATACACGGTGACGGCCTTGCCCTCGTAGGCGCTGTGGAAGGAGATCTGGCCGCCAACGACCCCAGAACCAAGCAGAACGACCTTGTTCAATGCGGACACGGGGCTGCTCTCTCTTCAATGGCTGTTCGCGGCCCCGGCATGTCCTTGCCGCGACGCTGCGGGGTACGGTGCGCCTTCTGGCTGGGAACGGCTGCGACGCGCACCGCAATCTAGGATGTGTTTCCTCCGGGTCGCTCGTCCGGACGTGCCAAACATCTTCGAAGGCTTTGTGAAGTGGTCACAACAGGTGGTGTGTGTCATGAGCGAGCTGGAACCGCAGTGGGCACCGATGCGCGACGCCGATGCGAAGCGGGTCTGGCACGAGGTGCTGCGGCCTGTCGCCCTTCAGCTGCGTGAGTCGTCGGCATTCCTGTCCGAGGAGATCGTCCGCAAGGTCCGGGCCGAGGGGGCCGGCCTGTTCACTGAGGTGCCGGACACGCAGGAGGCGATGTCGAGCTCGGAGGAGATTCTTCGTCTCCTGGCCCAGATCATCCTGACCGGTGCCGACCCTTCGCGGATCGAGCTCCCCCCGGCCTTCGCCGCGATGATCCGGGGTGCGGTGTGGCGGCACGTCCCGCTGTCCTTCCACACACAGAACTACCGTCGCGCGCACCAGGACGTGTGGCAGTGGATGTTCAACAGGGTCGTGGCGACCGCGCCCTCCTCGGCGGATCTGGTCCTTGCCGTCGACCTGCTCACGATTCTCCTGATGAACTTCGTCGACCGGTCCCTCATGATCGCCGACCAGGTCCACGAGGCCGAGCGGAACACCTGGTTGCAGGGTGCCGCGGCCTCGCGGGCGGCGACCATCGACGATGTCCTCGCCGGTCGTGAGCGTGACGTCGGCGCCGCCTCGGCGCGGGCACGATACGACCTCGGGCGTCATCACCTCGGCATGATCGCGTGGCTCGACCGTCCGTCGGACCGCCATGACACGCTGTCGTATCTGAGCGAGGTCGTGGCCGGTGTCGGCCGCTCGGTCGGCGTCGAGTCCAGTGTCACCCATCCGCTGGGATCATCGGCCGTTGCCGGCTGGGCGAGTGGTCGTCGCCCCCTCGACGCGGACACAGTCGCCCGCCAGGTCCTCGACTCCTCAGCAGCGGGTCTGCCCGACGGGGTCTGTCTCTCGCTGGGTGAACCGGGTCAGAGTCTGGACGGGTTCCGACGCTCCCATCTTGAGGCGGGACATGCCCGGCGCGTCGCATCTCTCCTGTCGAGCGAGGCGACCGCGGTCACGACCTATCGGGACGTGGCGGTCCTGGCACTGTGCACGGCCGACCCCGAGCACGCCGCCCGTTTCACAGCGCGGACGCTCGGCCGGCTGGCCGAGCCGGACGATCACGCGGCCCGTCTCGCGGAGACATTGTCGGTGTACCTCAGTGCCAGGCGGAACCGCGCCGGAGCTGCCAAACGGTTGTCGGTCCATCCCAACACCGTCAGCTATCGGGTCCGTCAGGCCGAGGAGCTGCTCGGACGCGACATCGACGAGAACAGCCTCGAGCTGCGGATCGCGCTGTCACTGCTGCCGGCCGTCGGCGGGATCGACCCGACGCGCGGCCTCGACCGCTGAGTGGCAGGCCCGCCTGGACCGTGGCCGCGGGTCGCCAGTGACCTGCCACCGGGCCCCGCTGGTGGCATGCTCCGGATCGGTCAGACCGAGACGATGGCCTGTGCCAGTAGGTCGATGACGCTGCCAGTGCTGAGGATCGCGTGCGTGTACATCGGTCCGTTGGGGCCTGCTGCCTCCATGCCGACCTCGGAGAAGGTTGCCGTCGCGTCATCGACGAGGGTCACGTGGAAGCAGAACTCCATCCGCGTGCGCTCCGTGGGGAGTTGGCGATGCATCCAACGACGATGATCGGCCCGTGGGAGCGGCGCATGGTGAAGTCGATGACCGGGTGACCGGCCGGCGCGACCAGACAGCGCGCGCCTTCGAAGCGAACGTCGTCCGATGGCTGAGTCGGTCACCTCCAGCAGCGGCTCACCCGCGAGCACGATCCGCCCCCTCCGGCCCTGTTGGTCGCGGACGAATCGGCTGAAGGCGGCTGGGCCGGTCATCCCCTCCCGTAGGCAGGACATCGCTGTCGACGTCGTACAGATCCGTCACGGACGGAAGCGCGCGGACCACCGGGGTTCCACCAGACCCCATTCGGCTTCCCAATGCGCGTACCTTCTCCGGTCCAGGAGCAGGCGCATGCCCGCCCCGACCGCGTAGGATCCGGCGGCCACGCCGAACGCCGCCATACTGCCCACCAGCCAGCCACTGGTCGTCGCGTTGAGCGTGGTCGTCGGCGGATCGGTGACTTTTCCGTCGCGGGTCACCCACACACGTACGGTGGAGCCCTTGGGAGTTCCCGGCTTCACCAGGGCCGCTCCCGTCCGCACGACACCGTTGAGGTCGGTCCAGCGAACCGGCGCCGGTCGCTTCACCCAGTCGCCACCCTTGGCGGTCGACGTCAGCCGGGCTGTGACCTGGTGCCGTTCCGCCGCCTGGGTCCGCACAGTGCGCATCGACGCTTCGTACGCCGTCAGTCCCGCGCTGACGGCTGCTGCCGGCAGCCCGAGGACGAGAACGAGCATCAGAACACGGCGCAACCAGCACTCGAATGTGTCGGACGCACGCCTCAGGGAGTTCCTGCCTTTGGCCGCGTGATCGCCACGCCTCGGCGGCGGACCGGGTGTGTACGGCGAACCTTGTGTGCTCATGACCCGCCTTCCAACAATTCGCCGGCCGCCCCGCACCACCTGCTCCCACCGTCGAACGGCAGTGGGATCGGGACACAGGGCCGACGGCCCCTGCCGGACCGGCTTTCGGTCCCCGTCCACCGGTGGCCGAAACGGTCCAGCCCCGCAGGCCGCGGTCCCGTCGGCCATATCTGGGGAGCGACCCCGACGGGCACGGCGCGTGATGCAGTAGCGCGTGATTGGTCAGACCCAGCTGCGGCCCCAGCTGCCTCTGTCTCCTGCGTGCGCCGACGACCAGCAGGTCCGCCGACGCCGCGTCCAGCAATGCTCGGCGCGCCGGGCACGCGAAAACCTGGGGACTCGCCCGGGCGTCGCGATAGCGCCGGGTCATGCCGCGCAGGGCGTCGTCGAGCACCTGGGACGGCGGGCGCCGATGGGCCTCGAGGGCGTACCACGACGGAGCCGGCCGAGGGGTGAGAGCCCTGGACGACGGGTTCCGGGCCACGATGTTCCCCAACCGGCCGTTACCGTGCTCTGCGGCACCGCGCACCAGGACGACCGGGCAGTCCGTCCGGGCGGCCACGGCCAGGCTGACCGCGCCCGAGAGCATGTCGGCGAGCTCTCCGAGTCCTCTGGACCCGAGAGCCGGCGCGAAGGCGCTGGGTCCTTTGTCGACGAGGGCTGCGGCGGCGTCCTCGTGCAGCACCTCGCTCGACAGCTGCACCGTGGGATTTCTTGTCCTTGCGTGACTGTGCCGGGCCGCCTCGGCGGCGGCCCGGTCCACCGCCTTCAGGCTCGATTCGGATCCGTCGATGCCGACCACCAAGGGAATCGCCACCGCACCTGTCTCCTCTCGTGGCGGGTGCCACGTGCCTGTTCTCCCTCCCCTCTACGGCTCCACATGCGCCGGGGAGGATATTGGGGTACTCCTCGAAGGAGAGAAGCACCGCGCTCGGCATGTCGGCGACGTCCGCAGCATGCACGCCATCGGACTCGTTCACCATCACCCACCGTCGTATCCAGCTTCGTACGAGACGGAGGCCGCCGCCATGCAGCCAGTCATCACCGTGGGCCTCGACGGCTCACCCGAGAGCCTCGCGGCCGCCCGCTGGGCCGCCGACGAGGCCGACAAGCGCAATCTCACGCTGCGCCTGCTGCACGCGTGGCCACTGCTGGTGCCGGAACCGGCCCGCGTCCCTTCGGAAGTCGATCAGAACTACTGGGCGAAGCGGTTCGTCCACACCGCGCGCGCGGAACTGGAATCCAGCCACCCGGGTCTGACCATCATCGGGAGCCTGGTGGCCGACGACGCCCGGAAGGCTCTGCTCCAAGCGGCGTCGGAATCCGAGCTGATCGTGCTCGGCTCACGGGGGATGGACTCCGTCGGGAGCTACTTCCTGGGTGACGTCAGCATGCCGGTCGTTGCCCGGACGGGGCGGCCTGTGGTCCTGGTCCGTACCGGATACGGGACAGCGCAGCAGACGTCGGCGAACCGTGTGGTCGTGGCACTGAAACTCCACGGATCCACCGACGAACTGCTCGACTTCGCCTTCCACACCGCCGCGGTCAGGGAGGTTCCGCTCCTGGCTGTGCACGGCCGAAGCGTGCCGCTCCACGCGCGCGTGCCCTGGGGCGTTGATCACGCCGTCACCGAAGAGATGACACGGGACGCGCAGCAGGAGTTGAGCAAGGCTCTCCACCGCTGGCGCGAGAAGTACCCGCAGGTGGACGCGGACCTCGCCATCCGGCTCGAGACTCCCGCGAAGGCCGTCGTGCATGCTGCCGAAGGCGCCGCGCTGCTCATCGTCGGCCGGCGCGCACACCGGCACGACGCGGCACCCCACCTGGGCCACGTGACCCATGCGGCCATCCATCACGGGCGTACCCCCGTCGCCGTCGTCCCTCATGGCTGAGCTCGGCCACCGCGGGCCACCGCCCCCGCGCGCGGAGGTGTGCGAGACGCATACCGCGATCGTGTTCTTCGCCGGAGACCGCGCCGACAAGGTCAAGAAACCGGTGGACGTGGGATTCCTGGACTCCACCTCGCGCGCGGCGCGCCAGGACGCGTGCTGACGCGGAGTCGCTCTCAACCGCCGCTTCGCCCCCGATGTCCATCCGGGCCTGGGCGAATGCAGCAGCCTGGCCGCCGGAACAGCCGCCCCCCATGGTGATGCGACGCATGCCCGCGGACCGGCGTCTCTTCCGCCCGGTACGAGAGGGGCCTGGGCGACGTCCCGCGGAACGTCGCCCGGCACCCTCGCCGCATGCACGCGGACGCGCCCCGCGGCCCGGATGTGGACGAGCAGGGCACTCGAGACGCCCTGTCGTCGCGCTGGGAGGCCGGCTTCGCGCAGACCAACCGTGGGCCGAGGACGGGGCTCGGTGCCCGAGGGGATGACGGAGACGGTAGAGCTGGTGCGCCGCTGTGGCGTCGGCCTCCACGACACCGCGCGGCGAACGCGGCTCGGCCCGGACAAACCGTCCGGGCCGAGCGGTTCCGTTCGCGCGATCGGGCGTGCCCGCGTGTCAGGAGGAGATCAGCAGTTGCGGATGGACCAGACGGGATCCCAGTTGTAGGGCACCGGTTCGCCACCGGGCTGGAAGGACGTCAGCACGTTGCCACTCTGACCGTAGAAGTACGACGTCACATTGCCGGTCTGGTTGTTCACGTAGTCGCCCTCGCCGTTCCAGTCGGAGAGGTAGTAACGGTTGCAGCTGTAGAAGAAAAAGGTCTTCCAGTCGCTCGTCGTCGGATCCCAGACGTTGGTGCACAGAGTGCCCGCGTCACAGGCGTACGTGGACCCTGGGGGCCCGTGCTCGGTCCGGACTGCCGGAGACGTCGTCGGCGAAGCCGCGACCGCGGCCTTGGCCAATGCTGCCGGCCCTACTCCCTCGGGCGCCGGAGGAAGCGTGACGATCCGAGCGGCGGGCCCGTCGGCGGAGGGAACGGCGGCCAGCGCCGGCCCGCCGGTGGCGAACAGCGCCGCCAACAGACAGGACAGGGCACTGACGAAGATGAGGAGGGAGCGTTGAGAGCGCACGTTGGAATAACCCCCTGTAGAAGCCAAGCGGTAGATCGTGCTGGACGACCACCGCATCCACGATGTCGGACGGGGCTCGTGGGCGTGGCGGATCGATGTCCGAGTTCAGCGTTTCTCGTCGGAGGAGGGCTTCAACGTAGGACTCGGCCAGAGTGAAGTGCCAACGTTTCGATGACCGTCGAAGCGTCTTGCCTTCCGGCGGGGGAGTCCAGCGCGATGCCCCGGTCGACCGCAGACGGCGACTTTCACCGAGCACATCTTCCGCGCTCCGAACAGGTCGGGCAGCGTCCGATGGCTGCGTACGCGAGAACGGGCCCTGGTGGCGCGGTGAGGTGTGATGCAGAACACCGTGTGTGTGCGTAAACGTGTTCGGTACGTACTTCGGGTGGGTTACGCCTGGTCAGAGGGCTACGGAGGGTGACTAGCGGCGCTTGTTGAAGGTTGCACAGTGCCTGTGCGCGGGCACGCTGGGTGTCTTTTTCAAACGGGCGTGAGTGTTCCGCCGGGCAAATCACTTAGCTAGGTCCCAGGCCCAACGGCCTTTCGGCGCGTGCGAGTTGGCGCCGGGTCCCTATGACCTCGATGGAGAGGATCTTTGCTCATGTCCCCTGCCGACAGGAGCCGGTCGTGAAGTACGACGACGCCCCGGAGGGCGCCTCGCCGACGGAGCGCCACGCCGGGCTCTCGCAGTCCATGTTCGTCCCCCTGGACCTGGAAGTGGACTTCGAGGCCTTCTACCTCGGGCACCACGAGGTCTTCCACGCCTACGCGGAAGTCCACTTCGGTAACCGGGAGACCGCGGAAGAGGTCATCCACGAGGTCTTCCTGGAGATCCACGCCGGCTGGTCGCAGCTGCTGAGCGCGGGCAACCTCGAACAGGGCGCGTGGGCGATCGTGCGACGGATCGTCCACAACCGCCTCGATGCGGAGGGTCGCGGGCCGGCGTTCGTCATCAACGGCCCCATCGCCCAGGCCCTCGACACGGCGCTCGTCACGGCCCGCGACAAGCTCCAGAAGATGGAGTCGACCAGCGGCCTGTACGAGGCGATCGCCGAACTCCCGGACCGTCAGTTCGAGGTGATCGTGCTGCGCTACGTGCTCGGCTACCCGACGGCCAAGGTCGCCTGGTACATCGGCATCGACGACCGCACCGTCGGCCACCACCTGCGCCGCGCCAAGGAACGACTGCGCCTCAAGCTCGGCCTGCCCGAGACACCGAAGAAGTCCAAGCACAAGGGAGTGGGAGCGTGAGCACCACCATCAACGACCTCCTGGAAGGCGCCCGCCTCCCGGTCGCCCCGCGCAGCGGCGCCGACGTCGCCTCGGGGCTGCGCCGGCTGGCCGCCGACGCCTCCCGCCGCACCCCCACGACCGAGGTCACCCGCGCCGCCCAGGCCGGACAGCGCCTCGCGGTGGTGTGCCGGTGGGTCCTCAACGAACCCGACGCCGCCGCCCACGTCGCGAAGATCGCCGAAGGCCCCGACCGCGGCCCGCTGACCGAAGACGAACTCGACGTCGACGGCGCCCTCGTCTACGCCTGCCTGCTGTCCCTGACCGGGCACCCCGAGTCCGCCCAGTTCTGGTGGCAGCTCGCCGCCGGCGCCGGCAGCCGGGCCGCCGCGTACTGCCTGCACCTGCACCACCTGTGCCTGGGCGAATCCCGGCGGGCCCGGCACTGGTTCCACCAGCTCACCCACTCCATGGCCGACACCGCCCCGCCGGACGCCGCCTTCCTCGACGGCCTGGAGATCTTCGCCCGCTACGTGCGAGCCAACGGATCCGGCGCCCACGCGCCCACCGGCCGCCTGGAGAGCGAGGTCGACCGGCTCGCCGCCCGCACCCCGCACTCCTCCGTGATCGTGGCCCGGCCCGACCGCCAACTCGTGGCCCGCCTTCAGGAGTTCACCGAAGGCCGCTGACTGAAGGCCTCGTACGACAACGAGAAGGGGAGTCCTTGACCCGGCCACCGGTTCCGAGGCCACCGGCCGGACGGACTCCCCGTCAGGACGCCATACAGAAGGGACGTCTGCCATGAACCCTAGCCCCCACACGCCCCGCACGGGCCGGGAACGGCTGATCGCCGCCGGGAAGTGGATCGCGCGACGGCGCCGCACCGCTCTCGCGCATCTGCTGCGTGGCGCCTGTTACGGCGCCGGGACCGGAGCCGTCGGCCTGATCTTCGTGTGGATGGAACACCAACTCTGATCAATGGTGGTGAAGCAGCCTGAATCCGGCGGTCGTTCGCCACGCTCGCCCGCCGGCTCCTCGAGCGTGGCAGGACGCATCGCACCTTCGAGATGCAGATGGCAATCGGCCTTCGGCAGACGGTCCAGGCCTCGCATGGCGCCTCACTCTGTGGCCCCCTCGTGACGGCCGCTGGGAGATGTAACCATCACCGGGTGGCTGGGCGGGTCGCGCCGTACTCTCGCGTCCGTGCCCTTGTGCTTGCTGTGGCGGCGCGGCCGGTACATCATCCGCGATGCTTCTCCCTGCTTGTAGCACCACGGCGGCGATCGACCAGCGGCGCCGGTACCGTCCGCGCACCCGCACCACGGGCGTGTGGCCACGTCGACTCCAGGGAGGTCCGCGGCGGCGTCATCGAGAACCCCGCCTCATCTTTCCCTGTTCCACAGCTCGACCGCGTGCTCGTCACGCTCCAGTGCCCGCTGGGCCAGCCACTGCCAGGACCAGCCGCGCCGACGTATCAGCCGCCACACTCCGGCCGACGAGCAGTCGATCCGCAACTTAGGGCCCACTGCTGGTCTTCCCAGCCATGCTCGGCGGTCAGCCCGCCAGCCCTGCGCCTGCGGGAGACCACCGGCCTACCGCAGGAACCACCCACGCGTCGCCGCCCGACATCAATCCGAAGAGATCAGCAGTTAAGCGGCAGGTCCGTGACCTCACTGGGCGCGCTGTCCGACACGGAGGACGCTCAGGTAACGGCGTGATGCTCGGTCGCCCAGCCGCGTGCGGATGCGCTCGGCGACGGCGTCGAGCAGGGGCTCGCGAACATCGCGGTCAAGGGTCCGGTACAGCGACTGCGAGCGAAGGAGATCGGCAAAGCCGTCCCCGTCGAACCACTGAACGGTCGGATACCAGCGCACGATCGTTGGGCCGAACAATTCTCCGGGATCTTCGACCAACCCCCAGCCCTCATCGGTACCGCGCACGTCTTCTTCGAGTGGCGGATGACCCCAAGCAGGGTTCCCGGGGCAGAACCGCTCGTGGAGATCTGCGGTCTCGGCATACACCTCCGGCTCTCCCGGCCGACGGACGACGACGTGGCCGAGCAGCGCCATCCAGCCTCCGGGATGGAGCATGTCGTGCGCCCGCTGCCAGCCAATCGAGGGGTCGACCCAGTGCCACGACGACGCAGCCACGAGGACATCGAAGTGTCGACCGCGGTTGTCCCACTCCTCAAACGTCGATGTCTCGACTTCGACGTTGCGGAAGGAGGCGATCCGGTGGCGAGCGATTGCGGCCATGTCTGCGCCCGGCTCGAGGGCAGTCACTGAGCACCCCAGCGCTGCCAGCGAGCGCGTCGCCTGACCGGTACCGCAGCCCACCTCCAGCACCGACGACCGCTCGTCCATGCCGGTGACGGCGCCAAGGTCCGCGAACAACTCGTCGGGGTATCCCGGCCGGACCCGATCGTAGAGCTCCGGCACCTCGTTGAACACTCGGCCGAGGTCGTGTCGTTTGGGGCGCATCTCTGGATCACCGGTCACGAACGCACAACCTATGAGGTCCGTCCACGGAAACGCCATTGGTTTACCGGAGAGCCGGTCTCCGCTCTGGCGCCCGCGCCACCTCACCTCACGGCGTCACAGCGCGACGTCATGGCTTACGGGCGAGCCCGCCGTGTTCGGCGACGACTTCCGGGGCCGGGCCGGTGGGGTCGGGGCGCCAGTGGGGGACCGAGACGACACCGGGGTCCAGAAGCTCGAGGCCGTCGAAGAACGAGGTGATCTGGTCGACGGTGCGCAGGTTGTACGGCACGGCGCCGCTCTCGTTGTACGCGTCCTGGGCCTGCTCGAAGACCGGGTCGACGCCGCGCGAACCGTCGTTGATGGAGAGGTAGCTGCCTGACGGCAGCGCTCCCATCAGGCGGGTGACGATGGAGCGCGCCTGGTCGTAGTCGGCGACGTGGCCCAGGATGTTGCTGAGGATCAGGGCGGTGGGCCGGCTGAAGTCCAGCGTGTCGGTAGCGGCCGCGAGGATGCGGTCCGGGTCCAGCACGTTGGCGTCGACGTAGGCGGTCGCCCCCTCCGGCGTGGAGTAGAGCAGGGCTCGGGCGTGTGCCAGGACCATCGGGTCGTTGTCGACATAGACGATCCGGGTCTCGGGAGCGAGACGCTGGGCGACCTCATGGGTGTTCTCTGCGGTCGGCAGGCCCGTTCCGATGTCCAGGAACTGCCGTATGCCCGCCTCGGCGACCAAGTACGTGATGTTGCGACGCAGGAACGCACGGCTGCTGCGGGCAATGGTCACGATGCCGGGGAACACGGCGGTGTACGCGTCGCCGGCCTGCTCGTCGACGGGGTAGTTGTCCTTCCCGCCCAGCCAGTAGTTCCAGATACGGGCCGAGTGCGGCACCGAGGTGTCGATCTTCTGATGCTCCGCCGGTCCGGGCGTGGTCGCGTGGTCGGGCATGTCTACCGTCCGTCTTTGAGCTGAAGCGAGGAGTTCCGGTCACAACCTATGGCCCGACACCCGTGCTCCGTACGTCAGTTCACAAATCCGGTGCCTCTGTGCAGGCCGGCTGATCTGGCTTCCATCAACGACACGCGGACCAGGCCGCCGTAGTGCTCATCCATCGGCCGGCCGGTGCTCTACGGGTCATCGCCTACCCGCCCTTGAGGAGCTGGGCCGGCTGCTCGTCGAGGGTGAACTCGTCGTTGTCGAGGTCGGCCTCGAGCCGACCCGTCGCGGTCCCGCAGCTGGGGCACCAGCCGGTCCGGGAGAAGACCACCCGCCCCGGCACGGTCTCCGCTCTGACCAGGGTCCGGGCCTCGAAATCCGCGCCATGCTCGGATGGGCTGGAGCCATCGCCGAGGCCGCCGGACCGCCCGCGCGCCTGACACCCGGCCCGATACCCGCAGTTCTCCGCTTGATCCTTGACGTCTGGCTTGGCGCGGGCTCAGAGACGTCCGCCCACGCCAAGCCTGCGCCCTCTGCCACGACGTGGGCAAAACGTCATCGTCCTGGCGGAGGGCGTGTGTGCAGGAGTGGCCGTCATGTTGGAGAGAGGCAGCACGGTGACGAGGGCAAGACCAACGAGCACCGCTCCGTAGGTGCGGATGCTCAGCTCATCGCCGACGAGCAGATCCATGGCCGCTACGGCGCCCACCGCCAAGGCGTAGATGAGTAGGAACCGGCGAAGCACGTGTCTGAGACATCCTCGTACTCTGAATCGTGGCCGTGCGGAAGTGCCATCGCCACGCCTGGAGCCGTCGTCAGCCATCGCCCGCCCCCGTTGCGCGCTTTCTGGAACTGCCCATCTCCGCGGCGACGTGCGCAACGGGACGGCCAGAGCGGACCGGCCTTACGGTGGGACACGAAGGATCGGCTGACCCACGGCCTCGTCATGATCGACCCCGAGGCCCCCAGCGGCTTCAGTCGGATCTCGTACGGCCTTGTGGTGGACGGTCGCGCCCTGAGGTCCCCGGCGATGCGATGGTTGACCGCTTGCTGGTCTTCGCGCAGGGCTGTGGCGATGCCGATGAGTGGCGCCAGTCCGCTGGATGCGAGCTGGTCGAGCCAGTGGGGTCGTCTGCGAGGGCCTTGGTGAACGCGGTCTGCCCGGTCGCCTTGATGACCAGGGCCCAGCGGGTATTGACGGTGACTCTTTCGTGGCGCACGTGCAGCGGGCAGCCGGCCGCAGGTCGCTACCAGGTGGCCTGCCTCATGGTTCAAGGGATGCGTCGTCCCTCGTTCGATCACGGGCAGTGGTCTGGGACGACTCGTCGGGCAGCCGGTGGCTGAGCAGCGCGGCGAGAGCGGTGACGGCAGCGAGAGCAACTGCGGGATCAGGGACGCGGCGTGGGCCCAGTACTCGAAGAGGACCGGCGGATCGGCGTCGTCGATGAGCCGCCTGGCATCCGATGGCGCCACGCCCCGGGCGAGTTGCACGAGTTCGTGGGAGCGCCGTACCACGTTGATGGTGTCGAGCTGGATGCAGTCCAGGGCCCGCAAGCTGGCGTGTGCGCCCTGCGCGGGCGTGGACGGATGGAGGCCCTGGGCGCTGACGGCGACAGCCTGTGCCTCGCGCAGTGACAGCTCATGCACTGGCGTTCTCCGCCTCCGGTTCGGTTTCGTAAAGGCCTTTTGCCTGTAGGGAGTCAGCGTGCAGCAGGACGATCCGGGCAATGGGCCGGCCGCGTCGCACCGTGGTGGTCCGGGTCGGACGCACCGCGATACTGACGCGCTCTCAGCTCTGCTTCGCTCGGAGACCGGACTCCACGGGCCGAGTACGATCGGCGGGTCGGCGAGCGCCTTGTCCGCGGACCGTCAACGGCGGCGCGCGGTCAGCAACCAGACGAGATCGATCACCGCGATCGCCCCCCAGATCCAGCAGACGACGGCGCCTGCAGTCGGCGCCAGCGCCGTGGCGAGGGCGCCCAACCCGACGGTGCCCAGCACCACCCCGGCGTTGCGCCCCGATGCCAGTGACGCGCGCAGTGGACCCGGTTCAGCCAGCCGGTCGGCCAGGTAGGCATCGAAGGCTTCCGCGACCTGGTCGTCGATCTCGTCCCGCATCCGGGCATCCAGCGAGTCAGACATGGACGGCCACCCGTTGCGCCACGGCTGCCCGAACGGAAGCTCCTCCCGGAGGCCGCAGCGCGGCGACACCGCACAATATCGCCAGGGGCAGTTCCAGCGTGCAGGCCAGTGCCAACGAGAAGACCACATCGCACCCGGCCGTCATGACGTCGAACCATGCGTCGACCAGTAGCAACACGGCCGTCACGATCGACGCCAGCGGCGCCCTGCGGTCACTACGACGCACCAGGACCGCGGACGTCAGCAGACCGGCGATCTCCAAGGCATCGAAGCCGACCCAGGCGACCCGCCAGTGCTGCGCCGGATAGTGGTCCGGCAGCGTCGTCCACAACACCGCGAGCCACGGCACCAGCGCCACCCCTGCGGCTAGTAGCACGCTCCCGACCAGGTCTTTCCGCATCTCAACCCCCAGATTCCCGGCACCCGCCAGGTGCCTTCCCCAGTCAAGGTAGCGATTGCAGAGATATTCTGCAAACAATCTCTGTAATGATTGCAGAGAGTCTCTGCAGTACGCTGGTCGGCATGGTCGAGCGCCCTGAGAAGAGAGTGCTCACCGGCCCGGACCTGAAAGCCTTCTACAAGGCCCTGTCCAACCCGGTGCGCCGCGACATCCTGAGCTACCTCGGCGAGCACGGCGAAGCGAACTCCACCAGCGTCGCCAAAGCGCTCGGCGAAAGCACCGGCACCACCAGCTACCACCTGCGCAAACTCGCCGACCTCAAGCTGATCGCCGAGATCGAGGAACGGTCCACCGGCCGGGAACGCTGGTGGAAGTCACTCATGACGGACATCTTCACGCCGCCGGGCCTGGAGCTGACGGCCGACGAACGCGAGGCCGCGGTGAAGATCGGCGCGCTGAAGATGACCCATGACCTGAACCTGGTCGTGAGCGCATACGCCGGATACGACTCCTCCGCGGGCTGGAACCAGATCTACCGCTCCGGGCTGCGGATGACGAAGGAACAGGTCGCCACGTTCGTCGAGGAGTACCAGACGCTGCTGCGCAAGTACCTGACCGAGCCCGGCGACCACCCACCCGACTCGCGGCACATGGCCGTACGCCTGGTGGTTGTGCCCGACGAAGGCCCCCGGCCCACCCTGCCGGCCGAGCCGGACGGCGATGAGCGCCGCATCTGAGGGCTCGAAGACGATTGCCCTGCTGTTCTTGCCGGCGATGTGCCGCAGGCTCTCCTGTACTCCGGCGACTCAGCCGAGCCGCTGCGTCCGCTGAGCTTCCCCGAGACGCTGCCGGGTGTTCCAGTCGCCGGGGCTCCTGGGCCAGGCTGCCTCACCGTCCTCGTCTGTCTCAGACGGTCAGACCGGCGCTGGCCAGCCAGATGTGTTCGCAGGTCGCGGATGCCTCTCTCATCGACCGGGCCAACAGGCTGAGGCGCCGGCCGCCTGCCACCAGTCCGGGGCCGCGCCCGCAGCGCGGATCTGCAAGAAGTCGTCGAGCGGCAGGTTGGCGACCATGTGCGGTGGTGCGATCGCGACCGGATGGGACCGCCGAAACGGCCTTTGTCCTCTCCTTGGCCTCGTAGGCCCCCGCAGCGCTCTCGGAGGCCACCACACTTTGTCCTGTGGGTGGAAAAAGAAGGCCTGACTGCTGCACAAGTACTTCCCAGTCTGGAAAATCGTTGTTACGTTCCTCTCCGACAGCCTGACGACGCAGTCGGCGGATACAGGCGTCCGGGACCCAGTCGTGGGTGAGGGGAGGGATCGTGAGACGGATGACTGCTCGACCTGAGAACACCCATCAGGCGCGACTGCTTCGTCTGCTGCGTGACAACGGGTCCAACTCCCGTGCCCAGCTGGGCGATCTGGTGGACCTGTCCCGTTCGAAGCTGGCAGTCGAGGTCGACCGACTGCTGGAGACGGGGCTGGTCGTCGCGGACGGGCTGGCCCCGTCCCGGGGCGGCCGCCGGTCGCACAACATCCGGCTCGCGCCGACGCTGCGTTTCCTCGGCGTCGACATCGGTGCCACGTCGATTGATGTCGCCGTGACGAATGCGGAGTTGGAGGTCCTGGGGCAGCTGAATCATCCGATGGACGTCCGCGAGGGCCCGGTCGCGGTCTTCGAGCAAGTCCTGGCGATGGCGGCGAAGTTGCGGGCCTCGGGGCTCGCGGAGGGTTTCGACGGCGCCGGCATCGGCGTCCCGGGGCCGGTCCGCTTCCCCGAGGGTGTTCCGGTGGCTCCGCCGATCATGCCGGGCTGGGACGGCTTTCCCGTACGGGAGGCGCTCAGTCAGGAACTCGGCTGTCCGGTCATGGTCGACAACGACGTGAACCTGATGGCGATGGGGGAGATGCACGCGGGCGTCGCACGCTCAGTCGGTGACTACCTCTGCGTCAAGATCGGTACCGGCATCGGCTGCGGCATCGTCGTCGGTGGTGAGGTCTACCGGGGGACCACAGGCAGTGCCGGCGACATCGGTCATATCCAGGTGGAACCGGAAGGCCGCGCGTGCGTGTGCGGCAACCGGGGCTGCCTGGAAGCCCACTTCAGCGGTGCCGCGCTGGCCGGTGACGCGGAGCAGGCCGCCCGTGAGGGCCGCTCGGCACACCTCGCCGCCCGGTTGGAGTCAGCCGGACGTCTGACGGCCGAGGACGTGTCGGCTGCAGCGGCGGCCGGGGACCCGGTGGCTCTGGAGCTGATCCGCGAGGGCGGAAAACGCCTGGGGCAGGTCATCGCAGGGCTCGTCAGTTTCTTCAATCCGGGACTGGTGGTGATCGGTGGCGGCGTGACCGGGCTCGGGCACACGTTGCTGGCCAGCGTCCGGACCCAGGTGTACCGGCAGTCGTTGCCGCTGGCCACGGGCAACCTGCCGATCGTGCTGGGGGAGTTGGGGCCAACTGCCGGAGCCATCGGCGCGGCCCGGCTCATCAGCGACCACGTCTTCTCACCGGCCTGACCACTGCCCGACCCCGTCGGCAGCGGATCACCACGCGCCCCAGTGCAACCAGGTGGCGCCACCAACCAAGCGCCGCCGCCACCAAGCGTCAGCGCAACCTCCTTGGCGATCCCGCACACCCGGTGCGCTGCGGAAACCCCGTGACGTCCCGGCAACATCGGCGGAGGCGGCACCGGCGCACCCGTAGCGTCACCGCAACAGCCACAGCACCGCCGTATCCGCCCATGAAGCGTCGGCGGCCGTCACCCCCTGCTTGTTTGCCGGGCGATCGAATCTGCCCTGCCCTTCTCAGCCTCTGTGCCCGCCCGGCGCACACGACGCCAGGGCTCCCATGGCCGCCCACGTAACCGAGACATCCAGCCCAGCCCTGCCCACTCACGGCCCGTATCCGCCGAGGGGATTCCTCATGGCACCACAACCACCCCTGCTCACCATGTCCGGTATCACCAAGTCGTTCCCGGGGGTTCGCGCCCTGGACGGCGTGGATCTCGAGGTCCAGGCCGGCGAGGTCCACTGCCTGCTCGGCCAGAACGGGGCCGGCAAGTCCACTTTGATCAAAGTGCTCGCCGGGGCTCACCAGCCGGACAGTGGTGAGATCACCTGGCGGGGTGAGCCCGTGACGCTGGGGTCGCCGATCGCCGCCATGCGTCTGGGCATTGCCACCATCTACCAGGAACTCGATCTGATCGAGGGGCTGTCCGTCGCGGAGAACGTCTTTCTCGGACATGAGCCCACGTCGGCCGGGTTCGTGGTGCGTGGCTCCGCCGCCCGTACGGCGACCGCGGAGCTGCTGAAACGTCTGGGGCACTCGGAGATCGATCCGACGCGGCTCGTCGGTGACCTGTCCGCGGCGCAGCAGCAGATCGTCTCGATGGCCCGCGCGCTGTCCCACGAGGTTCGGTTGATCGTGATGGACGAGCCGTCGGCGGCGCTCGACCCCGAAGAGGTGGACAACCTGTTCAGGATCGTGGGTGATCTGACGGCCGACGGCGTTGCCGTCATCTACATCTCCCACCGTCTTGAGGAGATCCGGCGCATCGGTGACCGGGTCACGGTACTGAAGGAGGGCCGGTCGGTCGCGGGCGGCCTGCCTGCCAAGTCCACACCGACCCGTGAGGTCGTGGCCCTGATGACCGGGCGGAACGTGGAGTACGTCTTCCCCGAGCGGCCCAAGGCCGGGTTCGCCGCGGAGCGAGAGCCCGTGCTGAAGGTCGAAGGGCTGTCCAGGCAAGGGGAGTTCGCCCCTGTCGATCTGGAGCTGCGGCCCGGTGAGATCGTCGGTCTGGCCGGGCTCGTCGGTTCCGGGCGCAGCGAGATCCTGGAGACGATCTACGGTGCTCGCAAGCCCGACGAAGGCCGTGTCCTCGTCGACGGCACACCCCTGCGTCCCGGAAGTGTTCGCGCCGCCGTCAGCGCCGGCATCGGTCTCGCGCCCGAGGAACGCAAGGCGCAGGGCCTGCTGATGCTGGAGTCCGTCAGCAGCAACGTCTCGATCTCCACGCTGTCCCGGTTCGCCCGCGCGGGCTGGCTCGACCGGCGTACCGAGCGCGCCGCGACGCACCGGGCGGTGCGGGAACTGTCCCTGCGGCCGGACAATCCCGACGCCGCGATCAGGACCCTGTCCGGCGGCAACCAGCAGAAAGCCGTGCTCGCACGCTGGCTGTTGCGAGGCTGCAAGGTGCTGTTGCTGGACGAGCCGACCAGGGGTGTCGACATCGGCGCCCGGGCGGAGCTCTACGCAGTGATTCGCCGGCTGGCCGACGAGGGCCTGGCCGTACTTCTCGTGTCCAGTGAGGTGCCCGAGGTCCTGGGGCTCGCCGACCGGGTGCTGGTGCTCCGCGAAGGCAGCGTCGTGCACACGGCGGACGCCCGGGAGCTCGACGAGCACCGCGTACTTGATCTTGTGATGGAAGGGAGCCCGACGCCATGACGCAGCCGACCACTGCGGCGCACGAGGATGCGCCGACGTCCGCCGCCAAGTCCGAGGGGGAGCAGCAGAGTTCGCGTCGATCGGGTCCGCGGTGGGACGTGCGCACTCTGTCGTTGCTCGGAGTCCTCGCCGTCCTCGTGGCGGTCGGTGGGATCACCGCACCCGACGAGTTCCTCGCGACGAGCAATCTGCAGCTCGTCCTCACCCAGGCGTCCGTGATCGGCGTCGTCACCGTCGGTATGACGTTCGTCATCACCAGCGGCGGCATCGACCTGTCGGTCGGCGCGATCGTGGCGCTCGCCTCGGTGTGGGCGACGACCGTGGCCACACAGGAGTTCGGCTTCGCGGGCATCCTCTTCACCGCGGTGATCGTCGGTGTGGGCTGTGGTCTCGTGAACGGTCTGCTGATCGCCTACGGCAGGATGGTGCCGTTCATCGCGACGCTGGCCATGCTCGCCTCCGCCCGGGGCCTCGCGCTGCAGATCACGGACGGCAGCACGCAGATCGTGAGCGTCGAATCGGTGCTCGATCTCGGTGCCAGGGACTCCTACATCCTCGGCATCCCGCCCCTTGTCCTGATCTTCGCCGCGGTCACCGTCATCGGCTGGCTGGTGCTCAACCGCACCACCTTCGGCCGCCGCACCGTCGCGGTCGGCGGCAACGCGGAAGCAGCCCGCCTCGCCGGTATCGACGTGCGCCGCCAGCGTCTGTACCTGTACCTGCTGTCCGGGCTGTGCTGCGGGATCGCCGCGTTCATGCTGATCGTGCTCGCCGGCTCGGGTCAGAACACCAACGGCAACCTCTACGAGCTGGACGCCATCGCCGCGGCGATCATCGGCGGCACCCTGCTCAGCGGCGGCCGCGGCACCATCATCGGTTCCGTCCTCGGCGTTCTGGTCTTCACCACGATCACCAACATCTTCGCTCTGAACAACCTCGAGACCGCTGTCCAGCAGATCGCGAAGGGCGCCATCATCGTCGCCGCCGTCCTGGTCCAGCGCCGCTCGCTGCACGGCGACACCTGACACCGTGCAGCACGCCGGACGGCGGCCCCTGACACCGCCGTCCGGCACCCCACCTTCTCCATCCGACGCACACCCGCCCAGCCGAAGGGTCGATCCGCCATGGCAAGAACCGCCGCCACCAGCCGCAGAGCACTGCTGTTCGGCACCGCCGCCGTTTCCGCCGGCGCGCTGCTGACGGCCTGTACCAGCAACGAGCCCAAGGACCAGGAACAGGCCGCGGACAAGGCCGCCCCGGTCGCGGACGACAAGCCGGGCAAGGCCGTCACCATCGGCTTCGCCGGACCGCAGGCCGACCACGGCTGGCTCAACGCCATCAACTCCAACGCCAAGTCCCGTGCGAAGAAGTACGCGGACGTCACGCTGGAGATCACCGAGGGCTCCAACGACACCGCCCAGCAGATCGGTCAGGTCCAGACTCTGATCAACAAGAAGGTCGACGTACTGGTCATCCTGCCGGCCGACGGCAAGGCGCTCACCCAGGTCGGCCTGCAGGCCATGAGGGCGGGTATCCCCGTCGTCAACCTGGACCGCGTGTTCGCCTCCCCGCAGGCGTACCGCTGCTGGATCGGCGGCGACAACTACGGCATGGGCCTCAACGCCGGGCACTACATCGGCGAACAGCTCAAGGGCAAGAAGAACGCCAAGGTCGTCGAACTCGCCGGCCTCGACAACCTCGAACTGACCCAGCAGCGCACCAAGGGCTTCGACGACGCCCTGAAGAACTACCCCAACATCCGCAAGGTGGCCCGCCAGGCGGCCGACTTCACGGTCGAGTCCGGGCAGGCCAAGATGGCACAACTGCTGCAGGCCCAGTCGAGCTTCGACGCGCTGTGGAATCACGACGACGACCAGGGCGTGGGCGCGCTGCGCGCCATCGACCAGGCCGGCCGCGACGACTTCCTGATGGTCGGCGGCGCGGGCGCCAAGTCCGCGATGGACGCCATCAAGGCAGGCAACAGCGTGCTGAAGGCGACCGTCCTGTACCCGCCGACCATGGCCGCCTCCGCCATCGATCTCGCCCGGGCGCTCGGCCAGTCCAAGGGCATAGGCGGCCTCGCCGAGTTCGAGATCCCGTCCTCGCTGACCCTCTACTCGGCCGTGGTCACCAAGGACAACGTCGACCAGTACCTGCCGACCGGCTTCATCTGACCGGACCGGGCCGCGGGCCCCGCGCACACCACGACGATTCAGTGACACTCCGACGAGAAGGAATCCGTATGGAACAGCGGGACAGTCGGACCGCACCGCCGACACTCGGCGTGGGGATGGTCGGCTACGCGTTCATGGGCGCCGCGCACTCACAAGGGTGGCGCACCGTAGGGCACGTGTTCGACCTGCCGCTGCGGCCGGTCCTGGCCGCGATCGCCGGCCGCGACGCGCACGGTGTGCGGGCAGCGGCCGACAAGCACGGCTGGGCCGCTGTGGAGACCGACTGGCGCGCCCTCATAGCCCGCGACGACGTGCAACTCGTCGACATCTGCACACCGGGCGACAGTCATGCGGAGATCGCGATCGCGGCGCTGGAGGCGGGCAAGCACGTGCTATGCGAGAAGCCGCTGGCCAATTCGGTCGCCGAGGCGGAGGCCATGGTCGCAGCCGCCGAAGCGGCCCGCTCGCGCGGGCAGTTGGCCATGGTGGGTTTCAACTACCGGCGCGTGCCGGCCCTCACCTTCGCGCGCGGCCTCATCGCGGACGGCAGGCTCGGCACGCTGCGCCACGTACGGGTCAGCTATTTGCAGGACTGGCTGGTCGACCCCGACTTCCCGCTGACGTGGCGGCTGCAGCGGGAGCACGCCGGATCGGGGGCGCTCGGCGACCTCGGCGCGCACATCGTCGACCTTGCCCAGTACCTGGCGGGTGAAGTCCTGGTCGGCGTCTCCGCCCAGATGGAGACGTTCGTCAAGGAACGCCCCCGTCTCGACGGTGCGTCCTCCGGCCTGACGGCATCCGGCGGCCCCCGGCGCGGGCCGGTGACGGTCGACGACGCGGCCGTCTTCACGGGCCGGCTCGCCTCGGGAGCGCTCGCCACGTTCGAGGCGACCCGGATGGCGTCAGGGCGCAAGAACGCCCTGCGTCTGGAGATCAACGGTGAGTTCGGTTCGCTCGCGTTCGACCTGGAGCGGCTCAACGAGCTGTCCTTCCACGACCATCGGGAGCCCGCCGCCACGGCGGGGTTCCGCAGGATCGTCGTCACCGAGGCCGAACACCCCTACCTGGAGGGTTGGTGGCCGCCCGGCCACGTGCTCGGCTACGAGCACACCTTCGTCCACCAGGCCCGCGACCTCGTCGAGGCCATCGCGTCCGGCACCGACCCGAGGCCGTCGTTCGCCGACGGTCTGCAGGTCCAGCGGGTGCTCGCCGCGGTGGAGGAGAGCGCGCAGAAGAACTCCGTCTACACCCCTGTCCAGGCCGTCGCGGCCGAAGTCCGGTAGAGATCCGGCAAGGAACCCCGCTCGGAGGCACCATGGCACGCCCGTTCACCCTGTTCACCGGTCAGTGGGCCGATCTGCCGTTGGAGGAGGTCTGCCGTCTCGCCCGCGACTTCGGCTACGACGGGCTCGAACTCGCCTGCTGGGGCGACCACTTCGAGGTCGACAAGGCGCTCGCGGACCCGTCGTACCTGGACTCCCGGCACGCGCTGCTCGACAAGTACGGCCTCAAGTGCTGGGCGGTCTCCAACCACCTGGTCGGCCAGGCCGTCTGCGACGCCATCATCGACGAACGCCACCAGGCCATCCTGCCGGGCGAGGTGTGGGGCGACGGCGAGGCGGAAGGGGTCCGGCAGCGGGCCGCGAACCGTATGAAGGACACCGCGCGCGCCGCACGTGCCTTCGGCGTCGACACCGTCATCGGCTTCACCGGCTCCGCCATCTGGCATCTGGTCGCCATGTTCCCGCCCGCCCCCGAGTCGATGATCGACCGCGGTTACGAGGACTTCGCCGAGCGCTGGAACCCGATCCTGGACGTCTTCGACGCGGAGGGCGTGCGGTTCGCCCACGAGGTCCACCCGAGCGAGATCGCCTACGACTACTGGACAACCCAGCGCGCGGTGGAGGCAGTCGGCGGGCGGGCTGCCTTCGGCCTCAACTTCGACCCCTCCCACTTCGTGTGGCAGGACCTCGACCCGGTCAACTTCCTCTACGACTTCCGCGACCGGATCTACCACGTCGACTGCAAGGAAGCCCGCAAGCGTCTCGACGGCCGCAACGGCCGCCTCGGCTCCCACCTGCCCTGGGGCGACCCGCGCCGCGGCTGGGACTTCGTCTCCGCCGGCCACGGCGACGTCCCCTGGGAGGACGTCTTCCGCATGCTGCGCTCCATCGACTACCAGGGCCCGATCTCGGTCGAGTGGGAGGACGCCGGCATGGACCGGCTCCAGGGCGCACCGGAGGCACTGACCCGACTCAAGGCGTACGACTTCGAGCCGCCGTCGGCCTCATTCGACGCTGCCTTCGGAAGTGGCGAGAACTAGCGCTTCGCAGCAGGAGGCGGAAGCCGGCACCGCCCACTCCCGGTGGGAGTGCTGACGAACTGTAGCGGGAGAGGCGCCGGGTCCATCCGGGCTGCCCGAAAACGGCTTTGTCCTGAATCTGGAAGAAGTTCGTTGTTTCGCTGCGCAAGGGGTTCCGGTCGAGGACGAACGGGGCTACGGTCCACTTCGTGCACAGGCACCACACAGCGGTTCGGGACTGACGGCGCATCAAGGCCGTATGGCGCACCCTTCGTTCGACCGACCAACCGAGGACGGCCCTGCACAGCGCAGGGCCAAGAACCCTCAGGCACCGCGCATTTCTCAGCGGCGGCCCCTTGCCGCCCCCTCGCACGCCGCAACCGCGCGCATCGCGGAGTAGCTCTCCGGGCCGCGGCCAAAGCCGTCCCAATGCCGACGGTGGGCGGGAGGCCCTGGAGCCCCTGCCCTCCGTCCTCCAACCACATCGGAACCTCGACATGGCAGGGAGGCAGCCCGTGAACCACGACGGGAACGCATCGGAGCCCCAGACCGGCGGGCGGACCGCACGCACCGGTGTCTGGTTCGTCGGAGCCCGCGGATCGGTCGCCACCACCGCCGTCGCCGGATGCGCGGCGGTCACCGCCCGACTGCGGCCGCCGACCGGCATGGTCACCGAGACCGCACCCTTCGACAACACAGGCCTGCCGCCCCTGTCCTCACTCGTCTTCGGCGGCCATGACACCGCCCACTGTCCGCTGCCCAAGCGGGCCGAACACCTCACCGACGGGGGCGTCCTGCCGCACGGGCTCGGCCCTGCCGTGCGCGCCGAACTTCAGGCCGCGGACGAGGAGATACGGCTCGGCGGCCCGCTCCCGGGCGATGCCCGAAGCGACGAGGAGCTCATCGTGGACTTCGCGGCCGACCTCACCTCGTTCCGCATGCGCAACGCACTGGCACGGGTGGTCGTCGTCAACCTCTCCTCCACCGAGCCGCTGCCCGCGCCCGACGCCGTACGACTGCCACCCAGCTCCCTCTACGCGGCCGCCGCCGTGCGAGCCGGCTGCCCCTACGTCAACTTCACGCCGTCCACCGGTTTGCGCACCCCGGCCCTCACGGATGCCGCCGCGGCCGCCGCACTGCCCCACGCGGGCCGTGACGGCAAGACCGGCCAGACCCTGTTGCGAGCCGTGCTCGCCCCGATGTTCGTCCAGCGCGCCCTCGAGGTGCGAGCCTGGTCCGGCACCAATCTGCTGGGCGGCGGTGACGGGGCGGCCCTGGCCGATCCGGGCGCGGCCGCGGCGAAGAACGCCGGCAAGGAACGCGTCCTGACCGAGACCCTCGGGCACACACCGCAGGGCGAGGTCCACATCGACGACGTACCGGTGCTCGGCGACTGGAAGACCGCCTGGGACCACATCGCCTTCGAGGGCTTCCTCGGCTCGCGCATGATCCTGCAGACCATCTGGCAGGGCTGCGACTCGGCCCTGGCCGCACCGCTCGTGCTGGATCTGGCCCGCCTGGTCGCCCGCGCTCACGAGGCGGGCCTGTCCGGCCCGCTCACGGAGCTGGGCTTCTACTTCAAGGACCCCGACGGGGGCCCGTCGGGTCTCTCGGAGCAGTTCACCGCGCTGCTGTCGTTCGCCGACGGCCTGCGGGAGTCGCGGTGATCCGCTCTCGCCTGGCCACCCTCGCCCCACCCGCGGCGGTACGCACCCACAAGTCCACCCGGCCCGGCGACGCCAGAACCCCGCGGGCCTTCGCGCGGGACGCGGGCGACGGGCACGCCGCCCGATCCGGTGCGAGCCTCACCCCGCCGGCCGTGCTGGGGCTCGCACCCATGGCCCGCGCGCTCGCACGGAAGGTGAGCCCCACATGAGCGGCCGCCGACGACTCCGCCGAGGTCACGGCACCCACGGCGTGACCGGCGTGCGTCTCGACGAGGCCCTCGGCCTGCTCGCGGACCTGGGCCAGGACGGCGTCGGGCTCACGCTCGACCACACGCACGTCGACCTGCTCGCCTCCGATCTGGCGGCCCGTTGTTTCTTCCGCTCGGCCCCTGCCCCAAGGTCCAGGCAGCCACCGCGCCGACCCGCAAGAAGCACCGCCTGCGTTGCCGTACGGCGGTCGTGCCCCTTGACCCGTCACCTGTTCGCGGCAGCCACTGCCGCCTCCCCACGAGCGACGACGACCGTGCGCTCGTCCTGGTCTCCACCCCCCGCGCAGTATCCGGCCGTGGAGCGGCCACCGAAGTGAAGTCCCTTCTGCTGCGGCTCGCCGGCCTCGCCGGAGGCGAAAGCCGTCGCGTACCCGCAGCACTGCGACGACGAAAGAGAGAACCACTGTGACCGCGTTCAACGACGAAGCCGTCACCGGCGACGCCCTGCGTCGCACACTCGGCGTCAGCCGCCGCCGCTTCCTCAGCACCTGCACGGCCGTCACCGGGGCGGCGATCGCAGCCCCGGTCTTCGGCGCCGCGCCCGCCCTGGCGCAGAACAGATCGGAAGCCGCCGGCGATGACCGTGGCCGTTCCGCCCTGGTGCCGCCGCACAAGCGCGGCATCATTCTCTACACCGTCCGGGACGCCATCGGCCGCGACCCGCTGGCCTCCGACCTTCCCTCCGGCTTCCGTGAGGTGTTCAAGCAGCTGTCGCGCTTCGGCTATCGCCAGGTGGAGTTCGCCGGGTACGGCCAGCACGCCAACGCGCTCGGTGGCGCCGATCTGGGCACGGTCCAGGGCGCGAAGCTGCTGCGCTCCTGGCTCGACGAGTACGGGCTGCGGGCGCAGGGCAGCCACGGCTACATCCCGCCGTCCTGGCCGCTGACGCCGGCCGACAGGGACACGTTCAAGCGCTGGCTGGAGATCGCCAACATCCTCGGCATGGAGCACATGGGGACCGGCGCCGACCCCACCAACACCCCCTACCGGGCCGACTGGGACGTCGCCGCGCAGAAGTGGAACACCCTGGGCGCCATCGCGTGCCGCGGGGGCATCAAGCTCTACACCCACAACCACGACAGCGCCTACGACTTCCTGCTCGACGGTGGCCCGCTCGATTCCCAGGGTCGGCCGACCCGCAGCTCCGGCATCCGGAAGCTGGAGTACTTCCTGAAGGTGACGGACCGCAAGAGCGTCTATCTGGAGCTGGACGTCTTCTGGGCGCACGTGGCCCAGTACAAGTTCCACACGTACACCGCCCACGACGGCTCACAGCGCGAGCGGGTCTTCGACCCGGCCGCACTCGTGGAGTGCAACAGCACCCGTTTCCCGCTCTTCCACGCCAAGGACGGTGTGGTCAACCTCCAGAGCGGCCTGGGCTACGACATGGTGCCGTTCGGCACGGGTGACATCGACTACCGGCGGTTCTTCACCCGGGTGGGGGCGAAGAACTACCGCAACCCGATGGTCGAGCAGGACAACGCACCCAGTACGACCGTTCCCGGCCAGTCCCTGGACTTCGCCCGCATCGGCTACGACAACCTCGCGGCCCTGCGCGCCCGCCACTGACGGAGCGTCATCCGCGGTGCCCGCCCGGCGTCCTGGCGTCGGGCGGGTCCCCGGGCATGCCCGAAAAGTCTGGAAGCAACAGGACAAACTTTCCTTGAGATTATTGAAACTTTGTCCTTGACGAGTTGAAAGTGGGCGCCCTAGCGTCCAACTCACGCATTCCGCCTGGCTTTTCACCCGCCGGCCAGACCAAAGGAGTTCTGAATGCGCAACAGACGGATCGTCACCCTCGTGGGGGCGGCTGCGTTGGCAGGAGCCGTCGGGCTGCTGCCCCTCTCCCCAGCGCAGGCCGCCAAACCGGACCCCGCACCGCCGGCTTCGTCGGACTTCCAGAAGGTCACCCTCAACGACCGCCCGGGCGAGCCCATGGCACTCGCCGTCCTTCCCGACCGGCGGGTGCTGCACACGGCGCGCACGGGAGAGGTCCGCATCCACGACCCCAAGAGCGGTGTGAACTTCCTTGCCGCCGACATGAAGAAGGGCCCCGCAGGGCTCTACCAGCACGACGAAGAAGGCGTACAGGGCATCGCCGTCGATCCCGGCTTCGCCAAGAACCACTGGGTCTACCTCTACTATTCGCCCCGCCTCGCCACCCCCATGGACGACCCGGCCACGCCGGGAGTCAACGAAGGGGACGCACCCCAGTCCGGCACGGCCGAGGACTTCGCCAAGTACAAGGGCGTCACCCGCCTGTCGCGGTTCAAACTCGCGGGCAACAAGCTCGACTTGGCCACCGAGCAGAAGGTCATCGACGTACCGGCCGACCGCGGCCTCTGCTGCCATGTCGGCGGCAAGATCGACTTCGACCGCAAGGGCAACCTGTTCCTGTCGACCGGCGACGACTCCAACCCGTTCTCCTCCGACGGCTACGCCCCGCTCGACGACCGCCCCGACCGCAACCCGGCCTACGACGCGCGACGCACCGCGGGCAACACCAACGACCTGCGCGGCAAGGTGCTGCGCATCCAGGTCAAGCCCGGCGGCGGATACCAGATACCGCGTGGCAACCTCTTCGCGCCGGGCACCGCGAAGACCCGTCCCGAGATCTACGCCATGGGTCTGCGCAACCCGTTCCGCTTCGGGGTCGACGACAAGACCGGCGAGGTCTACGTCGGCGACTACTCGCCCGACGCCCAGAAGGCCGACCCCAACCGCGGCCCCGCCGGCCAGGGGCGCTGGATGGTCATCGACCGCCCCGCGAACTACGGCTGGCCCTTCTGCGTGACCCAGGACATGCCGTACCAGGACTACGACTTCGCCACCCAGAAGTCGAGCGGCGCCTTCAACTGCGCCAAGCCCGTCAACGACTCGCGTCACAACACCGGCCGCAGCGAGCTGCCGCCGGTCACCGACGCGGAGATCGTGTACGGCTACGGAGCGTCCGAGGAGTTCCCGGAGCTCGGCACGGGCGGCATCGGCCCCATGGGCGGCCCGGTGTACCAGTACGACAAGCGCAACAAGGCCCAGAACCGCTGGCCCCAGTACTTCGACGGCAAGCCGCTCTTCTACGAGTGGACCCGTGATCAGATGAAGGCCATCACCCTCGGCAAGCAGAACCAGGTTCTCAAGATCGAGGACGCCGTCCCCACGATCACCACGGACGGCCCGATCGACTCCGAGTTCGGCCCCGACGGCGCGCTGTACGTCCTGGAGTACGGCACCGGGTACTTCGCGGAGCTGCCCGAGGCCCAGCTCTCCCGCATCGACTTCACCCGGGGCAACCGCACCCCGGAGCCCAAGGTCGCCGCGGACCTGGTCAACGGCACCAGCCCGCTCACCGTCCAGTTCTCCAGCGCCGGCACGAAGGACGCCGACGGCGACGCCATCCGCTACGCCTGGGACTTCGACGCCGACGGCACGGTCGACTCCAGAGAGGCGAACCCCAAGCACACGTTCACCAAGAACGGCGTCTACGACGCCACGCTGAAGGTCACCGACAGCACGGGGCGTTCGGCCTCCGCGTCCGTTCCCGTCGTCGTCGGCAACAAGGCGCCGGTCGTCTCGCTCACCACCGACCCGGCCCCGCACGGCGGCACCGCGTTCCACTGGGGTGACACGGTCACCTGGCAGGTCACCGTCACCGACGACCAGCCGGTGGACTGCGCGAAGGTCAGCGTCTCGTTCATCCTGGGCCACGACTCGCACGGACACCCGCTGTCGACGAGCAATGGCTGCTCCGGATCCTTCAAGACCTTCGTGGACGGCGGTCACTCCGGTTCGGACAACCTCAAGGCGGTCTTCAACGCCACCTACACCGACACGCCCCCGGACGGCCTCCCGTCCCTCTCGGGCAGCGCCGAGGTCGCCCTGACACCGGAGGACTGACCGGAGACGACGACACCGCGACGGGGCGCCACTTCGGGGCGCCCCGTTGTCGCGCGAAGACACCGCGACCGGTGCCGGCGGTGCACAGGGCGATCGTGATCCGGCCCGTCATGGCAGCCATGGTGGAAGTCGGCGACACTGCGGTGGAAGACGAGGTGCCGTACCTGCCAGGGCAGTCCGCCGTCTGCAATCCGGGTGCCGACCGCCGGTCGGGGTGAAGAAGGCGAGGATACCGGTGCCGCCGACGCACAGCCGTTCGGCGAGGGCCCTGTCTTCCAGACCTCCTGACGCCAAGTTCCAACGAGGCAGCCGAAACGGCGGACTCATCCGGCTGATGAGAAGCTGGAAGCCGTCCAGGAAGGGTTGTTGGGGCCACGCCCGGCATACATGGCCGCGTTCCGCCGTCGGCCGGCCGCGTGGAGTTCGGCGAGGGAGGGCATTCCGGCAAGGGCTTCGGCGACGCGGCCATGCCGGATGAGGAACTCGGGCACTTCCGATGACCGCAGTTCGGTGTCCGCCCGCAGCAGGATGAGAGCCTCCTCGAGGCGCCCCGTCTCTTCCAGGATCCGCGCCTTGTCGACCGTCAGGCCGTACGTCTCAGGCGGCACCGTCTCGGCGTAGGCGAGGGCCTCCTCGTGCCGGCCGGCCTCGCCCAGCAGCCAGATCCGGTTCGAGCTGAACCAGGATGGGTGTTCCTCGACGAATTCAGCACTGCGCTCGTCGAGGAGCGCCAGGGCGTCGTCCAGCCATCCGGCCTCGTGCAGCGGTGGATGACGCCGTCGAAGAGGCAGGCGTCGTGGTAGTCGAACGTCGGGCGGCCCACCTCGACGGCTTCCTCGATCCGGCCTTGGCGGGCCAGCAGTTCGATCAGGGGCCAGCGGAACCGGTCCGGATGCTCGGCGGCTGCGATGTAACGCCGCAGCACGGCCTCGGCCTCATCTGCCTGTCCGTCGTCTTCGAGAGCCCGCGCATAGTACGCAAGCGTCTCGTCCGCACGCTCGCCGGTGCCCAGCACGCGTAGTTCCTCCAGACGCCCGTGGCGCGACAGGAGCTCGGCGTAAGCGATCAGAGTGTTCTGAACCACGACGTGCCCGGCTGCGATGTCTGCCCCGAGAATCCGTACGGCCTCGTCGACGCGGCCTGCGCGCTCCAGGACCTGGGCTTGGAGGTCTTGCGCGTTGCTGGGGCTGAAGTTCCATCGCTCCTCGCCGCGTGCGCTTCGAGCCCGCTGAGCTCGGGGCGCGATCAGCTGAAGGACCTGCTCGTCACGGTCTTGGCGCTCGGTGAGCTCGACGAGGGCGGACAGGATCCACTCCCGGTCCAGATGCGGCGTGAGTACGATGATCGCCTCGTCCAGCCTCCCCGCCTTGGCCAGCAGCTTTGCGAAGTCGTAGCACACCCGCTCCGAGGCAAGGCCTTCCTGGTCCGGGCGGACGGAGTCCAGTGCCTGCTGCACCCTCCCCGCCTCCAACAGGACCTCGGCCCTCTCCCAGCACGCCCGATTCCACCCGGCCTCGATGAACGGCTCCAGCACGCCCAGGGCCCGCTCGACCTCGCCCGCCCGGGACAGCTCGCGAGCCGCCGCCCGGGCGCAGAACCATTCCCCTCGCTCCGACGCGGCCTGAACCAGTAGCTCCACCTCCCCCCGCTCCACCAGCATGGTGACCAGGCGAGGAGATATTCCGCCGAGTGTCCGTGACTGCCATTCAAGATCGTCGATGTTCACGGTCCCGAGCGTACGAGCGACCACTGACATTGAGCCGAGTGAGCTCCCGGGCCCGGATCAGCTCCCGGGCCTTGGGCAGTGCGGCCGGCTGCCCGGACCGGAACTCTTGTATCCAGCCGGTGAGTTCGGGACCCGTGTCCGCGAACCGGTTCTGTTCCAGGGCCACCGCGGTGGTGAGGAGCCGATGGTCTCGTTCCCACTCGGCGTCGGCCGCGGCCACGCGGTTCTGCGCCGCCCGGCCGTCCTTGTGCGCGGTGGTCCGGCAGCCCTGCCTGGCCTCCTGCGGGGCGGCGAAGGACAAGCGGTCCTCCAGGGCTCCGTCCGGCCGATCATGGCGACCTGGTCGGCACCGAGCTGCCCGTCGCCCTGCTGGAGCGGGCCGCCACCCGCGGACTCCTCGCCGCCAACGCACTGCCGCAGTCATGGGGAGTACGCGGCCACCCCCTGTGGACCGTGCCCGACCGCGGCCGCAACCGACTCCTGAGGGGCCTGGCCCGCCCCTCCCCGAGGATGATCCGGGCCCTGGGTGAGCCGAGCGCCGGGCGATCACATATCCGAGCAGGCGAAACCACGTCAGGAAGCCTGGTCCGAGGGCGCCGGTTGGACTCGTCCAGCTCGGGGCACTCGGGGCACGCCCGACAGACAACCCGGTCCAGGCAGTCCGTTGGAGGTATCCGTGGCCGTTCGCCACCGTCTGATCAAAGTCAGCCCGAGCGCTGTGTGGGCCGTCCTCGCCGACGGCCACCGGTACGCGGAGTGGGTGGTGGGAACCTCCCATTCCGAGCCGGTTCGCGGGCAGTGGCCGCACAAGGACGCGGCGATCCGCTTCCAGGTCCCGCTCGGCCCGCTCAAGCTGGTCAACGAGACGGTCGTACGCCGCTGCGAGGAAGGCGTGGGCCTGGAGCTGGAGGCCCACGCCGGACCGCTGGGCACCGCACGCATCGCGATCGAACTGCGGCCGTGGGGCGAGCACTGCCTCGTGATCGTCGACGAGCACCCCCTCCAGGGCGCGGGCGGCCGACTGCACAACGTCGGCTTCGAAGCGCTGATCCAGATGCGCCACCGCACCATGCTGGCCCGCCTCGCCCGGCTGTGCGAGAACGAGGTGCGAGAGGCCCGCGAGGCTCCGCGACAGGCGTCGGTGCAGGGTGCGGCGGGAGCCGGGCATGCCTGACGCCGTGGTGATCGGAGCGGGCCCCAACGGCCTGGTCGCCGCCAACCTGCTCGCGGACGCCGGGTGGAGCGTCGAGGTGCTGGAGGAGCAGCCGGAGCCGGGCGGTGCCGTCCGCCACGACCACGGCGTCGATCCCGCCTACGTCAGCGACGTCTTCAGTGCCTTCTACCCGCTCGCGGCCGCCTCTCCGGTCCTGGCCGCGCTGCGCCTGGACCGGTACGGGCTGCGCTGGAGCCACGCGCCCAGCGTGCTCGCCCACCCGCTCACCGACGGCAGCTGCGCCCTCCTGGACCGTGACATCGACACCACCGCCGCGTCCCTCGACGCCTTCGCACCGGGCGACGGGGCCGCCTGGCGGCGACTGCACCACGTATGGGAGTCTCTGCGCCCCGACATCCTGGACGCCCTGTTCACCCCCTTCCCGCCCGTGCGCGCGACGGCACGGCTGGCCCGGCGGCTGCGGGCCGCGGGCGGACTCCGCATGGCACGCACCCTGGTCCTGCCGGTACGCCGCATGGGCGAGGAGGAGTTCCGCGGCCAGGGCGGCCGGCTGCTGCTGGCCGGCAACGCCCTGCACGCCGATCTCGCCCCCGAGTCGGCGGGCAGCGGCGGCTTCGGCTGGCTGATGGGCATGCTGGGACAGACGTACGGCTTCCCCGTCCCGGTCGGCGGCTCCGGCGCCCTGACCGATGCCCTGGCCCGACGCCTGGAGGCTCAGGGCGGGCGGATCCGCTGTGGGCAGCGCGTCGAGCGGATCGTCGTCCGCGGCGGGCGGGCCGTCGGCGTACGGACGGCGGTCGGCGACGCGGTGGTGGCACGCCGGGCGGTGCTGGCGGACGTGTCCGTGCCCGCCCTGTACGGCGATCTCCTCGACCCCGCGCACCTGCCCGCGCAGCTTCAGGAGGACCTGCGCCGGTTCCAGTGGGACTTCGCCACCTTCAAGGTGGACTGGGCGCTGGACGGCCCGGTGCCCTGGCAGGCCGAGCAGGCGTCCCGGGCGGGCACCGTGCATCTCGCCGACGGCCTGGACGAGCTCACTCGTTTCGCCGCGCAGATCGCCATGCGGGAGGTACCGGACCGGCCCTTCCTGCTGTTCGGCCAGATGACCACCGCCGACGCCACCCGCTCCCCGCAGGGCACCGAATCGGCCTGGGCCTACACCCACCTCCCTCACGAGATCGGCGCCGACGCCGGCGACGAGGGCATCACCGGCCGCTGGGACACCAGGGACCAGGAACTCATGGCCGACCGGGTCGAACGCCAGGTGGAACGCTTCGCGCCCGGCTTCCGCTCCCTGGTCCGCGCCCGCCGCATCCTGGCGCCCCCCACCCTCGAGTCCCTCGACGGCAATCTGCACGGCGGCGCCATCAACGGAGGCACGACCGCGCTCCACCAGCAGCTCGTCTTCCGCCCGGCCCCCGGCACCGGGCGACCCGAGACCGCCGTCCCCGGCCTCTTCCTGGCCTCCTCCGGGGCCCACCCGGGCGGCGGCGTCCACGGCGCACCAGGCGCCAACGCCGCCCGGGCCGCACTGCACCGCCACCGGCCACCCGGTCTGGCCCGCGCCCAACGGCTGCTGACCCGCCGCGACCGCACCGGAACCAGCCGCTGACGCCAAGGAGCACCCGTGCACCACTTCCAGGAAACCCCCGACAGCCCCGAAAGCCCGGAAGGCCCCGACCGCAACCACCGGCGGCCGCCCGGGGTCGACGACAAGACCGTCGAGGCCCTCGGCGCGCTGTCCAAGGCCCTGGAGACGACCGAGCGGGCCAGAGGCAGCCTGTACGCGTTCCACCAGCTGACCGGAGGCGCCGACCTGGAGCTGGACCGTGCCGTCCGGCTGCTGCGCGAAGCCGGTCACCCCGAATGGGCCGAGAAGGTCCGCGCGGAGATCCTGGGGCGCAACGTCATCCCCGGGCACTGGACGTTCCAGATCGTCGAGGCCTACAACGCCACCTACTACCGCCCTTTCCAGGAGCTGGAGTCGACCGCGGTGGCGGAGCTCGCACAGGGCCGCGACCACCTGTACGAGGCGGAGATGAAGGAAGAGCGCCGCACCCCCGGCCACCCCGACCACGCCGCGTGCCCACCGGGCCCGGAGACCTGAGGCGCATCCGAACACCCCGTCGGCACGGAAGTATCCGACAGGACTCACAGTCCGACGGAAAGGAAGGTCAGCCCGTGCGCAGCAGCCCGCTCGCCGGCCGGACGGTCGCCGTCACCGGAGCCGCCCGCGGTCTGGGCGCGGCCATGGCCCGCGAGATCTCCCGCCGCGGCGCCCGGGTCGCGCTGCTCGGCCACGAGAAGGCCGCCCTGGACACGGTGGCCGCGTCCCTGCCGGGCCCGGCGCTGGCCATCGAGGTCGACGTCACCGACCCGGCCGCGCTCGACGCGGCGGCCGCCACCGTGCGAGCCCATCTCGGCCCGCCCTCGGCCGTCGTGGCGAACGCGGGCATCGCGGAAGGAGGCCCGTTCCTCGCCTCGGATCCCGCTGCCTGGAGTCGCGTCATCGACGTCAACCTCACCGGCAGCGCCCACACGGCCCGGGCGTTCCTGCCGGACCTCCTCGACACGGCGGGCTACTTCCTCCAGATCGCCTCGCTGGCATCGCTGGGCGCCGCTCCGCTGATGAGCGCCTACTGCGCATCCAAGGCGGGGGTCGAAGCCTTCGCGCACGCCCTGCGGGCGGAGGTGGCGCACCGGGGTGTCGCCGTGGGCATCGGCTATCTCAACTGGACCGACACCGACATGATCCGCGACGCCGACCGGTATGCGGTGCTGCGCGAATTGCGCACCCGCATGCCCCCACCGGCCCGCCGCGTACACCCGGTGGAAACGGTCGCCGCACGCCTGGTGAAGGGTCTGGAGCGGCGCCGTACGACCGTGTACGCGCCGGCCTGGCTGCGGCTGGCCCAACCGGTGCGCGCGGCCCTGCCGCCCGTGGTGCTGCGGGTGTCACGCCGTGCGCTGCCCCGTCTGGAGGCCGAGGAGCCCGTCCAATACACCGGTCCCCTCGGCGCAGGAGGCCTCGCCGACCGCGCGGCCCGCGCGCCGCGCAAGAAGTGAGCAGGTGAGCCATGCAGACCTTCCTGCCCCACCCCGACTTCCGGGAGACGGCTCTGCTGCTGGACCGGCGACGGCTGGGCAAACAGCGGGTCGAGGCCCTGCAGGTGCTGCGGGGCCTGACCGTCCCCGGATACGGCTGGCGCAGACACCCGGCCGTACGGATGTGGACGGGGTACGAGGAGGCACTCGTACGTACGGCCTGGAGATCTGCCGGGTCTGGCGCGCACAGGGACACCAGGACAGCTGTGCCGCCTCGCTCGTCGCCGGCCTGGCCGCGCACCGCCCCGGCACCGCGGTGCGCGAGCAGTCGCAACTGGCCACCGCCGGCGAACTGCCGCCCTGGCTCGGCGACGAGGCCTTCCACGAAAGCCACCGCTCGGCACTCGTCCGTAAGGAACCGGAGGTGTACGCCGCTCTGTTCCCCGACACACCAGCTGACCTGCCCTATGTGTGGCCGACGTCGGACCGTGAGCCTCAGCAGGCGCCCGTCGGCCGGTGACCCGATGCACGGGCAGGCGGACACTGGAAAGCAGCAGAAGAGGGGAGGCCGATCATGCTGACGGCAGTCCGTGAACAGCTGGGCCAGGCCCTGTTCCGCCGCGTCGCGGGCCCCGACGGACCGGCGAACCGCGCCCGCATCCATGACAGCCCGGGCCCGCGCTGGTTCGCACCCGACCGCCCGATCCGTACGGTCCACGGTGATGCCTCCATGTTCATCGGCGGGCTCGGCGCACTTCTCCTGCAGTCCCTGCACCCGCTCGCCATGGCGGCGGTGGCCGGGCACTCCGGTTACCGCGGCGACCCGTGGGGCCGCCTCCAGCGCACCAGCACCTTCCTGGCCGTGACGACCTACGGCACCGCGGAGGACGCCCAGCGGGCCGTCGACCACGTCCGCGGCATCCACGACCGCATCCGCGGGACGACCACCGATGGAATGCCGTACCACGCGGCCGACCCGCACCTGCTCGCCTGGGTTCACGCCGCCGAGACGGACAGCTTCCTGCGCGCCCACGAACGGTACGGAGCCCGCCCGCTGGACCCGGCCGGATACGACGCCTACGTCGCCGACACCGCACGCGTCGCCGAGGCGCTGGGCGTCATCGCGCCACCCCGCGACCGCCGCGAACTGTCGGAGCGCCTGGCCGCCTACCGCCCCGAACTGCACGCCACCCCGGAAGCCCGAGCCGCCGCCCGTTTCCTCCTCCTCCGGCCCCCACTGCCCCTCGCGGTGCGCCCGTTCTACGGCGGCCTCGCCGCCAACGCCGTGGCTCTCCTGCCTTCCTGGGCCCGCGACATGCTGTGGCTTCCGCGCCTGCCACTGGTGGACGACCTCGCCGTGCGGCCCACCGGCCAGGCCCTGACCCGCACCATCCGCTGGGCCATGACCCCACCACGGGCCCACGGCTAGAGCGCCGACAAGGGCAAGGATGTCCCTGGGCGCCTACAAGTTCACGGTCACCCCGAGTGTGAGCCCGTCGAACTGGCCCCGCCGAGGCCGACGCGTTCTTCGACGAGGACCAGGACATCGACGTCCGACCGGAGGCCGCCAGCGTGTTCGACGATCAACACCCCGCAGAACGTCATCGCTCTCCCGGCGTGCACGGGCTGCCCGGGGATCGTCCGACCATCCCGACGGGCACAGCATCCCCCAATGGATGCACTACTCCAACTCCTACTCGCCGCCTAGAAGATGTTCGACAAGGCCACTCTGTCGTACGTCAAGCTCCCCGACGGGAAGATCGTCAACGGCAGCGAGAGCGTGTCCTAGACGACCGTGCCGGATCTGAGCTACGTCGCGAAGGACCTGAAGGTCCACAACGGCAGGTCGTCGACGACCACGACCAACAGCGATGGCATCCTTCCGGGCCGTGCCTACAAGTCGATCGGAGTGAAGCCGGTCGTCAACGCGGTGAGAACGAAGTCGGCGTGCAGGCACGGGTGGCGCCGACGGATATGACGAAGACCGCAGCGATCCTGGCGAGGGTGTCGTGGCAGCGCAGGTACACGAGCGCGCGTCGGTGCGGCGGGAGCTTGCACCACCGTGACCCACTCGACCAGGGCGTGGGGAGTTCGAGTACGGCAGGATATGGAAATAACAGGGGTCCCTCGCTGGTGAGTTGAGGCGTCGAGCACCTCCCACAACGGCACCGGAGCCCTACTCGTTGCGGCACGCACCCCCCTGCCCGGTCGCCACCCGACCGGTGGCCACACTGAAAACGCTCACTGATGGGTGACGACGGTACGATCCGCGGCGGCGCGCCCGGCTGCCGCGGCCGCCGGAGAGGAATGAGGCCGTGAAGAGATACATACTCTTCGATCATGATGGTGTCCTGGTCGACACCGAGTTCTGGTATTTCAGGTCCGCGGAACGCGCCCTGCTGGAGGCCGGTTTCACGCTGGACAAGGATCAGTACCTCCGGGACATGGCCCGGGGGTCGGGCTCCTGGGCCCAAGCCAAGACGGCGGGCATGGACGACCGGACCCTCAGCCGGGTTCGTGAGGCCCGCGATGGTTACTACCAGGAGTACCTGCGGACCGAGGCCATCGAGATCGACGGCGTCGTCGACACTCTCGCCGAGCTGTCGAAGTACGTCCGCATGGCCATCGTGACGACCGCGAAACGGGCCGACTTCGACATCATCCATGAAAGGCGCCAGATCAGGCAGTTCATGGATTTCGTGCTTGTTCGCGAGGACTACGAACTCGCCAAGCCGCACCCGGAGCCGTACCTGGCCGGGCTGAAACGCTTCGGCGCCGCCAGGGAAGAGACCCTGGTCGTGGAGGATTCGGCCAGAGGACTGACCTCGGCTGTGGCGGCCGGTATCGACTGCGCCGTTGTCCATAACGAGTTCACGAAGGCGAACGACTTTTCCCAGGCAAGCCACCGGATCGACAGCCTGAGCGAATTGAAGGACATCCTCCTCGAGGTCAGCTGACGCGCCCGGGCGCCGCTCGCGCCCACAAGATCATCCGAATCTGCGAACACCAGGGTGCCCCCGACCGCGCCTGCACCGGCGCCGGCACGCACGTCACCACCGGCCTCAATCGACCACCCGACAGAGAACTCACCCCCACCCAGCGCACTACCTGGGGCTGAGGAGTCGCGTTTGGAAGCGCGACCGTCCTCAACGTTGTCCCATAGTTCGGCGCCAGGGCCTGGCCAGCCGATGATCGCCGTTTGTCGAAGCCCTGACCGCGCTCCGGCTTCGTCGCCCTGCACCGCTGGTGAAGAGCGTGGAGTGGCACTGCCCGCCGGATCTCCCCGGCCTCGACCACACCACCGGGTGGGCGTACCGCGGTCCCGGCCATGGAGGAGGACACCCTGACCACGAGGCCGACCACGGCAGGGTCAGCGTGCTGGTGAACCCTGACGTCGGTGGTGGCGGGCAGGCGGGGACGCCGACGTCCACGAGCTGCCGAAGAAGAAGACCGCGAAGCAGCCGGCCAAACGACGGCAGCCAAGAGGACCACGAAGAAGACGGCAGCACGCCGATCACGCAGCGACTGATTGTTCTGCCGCGCGCAGGGGCGCTGGTGCTGGCCTCCCGCCCGGCAGCTTAGGACGAGTCGTCTGGCCCCGATTAGCGATCTCCGGAACGAGCCGGTTGGCCCCGTGCCGGCCGGTGAGGCTCGTGTGCGCTGGCCTCGGGTTGATCAGCTGTCAGGCCAGATCGCCGACTGCTGGTGAGGGTTCAAGCAGGGACAGAACGTCGGTCAGTGAGGACAGGAATGGCCCGGCCCAGTTGTCCTCACGCGTGTGGGCGTCGTTGTCGGACCAGTCTGCGGCTCGGAGCATGTACGCCTGCATGCCGCAGTTGGATGCGCCGGTGAGTTCGTCCCCGCCGCCGTCGCCGATGTAGAGGCAGTTCTGCGGGTCGGTGTCGAGGCGGCGGGCGATCAGGCGGAAGAGCTCCGGATCGGGCTTGCGCCGTCCCTCTTCGCAGGAGAGCACTCGTGCGTCGACCAGCGTGGCCAACGGCAGCTGCGACCAGGTTTCAGCCAGTTCCGCGGTGCAGTCGCTGAGTATCCCCACGGGAAGTCCCCGGACGCGCAACTCGGTCAGGGTCGCGACTGCGTCGTCCCGCAGGACGAACAGTTCTCGCTGTGCCGCCATCCGTGCGGCGCAGGCGGCGGTAAGGGCCTCCTCGCTCGGATCGGCACCGGTGCGGTGGGCCAGGGTTCGAAACGTCGCAGCCAGATCGCCCAGGATGCCGGTCGCCCGCTCGGGAAATGAGGCGTCCAGGGCCGCACGCCAGGTGCGGGCCGGTATGCCGAGTGGGGCCGCGCTCCGGGCAGCGTGGTCGTCCCACACGTTCGTCGGCGTACTGGGGGTGAGGGTCCCGAAGAAGTCGAAGATGACAGCGGTGGTGGCCATGATCAGGAGCCTAGCGTCGCGATGCCGGCGACCGCGAGGTCCAGCTGTAGGGGTGGTCAGGAGCCTGTGGTGGCCTGCTGGCGGGCTTTTCCGTACGCGAGTCCCGGCGCACCGCGAAGAACTCGACTTGCTGAGGCGGCGACTGGCAAACACGACATCGAACTGCTTGCCGGGATTCCAGACACGTTCGCCGACGACTGTGACGAACGGGCCGTCAAGCTGTTCCGCCTCGACACCTACACGCAGCCAGTACAGCCTCCGCCTCACACGACTCAGCACGGAACTGCATCACGCTGATACCCCCGCCGAACGCTCGCCAGCGCCGCCCCCACCTATGCGGACGTCTTCCGCCGGGCAGCCGAGACAGCTCTGCAGGAGCGAGTACTTTGTGCCAGCCTGCCTGCTGAACTGCCCGCTGGGTGTGTGGCATCGGCCAGGGACGGAGAGTCGGTGTTTCTCATTGAGTCTTCGCCATCTTCGAACATGCAGGTCGGAGGCTCTGGCGTGGCGCTCGCTAGGGATACTCATGCTGATCTCGGGCGGGAGTCTGCACTCTTGATCATCCGTCATGTCATTGAACCCACCCAGCCAGCCGAGTTGTCAATGTCGAACAGCCGTTCGCGGCGGCGCGGCCCGAGAGGCACATCAGCCCCCAGCGTCATCTCCCGGTGCGGCACGCATTTCGCGGCCCGCGGCCGGCGACGGTGTCCTCGAGGGTCGCAGCCAGGTCTCCGTTGTTTGTAGTGTGCGGAAATGACAAGAAGTGAGCGGCTCGCGGAGCAGCTGGACTGGTACTGGCACAAGAACCTGCGGCCGCGGCTGGACGGTCTTGCCGATGAGGAGTACTTCTGGGAGCCGGTGCGCGGCTGCTGGAGCATCCGCCCACGTGGTACGTCGGCCGCACCGATGTCGGCAGGTGCGGGGGAGTGGACGATGGACTCCGCGTCCCCCGACCCGGTGCCCGCGCCGGTGACCACGATTGCCTGGCGCCTGGCGCACATCATCGTCTCGTGCCTGGGCTATCGGGTCGGATGGTACTTCGGCGGCCAGGACGTCGACTCCGAGACATTCGCCTACGCGGGGACTGCTGACGAGGCGCTAAAGCAGCTCGATGAGATGTATGGGAGATGGAACGCGGGGGTCCGCGAACTCTCGGACGCTGACCTGGAGAATCCGCCCACGGTGGGTCCCGAGCGGTTTCCCATGGAGAACAGAGTCCTGCACGTCAACAGGGAGCTGATCCATCACGGCGCCGAGATTTCCCTGCTGCGCGACCTCTACCGCTGGCAGGACGGAGCCGTACCGCGCCGAATCTGATTTTCCGGCAACCGGCGATCGAGCTTCGGAAAGCTACGTGATTTCGTCACACAATTCCAACAGCCGCCGGGGGTAACTTGGTTACGCCCTGCAGTCCGTGCGGGCCGGCCACGGGCGGACGGTGAACTTCCCGTCGGGCCGTTTGTGCAGCCAGCCGCGGTCGGCCTGCTTCTTCGGCTTCCCGCGCAGCGGCTCCAGCTTGCCCCGCACCCCGGTGTCCACGCCCGGCGCCTCGTCGATCTGCCGGGTAGCGACCGGACTGACGGCCGCCCGCACGGCAGTCAAGATGCGCTGATACTCCGCCGCCAACGCAGACTCCAAAACTCCCGGCCCACGCTCCGGGACCACTGCCCGACCCGCCACCTGAACCACCGGCGATCCGGCCTGGGCCCGCTCGTCGGCGAGCTGCCCACTCATCCGCTGCCACACCCGCTCGGTTACGGCAAGCCATCCCGCTCGGCCCGCACCTCCGCCAGCTGCTTGACCAGCTGTTCTTCGAGTCCGTCCAGCTCCGCACGAAGCGCGGCGATCCGTTCCTGTGTGAAGGACACCCTGACCACGAGGCCGACCACGGCAGGTCAGCGTGCTGGTGAACCCTGACGTCGGTGGTGGCCGGCATCTGTTGCTCGGGTGCCTGGTGGAGGTCTGCCATGCCCCGAACTATTTGGAGCGGTGCCATCTTGTGGCCTGGTCACTTCTCTGAACCAGCTCAACGGGGCAATCGTTAGGGGCTGCGGGTTACGTAGTCCCGCAGCCCTCTGAGAGCAGGCGCGCTTCTTGCGCCGCTCCCGTTTACGTGCGTATGCCTGCGAGACTGACTTCGTGTACTCACGCGGGTCGGTCAGGCGTTCCGGTGGATCGTCCTCAGTCCATGAGGTGATGAACTCCTCGACATGGACCTGCAGTCGGCTGAGCAGGGACTCAGAACCCTGCAGTTCGGCGGAGACGTCCTCGGCCGCCTCGTCCAGTGCAAGACCCAAGGGTCTGGCCAGCCAACTAGAGAACCAGGACCGTCATCCAGAGCGCCCACATTCCCAGGGTGAGGATCAGAACTGCGCTTTCGCTGAGCCACCGCCTGATCCAGACGAGAGTGTTCTGCCCGGCCACTCCAGTTCGTAGAGCTCGGCGAGTCAGGATGTGACTCAACTGGCGTGATGCGAACAGCGCGCTGGGCACCGCAGGGACCAGAGAAAGCGCGATTCGCACATACAGCTCAGCTGTTGAATCACCCGGGACCAGCAGGAGACTTCCGGATCCGAGCAGGACGGCAATGACGAACCACAGCCATGAGCGAAACGCCAGCACGTCGGAAGCAGGGCACCACACGCTGTTCTCGGCCTTCCGGCCGATCTTTCCCGGTCCAAGCTTGAGCAGAGCCGCCACGGCCTGGTCGGCCTCAGCGGCCGCGCTCGACGCCTCCCGCCGATCCCCTCGTTCGGAAACGAGGAACACCCAGGTGGTCAGGCGGGTCTCAAAGGCTGGCAGGATCCTCCCGTAATTCTTGATCAACGCAGCCATCGTCGCCATCCCTGCTGTCGGTAGGAGCGGTACTCTCCGTAAGGCCGTAAGCCGTGGATGCGCCGCCATACCACCTGTCGATTCCGTCCGCGCGCTGCGTGTAGCGGTGATGGTATCGGCGGTTCGCCTTGGCTGCTCTGCTACGCATCCGCTGTTGTACCTGCCGCGGCCGCGAGCTCCCTTCGCGAACCGGGCCATCCTGCGGCTCTTCGAGAGCCATCCGAGTAGCGGAAGCACTTACCGGCACCGAACGTGGCGCCACCGGCTATATCTTCCGGTGCATACCCGTGTCGGGGCGAGGAGAACGTTCGTCGTGGTCGACATCACCGAGCTCTACGTCCACTGGTACCCGGGTCGCTCGAAGAGCGAACTGCCTGCGTCATTGGGTGTGGACCGCAAGACGGTCAGGAAGTGTCTGGTCTCGGCGGAGGCGTCCGGGCCCAGCCCGGGCGGCCCCCGATGAGCGAGGCCGACTGGTCGAAGCTGATCAAGGAGTGGCTCCCGGTGCACTCCAGTGAGATGCCGCCGTTCCGAGCCTTGAGACAAAGCCCCACGACCCCCGCGCCCAGGCACCACCGTCTGCTCCGGTATCCGACGCCGGTGAGGGAGACCATGAACGGGCGGCAGGCACGGCTCGGCGTCCTACGCTTCCTGCGCGAGCCCTCGGGCTGCCCGGCCGGGCCGGGCGACTGATCCTGGAGTGGGCTGCCTCCTGGGCTTCCACCGGATTGGCCTGACAGGGTGGCCGTAGCACCACGTCTGGCCGTCAAGCCTCTCATCTGCGGTGATGCCTGCTAGCTTCGCCAGCTGATCTGTGGTCCCGTACGCCTGCAGCTGAGGCAGGGCCACGACTGCGAGGCGAGGGAGACTGCTGTGAGGGAAGACGCTAAGAGGCCGACGATGGCTCCATTCAAGCGCAGGACTTTCCTGGCCACTGCCGCAGCGACGGCCACCGCGACAGCCGCACCGGCGTCGGCCGCGGGTCCCCACAACGGACCAGCCGACCCGTGGCCTCTCGACTCCGTGGCCCGCCTGCTGGCCATGCCCGAGGCCGGCCGCGGTATCGACTGGCTCAGGACGGCGCTACAGGTCGCCGTTGGGCTGGAGCTGTCCACCATCCCGCCGTACCTGTGCGGCTGGTGGTCCATCAGGGACCGCGGCGCGGAAGCCGCGCGACTGATCCGGCGCATCATCGACGACGAGATGTACCACCTGGGCGTGGTGTGCAACCTGCTCGTGGCCGTGGGCGGCACGCCCCGGATCAGGGCGGCGGCACCCACCTACCCCGGCCCGCTGCCCGGCGGCGTACGCGCCGACGTGACCGTGTACCTGTCGGGTTTGACCAGATCCTTCGTGCACGACGTGATGATGGCCGTCGAAGCCCCCGAGGAACCACTCGCCCTCAGCGACAGCGCCCCGCCCACCATCGGCGCCTTCTACGGCGCCATGCTGGAGGGCTTCAGGACCGTGGCCCCGCAGTTGTCGGCCCGCGGACAGCTGAGCGCCCACATCGGATCCGACGAACTGCGGCCGGTCGAGACCCTCCTGGACGCAGAGCGCTCCATCGACATCATCAGGGAACAGGGCGAGGGCACGAGCAGTTCCCCGGCCGACTCCTTCGCCGACGACCACCCGGCCCACTACTACGCCTTCGGCGAGATCTACCACGGCCGGCAACTGCGGCAGACCGACACGGGCTGGACGTTCACCGGGGCGCCCGTCCCCTTCCCCGATGCACGCCCCATGGCCCAAGTCCCGGCCGGCGGCTGGCCCCGCCCGTCGGCGCCCGTGCAACAGTTCCTGGACCGGTTCGACACCACCTACACCACCTTGCTCGACTCCCTCGACGCCGCCTGGGGCGACGGCGGTCCCCGCTCCCTGGGTGCGGCCATTCACGCCATGCGCGCCCTGGAAGAGCCCGCCGTACGGCTGATGGAGACCGAGATCCCCGGCACTCACAGCACATACGGCCCCCAGTTCCACGTACTCCCCTAATTGAGGGAGCCCGGAGCCCGCCCGGCGGAACGGACGGCGAAGTCGTCGGGTCAGCTGCCGGGACGCGGCCGGAGCGCACGCTCTGGAGGCGGCGGGGGACGGGCGAGGGTGCGGGGCGGGGGACCGATCCGCCGAAGCATGGAGGCCCGCATGGTTGACCCGATCTCGCCGTACCTCTCGCCGGAGCGCCTGAAGCACCTTCAGCAACTCGCCGACGCGTCCAGGCTGCGCGCGGCGCCGTATCCGTCTCCGAAGCCGCCGCCGGTCCGGCGCCGCTTGCGGCAGCACCCCGGTGGCCCGACAGCACCTGTGGCGGTCCGCGTGCGAGTACGGCCCCGGGCCTCAGCCGTGTGCAGAGTGCTCACACGTTCTGGTTGCGAGCCGGGCGGCCGTATCGCTCCGCCCATCCGGTTGGGACCGGAGGTGCCACCCACTCTGCGGGGGTTCATCGGACGTCGACGTAGTCGGTGGCCCGGGCGCTCCTGAGGTAGTGGTTTCCGGTCTCGCGGCTGAGGGCGATGGCCCAGGTGCCGTCCCTTTCGGCGGTCACCATGCCCACGAGGTGGCCATGTTTGTCGCTGTCCAGTTCGCAGACGTAGTGGTAGGTGGTGGAGCCGCGGGGTTTGAAGTAGAGGGTGGGGGAGCCGCTGTCGAGCGGCTTCCAGGTGGTGCCCTTCTTGTACTGGAGGGTGCCGCCGAAACTGATCGGTTGTGACTTGCGGACCGGGTCGGGATGGGCTCGGAAGCCGGTGATGCGGGTGGCGTAGCGGTAGAGGTGGACGGGCTTGGTGGTGCTGGTGGCCAGGTCGGGGGTGCCGTTGAAGCGGGCGCGCCAGTAGGTGTTGGTGTTCGGGGTGGTGAAGGTGCGGGCGAAGTCCTCGGCGAACTGGGGCTTGTTGTAGCGGATCTTGACGGGGAGGGTGGCGGCGTTCTTCCAGCCGCTCTTGCCGTCCTTGGAGTACTGCAGGGTGACGGTGGGCTTGGTGGGCCAGGTTGCGCGTGCATCCTCGTAGTAGACGGAGCCGAAGACCTTGAGGGTCGAGTCATCGTTGAGGGACGAGCTCATCTCGATGTGGGTGGTGTAGGCGACGTGGAGGCTGAAGGGTTCGGTGGAGGTCTGCTGGAAGGGCATGTAGGCGGTACCGGCCACGAGTTCGGCGGTCGGGGCGGCGTTGTACGAGGAGACGGGCAGGGTGTAGGTGCCCTGGCTGTCGGTTGTGGTCTCGGCGAGTGTGAAGTCGGGAAGGCCGTTCGGGCCGAGGTCGGAGAGGGTGATCGCGGTATGCGGCAGCGGTTGCCAGCCGGTACTGGTCTGGATCTCCGCGTGGCCGGTGACGGTGCCGGTGGCGCCCTGCTTCAGGTTCAGGGCGTGGGTGCTGGCTGTGAAGCGGACCGGTGCCTGGGTGGTGTGCAGGTACTGCTTGGGCGCCATCACGTCGATTGCCCCGGGGTAGGCGTTGGAGGCCTGGGGTGCGACGGTCAGGTCGATCGATGTCTGGACGGGGACGAAGGCGGCGGTGAAGCGGCCGTCGGCTGCGGTGGTGGCGCTCACCCGGCCGCGCCCGGTCTCGATGTCGACGGGCAGGCCGTCGGCGGGAGCGGGGGCGTCGGGGTGGCGGGGATCGTCGGCGAGCACGGTGCCGGTGACGGAGACCTGCTGGTGGAGGTAGTCCGGCACGCTCGGGGTGGCGGTCAGGTCGGGGATCGTGACGATGGTCCGGTACTGCAGGTCGTACGGGGAGAGGGCACCGGTGACGGTGGCGCCGGAGGCGTCCTGCAGGTCGACGGTCACCCGGTAGTCACCGAGGTCGGCCAGGTGGACCGGCGCCCGCCAGGTGCCTGACGTGGCGTCCTGTCCGGAGTACTGGGTGAAGTCCTCGGTCGATCCGGCTTCCGGCGCCCCGTCCGGTGCGTCCAGAGGAAAGAAGTGGGCCGTGATGCGGGTGAGCGGGTTGTCGGAGTGTGCGGTCACGAAGAGCATGCCGGGCTGGCTGTACCAGCCGTCCGCGCCGACCAGGACGGGGCCGCCGGTGGCGCTGTCCGCCAGGGCGGGGGAGAGGCCTGTGGACAGGGAGCAGTACAGCGCGGTTGCCGTGGCTGCCGCCAAGAAAGTGCTGCGTCTCACGATGGTCCTCCAGAGAATCGTGCTGTGAGCGAGAGCACGAGGATCGAACAGAAGGGTTGTGCCGGGTCGAGGACCTGCGGTTTTCGCCGTTGATCAGTTGCACGCCGGTCAGGTGATCGAGAACTGTAGTGGTGCGTTCCGACAGGCAGGTACAGCGGTACGTCGCACGATCGTCCTGATGGCTGATGGCTGATGGCTGATGGCTCCTGAACCCGGAGGCCTCGGCCCGTAAAAGCAATTTCCATTTGCGCACTCGACCGGCTGACGGCGGGATTGTCACCGATCGCGGCCGCCTATGTGCCGAGATACGTCTACCGCGGCGCGTCGGGGACTTATCAGAGCATGACGCCCCGGCCTGACGATGCCGAGGGCCTGAGTTCATGGGACAAACCGAACCGGATACGGGGCAAGGTCCAGATCATCGACACCCAGAAGCTGGGCGACGATCTGGAAGCAGTACCGGACGGCGGAGGCCATGTCTCCGTCCGCCCGAAGGACATGAGCGAGATGGAAGGCTGGATAGCCTCGCGTGCAACGGCGAACGACAGTCCGCATCCGTTCACCGAAGTGCTGAAGGACGCCATCATCGACGCCTCGGAGATCGCCGAATGAGCACCCCCGACCTGACCGAACTGATCCTGCCCAGGCTCGACACGTCGACCGCCGCACTCGCCGCACGGCTGCAGTCCGACGGACTGGAAGCAGGGCGCGAACTGGGCCACTACACCTCCAGACGGCTTGCCCTGTGCGCCTACGCCTCCTTCGACGACGGGGCGGAGGAGGGCACCATCGACCTGATGCTGGAGGTCACCGACCGGGGCGACGGTGTCTCGATCGCCCTGGGTATCTACCGCGAATCCGGAAGGATCATCGCCGAGACCCCGCTCATCGAGATCCCAGGAGAGTTCACGGCAGCCGTCTCCGCCGAAGTCATGGACGAGTTCGACGCCCTGATCGACCGGACGTACGCCCTGATCGTCTCGGAGATCAACGGAAATTCCGCAGATCATTCGGACGCACAGTAAGGGTTGTCCGCAATGCTCAGTTGGGTGCGAACGAGGCGGAAACCCTCCTGTCGGCGGAGACTAGGGCGGGGGCAAGCGGACCCGCCTGTGCTTCCGCCACGCAGCAGCCTCGATCCATCCCTTTTTCTTCGCAGGGAATCCCGGCCTTCAGGCCGGGCGGGAATGCGATCCTCGACCCGGAGGCGCGATGCGCCGGAGATCTCTTCTGTTCGGGGTGACGGTCAGGCTGGGCGCTTCTGGTTCTCGATGCACTCCTTGACGATGCTCAGTGGTGCGCCGCCGCAGGACCCCGCGAAGTAGGACGGGGACCTCGAAATCGTCCAACGCACCCCCGGGAGCAGGGGATTCACCCCGATCCCGAAACGCTGGACGGTCGAGCGGACGTACGGCTCGCTCATGCTGCACCGCCGCCTGGCGCGCGACTACGAAACCCACCCACAGCGCTCCGAAGCCGTGATCCACCTGGGATCTGGCGGTCAGTGGCCCCGAGAACGACCACCCTGAACGGGCCCTCTGCCGAGCGGCATTCGCTGCCGACGCGACATGGGTGCGGCGTCTGCTGGCCGACGACGAATTGCTGACCAGCCTTCATCTGGACGAGGACGACTGGGCATCACTGGCCCAGGCGGCCGGACTGTAACGTGCAAAGCCCCACGCAGCCCGACGGCCACTGCTGCCAGGCGGCCGACCCCCAACGGTTGGCCTGCTTCAACTGCCGACTCGGGAGGTCGGGCACGCCTCTGTTCGGGGACACTCCGACCGCCCGCTCAGGGGCGTCATCCACCTTTACGATCTCGCGGTGACGATCTGGACGGAGCGCCCTGCCAAGACCGACGTCGAAGCGGTCGTTTGCCGCTACTTCAGCCTGCTCCGAGCTGGGAAGGTCCCTGAGGCCGAACAGCTCGTCGATCACTCATCGGTCCGGCATGTGCTCAAGTCGCTATGGGCCGGCTCGGTCGGAGCGAGCGCCGATGCGGAGGAGGCGAGTTGCAGCCCTGCTGCCGATGCGTGGGAGCGGGACCTGTCTTGGCTCTGCGAGCTCGATCTCGGGGACTTCAACTGGGGCCACACTGGCAGCCATTTCTACGCCGAGGTCACCTACCGCGGGCAGGTAATCGAGGTGTCATTGGGCTTTTGGATCAAGCCAACCGACGCTGGATGGGTCGTCGCGGGACCGTCCACACTCTGGTAGGACACACGGAAGACCAGCACCATCCGGGCGTCGGCTGAATTTCCCGCTGACGGACGATCACCTGCTGACGATCAAGGCTCCGACCAGCCCGAGCGCACCGGGCCCCGTCCCACGTCGACCCAGTGACCTGCAACTTCAGGTTGGAAAGGCTGAGTCCTTCCAGTGGTCCTGAAGCTTCTCGGTGGCTTCTTGCATCTTGTCGTCGTAGTCGACGAGGAAACCCGGCGACCGTTCGTGGCCACCGCACTAGCGCATCAGGCAACGTGCGCCCTCGCGGCGCCCGGCACGCACTCTCGCCGCACCGGACACGCTCCTCGACGGGCGCATGTTGCCTGGTGCGGCGCTAACACGAGGCGAAGTCGCAGGGCGGACAGGCTCAGGACGATGCGGCGGAGGACGAGGAAGGCGCCGCGGACGGGCTGAAGCCGGGGGATGAGGAGGACGAGCACGAGGGGCACGTCTTCCCCGCCCTGAAGATCTCCAAGGACGCGGTCGGCCGCTCGAAGATGCACCCGATTCCGGTCATCCGCGCCGAGGATCGCGACAGCGGCCCGTGGCCGCTGATCAGTGAGGACATGGACGGCGAACCGCGCTGGGTCCACCCCGACGTGACCGCCACCCGCGTTCCCCACGTCCGCGCGACCGGCAAGCGCGTGCGGCGCGACCAGCTCGAGGTGCCCGACTCCTTCGGCGAAGGCATGCTGTGCCTGATCGACCGTAACGGCAGTTACCCCTCCGCCTGTTCGGCCGTCCCGCTCGCCCCGAACAAACTCCTGCACACCGGCCCGCTCGACGCCTACGACAAGGCAGGGGCCGGCATCTACCTCATCGACATCCCGGAGCGGACCCGCACCGACATGCCCCACCCGCTCGGGCGGATCACCGACCGGCCCGACGATGACGGCCGGGTGCGGGTCACCACCCCCCACATCAAGCAGCTGGCCAAGCTCGTGCGCGAGGGCCACCTCGCGGCCGCGCCGGCCATTCACGACTCCTGGACCGGCAAGGCCAACGAGTCGCTGTTCAAGCCGTTCTACGAGGCCACCCGCAAGGCACGCACCGAGCTCGTCCAGGTCGGTGGCGACCCGCCGCTGCGCTGCGTGTACGTCATTCGTTCGCGTACCTCACGCAGGGGTCCGGGGGCGGTATCCAGGCCCGCCGCAGCAGCTCTTGTGGAACCCCACGCCGGCTTTCAGCTAACGGGACCGCTGCATTCGCGGCGGCCACCGGCGGTGACTACCGCTCGCCAGGCGCTGCTTGACCTTGTCGCTGGCGGCAGGGTTGAACGATGACGGCATGAACAGCAACACCGCACCGCGGAGCAGCAGGATCGTCGCCGTCACCGGAGCCGGCACCGGGATCGGCCGGGCGACCGCCCGCGCCTTCGCTGCCGAGGGCGCCCATGTGGTCGCGATCGGGCGGCGAGCCGAGCCGCTCATGGAGGCCGCTGCCGAGAACGACCGGATCACAGCGCTGACCGCCGATATCACCGCTGAGGGCGAGCCCTCTCGGATTCTTCAGGCCGTGCTGGAGAGGCACGGTCGGCTGGACGTGTTGGTCAACAACGCCGGCATCGTGCGCAGTGGCGCCCTCGGCACGCTGACGCCAGAGATGATCGAGACTCAACTTGCGACCAACCTCGTGGCCCCCACCCTGCTGGCTCAGGCCGCGCTGCCGCTCCTGGAGGCGTCGGGCGGGGTGATCGTCAATGTGAGTACGTCGGTGGGGCAGCGGGCCTGGCCGGGTAGCTCGGTCTATGCGGCGACCAAGACCGCTCTGGAGCTGCTGACCCGCAGTTGGGCCGTCGAGCTGGCACCCCGCGGGGTCCGGGTGGTGGCAGTCGCCCCCGGCGCGATCGACACCCCCATCGGCGAGCATCAGGGCCTGACGCCGGAGCGCATGGCAGCGGTGCGGGAGTGGCAGCTGGCGCACACCCCGCTGGCCCGGATCGGTCGCCCCGAGGAGGTGGCGTGGGCGATCACTCAGCTTGCTGCCCCGGCTGCGTCGTTCGTCACCGGAGTGGTACTCCCGGTCGACGGCGGAGCGGTCGTGGCGTGATAAGAGTGGCCGGGGAGGTGGGACGGGTGCGGATCGGTGAACTGGCCACGGCAACTGGAACGACCGCTCGTGCGCTGCGGCACTATGAGCAGGTCGGACTGATCTCTTCCGAACGGGCCTCCAACGGCTACCGCCTCTACGACGAGCGGACCGTGGTGCGAGTCCGCAACATCCGCCACCTCCTGGCCGCCGGGCTCACCCTGGACGACGTGCGGGTGTTCCTGCCCTGTCTGGATGGTGATGTGGCTGCCGCACCGCCCTCGGACCAGGGCCTGCGGGTCGCGCTGGAACGGCTGGCGGTCCTCAACCAACGGATCGCGACCCAGACCCAGGCCCGCGACCGGCTGGAAGCCGCATTGGGAAGGGCAACCGGTGGGCGAATCCGCCCCGCAGCCTGACCGCCCGCCTCGCGCAAAGCCGGAGGAACCTGGCGTCGCTTCGCTCACAACGGCTACTCATGGTGACAACACGCCTGCCTTGGTGACAAGGATCGTGTTTCGGCTGCCGCCCGATCAGCGCCTGGGCCATGGGCGAAAGGCTCCGCAAGCTCGGCATCCGGCTCGCCGAGACGCGCTCGAACGCGCTATTCCAGCTCGCCACCGAGCTGCCCCGCGATCCTCGCCCGCACCCTCGGCATCCACATCACCGGCGCCGTCAAAATGGCAGCGGGCCGCCGCCGGCGCCTGGGCCGCCTAGGGCGTGTTCTAGGTTCTGATCTCGGTTTGAGTGATGGGGTCCGAGCCAGTGAGTGGCCTGGTAGCAGACCGGTTGGCGTGTGGCGATCTGGTCGATGGCGAGTGGGAGTTGGTTGGGTCACTGCTCCCGGTCGGGGAGCGCGGCTGCTGCCTGGAGGGTTGCGGAAGCAGTTCGATGGGGTGGTGTGCTTCCAGGCGCTGATGGAGGCGATGATCGCCGAGACTGGTGCGTAGGAGCTGGTGGATGTGAACCTGGTCAGCGTGGACTCCACCGTGGCACGCGCCCGTCAGAACGCGGCCGGAATAGTGGTGGATCCGGAGTTGCTGGCAGGGCTGGCAGGGCTCGTGCGGCGGCTGACCGGCCACCCACGACGCCGCCGGTACAGCGCCTTTCCGAGCCTGATCTCCCGGTATCGACTGGAGGCGTGTTGATCACCGTCGACGGCATTAATCTGAACTGTTCCGGCATCGCGGCCCTCGCATACGGGGAGACATCTGTCCGGCTCGCCGACGAGGCGCGATCACGGGCTGCGCGATCCTTCGAACACGCGGTGCAGGTCAGCGCCGAACGCGCGGTGTACGGCAGATCGACAGGTGTGGGCGCCAATCGCGACATCGCCATCGACGATGCGAACGCACATGCCCTGGCCCTCCTGCGCAGCCACGCCACATCCGCGGGGCCGCTCCGGAGCCCGGAGCGCGTGCGCGCGATGCTCGCCGTCCGCCTCAATCAGCTCGCCGCCGGAGGCAGCGGCGCGGCGCCTGAACTCCTCGACGGCCTGGTGGTCATGCTCGCGGCCGACGCGCTGCCGCCCGTGCGCGAGGTGGGCAGCATCGGCACCGGTGACCTCCCGGCGCTCGCGGTCACCATCCTCTCGCTGCTCGGAGAGGTCCGAACATCCACGGCGCTTCTGGCACCCGTCGCGTGCGACCCGAAGGACGCCATGCCGGTCATCAACAGCAACGCCGCCACGATCGGAGACGCTGCGCTCGCCCACGCCTCGCTCGCCGTTCTGTCACGGTCCGCGATCACGGTGGCGGCGCTGACGTTCGCGGCGGTGGATGGCAATCCCGAGGCGTTCGCCGAGGTCGTCGAGCAAGTGACGCCGTTCAGCGGGGCACGCGAGGTATGCCGGTCGATGCGCCGGCTCATCCCCTCGATACCGGCACCCACGCGCATTCAGGACCCGCTGGGACTGCGCAGCATGCCGCAGGTGCACGGCGCGTTCATCGACGCCCTCTCCCACCTCGACGATGTCGTCTGCCGTATGGCGAACGCCCCGTCCGAGAATCCCGCGCTGTTGCCCGGTCACGGTGTTGCCCATCACGGTGGCTTCTACGCCGCGTACCTGGCGCAGGCACTCGATACGACCGTCTCCGCGGCCGCCCAGTCGGCGCAGCTGGCCATGGCCAGAGTGTCCATGCTCACCGAGCCCGGGTTCACCGGACTGGCGCCGTTCCTCGGGGCGGGGGCCGCAGGCGCGTCGGGGGTGATGGCCTGCGAGTACGTCGCGGCCTCCGCGCTCGGCTCGTTGAGAGCCCTCGCCATGCCGACGGCAGTCCAGACCGTCACGCTGTCGCGCGGGGTGGAGGAGGACGCGAGTTTCGCTTCGCACGGTGCGCGCCAGGCATTGACCGCGGTGGACGACTACCGGACTGTGCTGGCGTGTGAACTCGTGGCCGCCGTACGCGCGGTGCGACTTCGCGGTGCGCGGGTCGACGATCTCTTTGACGACCTGACGATGGAGATGGCCGACCGCGACCTCACCGCCGACATCGCCGCAGCGGCACGCCTGCTGCCAAAGCTCGCCGACATCCCGCAGAGGACGAGAATCGCTTGATGACGGTCTTGGCACGGGCGTACGAGAACGCCCATGTTGATACGAGTGGCTGTTCCATCGGTCCGCTGCGGTGTGGCATTAGCGTGTACCGACTTGGTTGAGATCTTCATGTGAGGCTGCGGACCCAGATGACAGCGCCGCGCATGTGGAGTCCGCGAGGTAGCTGACCGGGGTCTTGTCGTAGTGGGTGGCTAGCCCACGCCACTCCTTGATCTGTTGATGCAGCGTTCCACCGTGTTGCGGTCGCGGTAGAGCTCGGCGTCATGGGCGAGGGGCCGCCCGCCCCGGCGCCCCTTCTTCTTCCGGTTGGCCGCCTGGTCGGTCTTCTCCGGGATCACCGCCCGGATCCTGCGTCTGCGCAGGTAGGCACGGTTGGCGCGGGAGGAGTACGCCTTGTCCGCGGCCACGGCGGCAGGGCGGGTGCGGGGCCGGCCGATCGGGCCCCGGACCTTGATGCGCTCCAGGACGGCGGTGAAGCGAGGGCTGGCGGCGGCCTGGCCGGGGCTGAGCACGAAGGACAACGGGCGGCAGCGGTGGTCCGCTGACAGGTGCACCTTGCTGGTCAACCCGCCGCGTGAGCGCCCCAGTTCGGCGGCGCGGAGCCGGGCCTTGTGGCGTCGGCGCAGACGCCGTCCCTCCTCGCGGGCGGCATCCGCCTGCCCGTCCGGCCCGGCTACCGGGGCGTTTGGTCCCTTTGGCGAAGCCTCTTTCCCTCGGCGACGGACTTCTCCAGGGCTTCGAGCAGCTCCGCATCGACCGTCATCCCGGCGGCGTGGTGGTGGGCGCGGGCCACAGTGGAGTCCACGCTCACCAGGCCGAGGTCTGCCTGACCGAGCGCGGCGACCTCGGCGATCACCGCTTCCATCAGCGTCAGGAAGACCTCGGACCTGGCCCAGAGGTGGAACCGCCCATAGACGGTGGACCAGGGCCCGTACCGCTCGGGCATGTCCCGCCACGGACCGCCCGTACGGAACCGCCACATCACGCCGTCGACGAGCCTGCGCAGGTCGGGTATTGGGCCGCGTTCGCCCAGCGGCAGCAGCGGTTCGAACACAGCCCGCTCGTCGTCCGTGAGATCACGCCGGGTCATCCCGCTTGTCTACCGTCCCGGCCCGGCCGGGACAGAGAAACATCCAGACCCGTGATCTCCACTCGGCACACGCCCTAGGCCGCCGACGTCAGCAACCGCACACGAAAGGGCTGCAGCCCCGTGACCTTCCAGGACCATCTCCGGACCCTTGCCGAACAAGCGATCAGCTCGATCCCGGTTGGCGAGGCAGAGCACATCTACGTCATCTCGTTCTTCATCGACAACGAGAGGGACGACCCACGACAGCCCACCCTGATCATCGGATACAACACCGACGCCCAGTTCCGACGCACCTTGGCGGACGCCTCCGACGAGGCGGAAGCCCGCTGGAACCACGCCTTCTGGCTACAGAACGAGCTCACGGCCATCGGCGACCTCACCCGGGACCCCGACGGAGCCGTAGCACGCCGCCAGCGGATCAGCGAACTCGGACTTTGGTACGACGAGCCCACACACCCCGAGGTCTGGATGACAACCGTGAGGCCGACCGCCGTGCTGATCGAGGCCAACTTCAACCAGGCATGCGTCCAACTCGCGCGCGACCTCCACAACGATGGCGTCATCAAGAGTGCCATCGGCAGGCCAGTGCCCGTGATCCTCCACGAACTGGAGTACTACGAGGGGATTGCTCGTCGGACCGCGGCGGCCAACCCGCCCGGACTCGCTGACGACTTCACGGCGTGGGTCCGCGTTGGCTGAGGTCTTCGGGAGCTCTGACCGCAGTTTCGTGAAAGGCCGGATCAGGACGGTGCCCTGGCACTTGGGGGTTGTCATTCGCGCTCGCGTGCTCTCGCGAGTGTGGTGACCATGATGTGGGCTTCGGTGGGCTGATCCGCGAGCCGTCCTGCTTCGAGGATCGCCTCGTTCGTCATCCGGGGGCCAACCTGGTGGGCTCGGTGAACGGCGTCGACGTTCGATTGCGCGGTCAGCACGAGGAGCCAGCGCATGGCCTGCACGGGGTCGGCTTCCGTACCGACGCCGTCCCGGTACCAGTCGGCCGCGACATCCGCTGCGCCGGCGTGGCCGTTCTCGGCTGCCCGCACGTACCAACTCAGGGCTTCCTCGTTGCGTCTGTCGGCCGCCAACTCGTCTCCCAGGACCGCGGCAGCCTGCGTGATGCCCCCGTTGGCGGCCTGGGTCAGCAGTCGGAGGTACTCGTCGCGGTCAGCGCGACAGTTGCCTTCCCTCTGGGTGACCGCAGCGTTGAAGGCCCCGTAGGGGTCCCCTTTCGCGGCTGCCGCACGAAACAGCGCCAGAGCCTCGTCACGGTTCTCTTCCACTCCCTTGCCTCGCACCAGCATGAAACCGAAAGTGCGAAGGCCGGCGGCGTGACCAGCGGCGGCCGCGGCCCTGGCATAGCCGACCGCCATCGGAAGGGCGTCTTCGGTGAAGTAGTCCATCAAGATCCCCGCCATCAGAGCCTGCGCGGCAGGGTCTCCCGCATCAGCGAGCGGTCTGATGTGAGGGGCTGCGAATCTGCTGGCTGCGTTCGCGCCGTCCAGGCTGCCCAGCTTGGCAGTCTCGATCCAGGCAAGCCCGGCATCTACCCAGCGTCCGACCTCAGCCGCCTCCTGCCCAGCGACGAGAAGCTCTTGTAGCTGCGCCGACTCGGGTTGGGGCAGGACGGACGTCACGGAGGCTCCTGGAAAGAGTGCGGGTGGCAACCGGCCGATTGAAGCAGAAGCGCCTCTTCCGCACGGCATGCAGCTTGATCTCGCATGGGAGATCGGCGTCGACACCGAGTCTCTCAGGCCCTCAAGATCTTTCACGGAACAGGCAGGCCTATTCGGGCAGTTCCAATACCCGACGCCACCAGTACAGGTCTCCCTCAAACGCAAACGCGCTGCCGTGGCCATCCTCAGCACCCACGTCGTGGACCGCCTTGGCCAGGCCGCCCCCAGCACCACGGCCAGCTACGAGCTGCGCTCGGTCGCCGTCGATGCACTGAACCCAGCAACGTCACCAGCGGAACCTCGTGCCCGATCCGCTTCCAATGCGCCGGCTGCGGCTTCTACCGCCCCGACCCCTCCTACCTCCCCGCCATCGAGCAGCACTTCAACGAACTGCGCGCCGACCGCGAAACCGCCCAGGCCATGGACGCCGGCATCCGCAGCTCCTGCGACTAAATCACCGACGACGCGCGAAAGTACGACCCGGCGTTCTACGCCGACCTTGAGCAACTGGAACTCGCCACGTCTGCACCTTCGCCCTACATGCACACCGCTCGGCTCTTCCAGCTGACGGCGCCAGGGGGATCCCCAGTGGATGCGCTGCCGCGGCGGCAGCAGGCTGTAGTCCAGGGTGCGCAGCCCCAGTACACCGGCCGCACCACCACCCTCACCCGGACGGCCAGCGCTACGGTCGCCGGCCAGCTTGCTTCGGCGCTGCACGGTCATCCGTGGACGGGCTGGTCGTTCTCCGCCGGGTGGGGCAGCCGCGAGTCACTGAACGTCACGCTGGTGGAACCCGAGCTGGTGGTGGAAGTCGGCGTCGACGTCGCCCGCGACGCTGCTGGCCGGTGGCGCCACCCCGCACGCCTGCACCGCGCCCGCCCCGACCTCTCCGCCGCCGACGTCCCCCGCTGTACGACCAGCTCGCCGTCCAGCGCGGTCGCGTCCGGCAGATGCACGGCCCCGGCGACGACCTCCGGAAACGACGGCCTCATTTCGGTGCCGCGCCTCGAGCGCAGCACTACCTGGCCCGCGTCGACGGAGACGAGAGCCCGAAATCCGTCCCACTTCGGCTCCGCAGCACAGCCAGGCCGCAGATCGGGCACGGACACGGGAATGGTCAGCATCGGCTCCGGCAGTATCCACGTCACACTGGATCCTTTCCACCAAGAGCTCCGATGCTGTCCTGCCTGTGACGACCTGCCTTCGGTCAGCTGGCTGGCGGCGGCTCGGCAACATCTCCTGGGCCAACCCTTGTGCCTTCTCCTGCACCATCTCTTGCGCGGGGCACGGCAACGCCGCGAAGTCCATGCAGGTCAACCCAACGTACGGGCATGGTCTGGGGTCTGACGTCCCCGTTGCGACCCCGTTCGCCCATGCCCTGGCAGGAGTGGGAGGGCGGGATGGGCGGCGCGGGCGCGGCGCGGCCGGGGATCGGCGCGGCTTGCCGGTGTTGCGCGCCGGGCGGGGCCGCCGCGCCAGGGCCGCCGACGATGTGGTCGGCCGAGCACACCGAGCAGGGACCCTGCTCGAGGGTGGGGCCTGAACTGGCGTCCGTGCTACGGGCCCACCCCCACCCGGCTCCGGGCAGACTGGTTGCCGGTGCAGCTTCGTACCGTCTACCCTCGTGCCATGGGTTCCCTGTGATCGGTATGTGTGATCCGCGAAGGCGCGGGACGTCGAGCCTGGCTCCGTCACCGCGCCCCGCCGTGCACTCCTGAGGAAACAACCGCACCGCGATGCTTCGCCGTGCGGTCTTCCCACCGAACGGATCCGCTCCCGACGGTCTTCTGTGTGCGCGGCGACCTCACTCAACCCAGTGACGATCAGGAGGACTCCTGCGTGTCGACAGCGCAACTCGCCCTACATGACATCACCAAGCGTTACCAGGACCACGTCGTACTCGACCGGATCGGCGTCACGATCAAGCCGGGCGAGAAGGTCGGAGTCATCGGGGACAACGGATCCGGCAAGTCCACGCTGATCAAGCTCATCGCCGGGCAGGAACGGCCCGACAATGGTGCACTCACGGTGGTCGCGCCCGGTGGAGTGGGCTATCTGGCCCAGACACTGGAGCTGCCGCCGGACGCCTCGGTCCAGGGCGTCGTCGATCTCGCCCTGGCCGACCTGCGGAATCTGGAGGAGGGCATGCGCCGGGTCGAGGCCGAGTTGGCCGAACGGCCGCAGCAGGAAGAGCAGGATGCCGAACTCGCCACCCTCCTGGAGGAGTACGCAGTGCTGGTCGACCGGTACCAGGCCCGGGGCGGCTACGAGGCCGACTCCCGGGTGGAGATCGCGCTGCACGGACTCGGGCTGCCCGGGCTGGACCGCGGCCGGCGCCTGGGCACTCTGTCCGGCGGCGAGCGGTCGCGCCTCGCCCTGGCCGCGACTCTGGCCTCGGAACCTGAACTGCTGCTGCTGGACGAGCCGACCAACGACCTGGACGACCGGGCCGTGGGCTGGCTCGAGGAACACCTGCGGAGGCACAAGGGCACCGTCGTCGCAGTCACCCACGACCGGCTGTTTCTCGACCGGCTCACCACCACGATCCTGGAGGTCGACTCCGGTACGGTGGCCCGCTACGGCAACGGCTACGAGGGCTATCTGGCGGCCAAGGCGGCGGAACGCCAGCGTCGGCTGCTGGAGTACGAGCAGTGGCGCGCCGAACTGGACCGCAGTCGCGAGCTGATCACGTCCAACGTGGCACGGCTGGACAACATCCCGCGCAAGCTTCCCTTCGCCGTCTTCGGCGCCGGGCAGTTCCGGATGCGCGGGCGGGGCCATGGTGCGATGGTGCGGATCCGCAACGCCAAGGAACGGGTCGCGCGGCTGACTGAGAACCCCGTCGCGCCGCCGCCCGAGCCGCTCACCTTCACCGCGGAGATCACCACCGAGGCCGCGCAATCGGAGGAGCCGGTGGCCGAGCTCACCGACGTACGGGTGGGCGACCGGCTCGGCATCGACTCCCTGTGCCTCTGGCCCGGTGAACGGCTGCTGATCACCGGCCCCAACGGGGCCGGCAAGACAACGCTGCTGCGAGTACTCTCCGGGGAGCTGACACCCGACAGCGGATCGGTGCGGGTGTCGGGCCGGGTGGGGCATCTGAGGCAGGAACAGGCGCCATGGCCGCTGGGGATGACGGTGCTTCAGGCGTTCAGCAGTGGACGGGTCGGCGACGTCGACGAGCACATCGAGGCGCTGCTTTCGCTCGGGCTGTTCAGCCCGGACGATCTGCGGCAGCGGGTGGAGGACCTGTCGTACGGGCAGCGGCGCCGCATCGAACTGGCCCGGCTGGTAACCGAGCCAGTGGACCTTCTGCTGCTGGACGAGCCCACCAACCACCTCTCGCCCGCGCTCGTCGAAGAACTGGAGGAGGCGCTGACCGGCTATCAGGGCACGGTGGTCGTCGTCACCCACGACCGGCGCATGCGGTCCCGCTTCAACGGCGCCCACCTGACGCTGCATGACGGGCACATGGCTGAGTTCCCCGCCGCTTGATCGCTGGGCGCGCGCGGTACCGACGGAGGGACGGCCGACGGGGTCCGTCCCCCCGTCCGATCAGAGGCGAACGGGTAGGCGTTTCGGGACACCGAGCGGCTGTTCCCGCCTTTCAACCTGCCCTCGCACATCGGCGAGCACGAGGTGTGACGCAGCGCACCTTCATCGACCGATGACTCCGTTGGTGCCCCTCGGTCATACCAGCGACAACACCGAAGCAACACAACGGACAGACAGGATGGCTGACATGACCGCCACCGTGAAGGGCCCGTCCAGCTACTTCCCTTCCATCGAGAAGAAGTACGGTCGCCCGATCGCGGAGTGGAAGGACCTCATCCACTCCTCGCCTCTGACCAAGCACATGGAGCTCGTGAACTGGCTCAAGGCCGAGCACGGGCTGGGCCACGGTCACGCCAATGCACTCGTCGCACACACCCTCGCCGAGCAGTCCGGAAACTGAGCTGCCACGCACGGAAGCACATTGCATGGGGTGGTCCGAGCGACGTACCGCTGGGCGGAGAGCTAGGGGTACCTCCCGCTCTGCCTCCCGAACCGATTCACCAACGCTGCTGCTTGAAGTGATCGGAACCGTTGCGCTGGGCGTTGGGCCAACGTGCTGCGGTAGGTGTTGCGCTGGATGTTGCGCGAGCCTCCACAGCACTTCGGGATTCGCCCAGGTCACCCCGCGCGTGTGGCGTGGTCGGGTCGCGGACATCCCCGTTGCGACCCCCTTCGTCCATGCCCTGGCAGGAGTTGAGGAGTGGGAGGGGGGGAGGGGCGGGGCAGACGCTGCCGGTGCGTCGGTCGGGGACGGGCGGATCCTGCGGCTCGCCCTGGAGGACGTCCTGGACCTGGTCGTGCCCGAGACGGCTGCACGAGGTAGTGGCCGGCGGCCCGGCCGATTCGTGGCCGGGGGCCGGTGGTTTGGAGGCGCAGTTCCGCTGCTTCACCGGGTCCCGGCTATGAGGCGCGGTTCCCGGGAGGGTGGTAGTTACACCGTTTGCCCGGTGCGATGTCCTGATCCGGGACATGGCTGTGGGCTCCGGATACATCCGGAGCCCACAGCCATGTCGCTGATGGGTGGTGGTTACCAGCGATACCAGCGGCCCTTGCGGCCGCCCGTGTCGGCGGAGCGCATGACGAAGCCCAGCAGCCACACGACCAGCACGATGACCGCGAGCCACCACAGTGCCTTCAGCGCGAAACCCGCGCCGAAGAGGATCAGAGCCAGCAGAAGAACGACAAGCAGGGGAACCATAGTTATCAACCTCCGTCGCTCCTTGTGCCCGGTGAATGCAAGAACACGCGGTCGATTTCCCTGGTTTCTCCACTGCTCATGCGGGCACTGGACTCAGTTTCTCCACGATGTTCACCTCACCGTCGGACCGAGTTGAACGCGTGGCCGACGGTACCGGCGGTAGCGACACGTTCGACGCCTTCCACCGGCGCACGACCGACGAACCCGCGGGTCTGCTACGGGCGGGCCACCCGATCGGCGCAGCCTGGCCGGAGGGCGGGGCACTAGCACGGTCGGCCCCGGGGCGTGTTCTTCCTGCCGCGCGCTGGGCTTGGCGGGACGGTGCCGCAGTCATCCCCGAGTCGGCTGCGGCACCCGTCCTGGCTGCACTTTGGTCGCTTCGGGTCCAGATCAGGATCGCGACGAAGGCGGGGTGTCGGCCACCAGTCTGCATTTCCCCGAACGGAGAATCCGGTTGCCCGGACTGCCGGTCCGTCCGCAGACTCGCGATCATGATGTCTCACGCACGTGGTCTGGCCCTGGAACGCTTCCGGTGGATTGGCGGCCATGCCGACGTCTGGCAGATCTTCCGCGATCCCGGGGCGCTCGCCGCGGTGGTCGGCGGCCTGGCCGGGCCGTTCCGGGACGACGGCGTCACAGCCGTCTGCGGCATCGAGTCGCGGGGATTCCTGCTCGGCGCGGCGGTGGCCGTCGAGCTCGGCGTCGGCTTCGTCGCAGTACGCAAGGGCGAGGGAATCTTTCCGGGGGAGAAGCTCACCCGGCGCAGCGACCCCGACTACCGGGGCACTCGCCAGGAGTTGCGTCTGCAGCGGGCGGCGGTGGGTCCCGGGGAGCGGGTGCTGCTGGTCGACGACTGGATCGAGACGGGCAGCCAGGCGTCGGCCGTGCGGTCGATGATCAAGCAGTGCGGCGGCCACTGGGCCGGCTGCACCGTCATTGTCGACCAGACCACCCCGGCCCGCCGCGCCGACCTGGGCGTCCGCAGCATCATTACCGCCGCCGAACTCCCGGCTCGGGAGGGGTAGTCCTCACACGTGTCCGCCTGGCAGGTTGGTCAGCTGAACTCTCACCCCCCCTTGGAGAGCAGCGTGGACCCGACCGCCACCGGCGAACCCGTCATCGTGCAGGAGGACACCCAGCTCCGCGTTGGCATCGACCTTCGTAGCGCAGGAGGTCAAGTTCTCGGCCAAGGGCCGGACGGCAAGTCCGTGGGACTGACCGTAGATCTCGTCAACGACGCCTGCGACGGCCCGGAGTTGGCGTTCCCGCCGCGATCTGGAGGGTCGAGGCCCTCGCCGCGACCTACGCCGGAGACGTCGGCATCACCTAACGCCCGGGACCGCCGCCCCAACGGCGTCCTGGAACCGTTCAAGGCATACCTCGACGCCCGCTTCACTGAGACACAGGGCCAGGTCAGCGGCACCCGCCTGTTCCAGGAGATTCACGAACGCGGTTACCGCGGCAGCCGTCAGGTGGTCCCGTGCTGACCAGATGCTCAGCGCCGCCGAGCGGACGGCCCGCGAGGAGTGCTGCTCCGGGCTGCTGATTGTGCCGCGCTGCACTGACCTCATTCTCAGAGTCCGTTCGGCGCCAACGGGCTGGCAGTGGGATCCCCATCGCCCGCCGGCTCAGCGTAGGACGGCAGTTCGCGCATCCGGCGCAGCGGCGACAGGAAAACGGGCAGGAAGGTGAGTGACTGGCCGACCGCCCCCGCCAGCAGCGTGGCGCGGACGCCGATCGTGGAGCCGAGCAGGCCGCCCATCAGTGCACCGAAGGGCATCGTGCCCCAGACCAGGAACCGCATCGTCGCGTTCATCCGGCCGAGCAGCCCGGGCGGGCACAGCGCCTGCCGGAAGCTGACCTGGTTGATGTTGTAGACCACGATGCCCATCCACATGGCGATCTGCGCGACCGCGAGCAGGCCCAGCGTCCAGTCGCGCTGTACGAACGGTGTGACCAGTGCGCACGGTCCGGCGACCGCGATCGCCATCCAGATGGCCGGGCCCTGGCCGACCTTCGCCGCGAACCGTCCGGCCACCAGTGCACCGATCAGGCCACCCACCGCCGCGGTCGAGGTGAGCAGGCCGATGACGCCCGGAGAGAGCCGCAGTTCGCGGGCGAGCAGCACGTAGAAGACGGCGGAGATCACCGAACCGAAGAGGTTGGCCGAGCTGGTACACATGGCGATGGCGCGGAGTATCCGGTTACCGAGCACGAACCGCAGACCGTCGCGGATCTCCCGCAGCAGGTTGGGGTCGGGGCTGCGCTCGGGGCGCGGCGGCCGAACCTCGATCCGCGTCACGCACACTGCCGACCACAGGAAGCTCACCGCGTCGACAAGTACCGCGTAGGGCGCGGTGAGCGCCTGGATCAGCGCGCCGCCGAGGCTCGGGCCCGCGATCTGACTGAGCGACTCGCTGGCCTGGAGCTTCGCGTTGCCCTCCACCAGCAGCTCCCGGTCGATCAGCTGGGGCAGGTAGAACTGGTAGGCGACGTCGAAGAAGACCGTGCTGACCCCGGTGGCGAGCGCGATCACGTACAACTGCTCGATCGTCAGCACCCCCAGGAGCTGAGCCACCGGTACCCAGGCCAGCAGGGCAGCCCGAACCAGGTCGTTGACGATCAGCACCCAGCGGAACCGCATCCGCTCCACCCACGCGCCGGCCGGCAAGCCCACTGCCACGAACGCCGCGGTCTCGCACGCCACCAGAACCCCGACCTGCCAGGTACTGGCGTGCAGCACCAGGATGGCGACGAGAGGAAGCGCCAACTGGCTGACCATTGTCCCGAACTGGCTGACCGTCTCACCGAGCCACAGTCGACGGAAGTCGGCATGCCACCACAGTCCGCCACGACGGGCGGGGCGGCCGGGCGAGGGCTCGGTAACAGTCATGGGAAACTACCGTGGAAGAGTGATTGGGTTTTGTCAATCACTTGTCCTGCCCGGCCCGTCAGTAGGCTACCGACCATGACTGAACGTCGGCCGGCGACCGACGCGGAGGCGAAGGCACTCGCCTCCGCGCTCCGCCTCCGCATCCTGCGCATTTGCCTCGGCGAGGCGCACACCAACAAGGAAATCGCGACGATCCTTGGCTGTGCTCCCGCCAGCGTGCTGCACCACATCAGGACGCTCGTACGCACCGGTTTTCTGGAGGCCCAGGAGGAGCGACGCGGTGCGCGCGGCGCACGGGAGATTCCCTATCTGGCGACGCGGAAGTCCTGGCAACTCGATGCGCCCGCGCAGGACCGGTCAATGCTCGACGCGTTCCTGGAGGAGCTGGCGTTGGCGCCCGCGGCCGAGGTCGACAGCACCCGGCTCGGGCTGCGCCTGCCGTCGGCGGAGATGGAGGAGTTCCAGACTCGGCTCCGCGCCCTGATCGAGGAGTTCGCCGCCCGCCCGGACGACCCGACCGCGCCCGCCTGGTCGCTCTTCATGGTGGTGCACCCCGACCCGAACCGGCCCTGACGATCGGACCCGGCCCGGGGTGTCGGCGAACGGCAGGCGGCAGCAGCACCCCATGCGGGACATAAGCAGGCGGACGCCGTGCTTGAGAACGGCACGAATGACTTTTGAGGATCAGCGAGCAGCCCGCCTCCATGAAACGCGGCGGCAGGCCTATGCGCGGTATTTGGAAGCAGCCGGGGCTGCGCTGCTGCTACGCCGCACGGGGGAGGGGAAGCCAGGCGACAGGCCAGGACTGCACCGCCGCGCTGGGCGCCGTGCTGCTCGAGGGACCGGACTAGAGGTGCGTGCCAGACGTCAGTTGGCCGACTTGGCGAGTGGCCGCGACCTCGCCGGCAACTCCGGCCACTTGTACTGACGGCTGGGGTGCTGGGAGAACGGCTGGAGGCGCACGCAGACGGACTGCTGCGACGATACGGCTGACCGGCACTCGTCTGATACCGACCCGAGGAGACGTGCGCATTGGCCGCCGTGGTGCTCGTTCATGGCCTGTATCACCGTCCCGAACACTTCGCGCGGGTGGCAGAACGCTTGCGGACCGCAGGAACCGAGGTCGTCGTTCCCGAGCTCCACCGGGGCTCATTGCCCGCTGACACAGCAGCAGTCCAGGCGGTCATCGACTCGCTACCGGAACCTCCGATTGTGCTCGGTCACTCCTACGGCGGGTCAGTGATCACTGGGCTGCGCGGGGTGGGACACCTGGTCTATCTGGCGGCCTTCGTGCCGGATGTCGGCGAGAGCGCGGCCTCTCTGGGTGGCGCGTCCCCGCAGCTCCAGGACGCGATCAACCCTGAGCCCGACGGCTCGACCAGCCTGCAACCCAACAGGGCTGCCGACACACTCTACGGTGACTGTCCCGAACCTCTCGCCGCCTGGGCGGTTGGCCTGCTGCGCGCGCAAGCCCCCGGTTGCGGACGAGGCATCCCAGAGCGTCACAGCTGGAAGCACGCTCTCTCCACCTACGTCGTCTGCGCGCAGGACCGGGCCATCACCCCGGTCCTGCAGTGGAAGATGGCCTCGCGCTGCACCGACGTGCGCGAATGGCAGACGGGCCACTCCCCGTTCATAGGGCAGCCCGATCTCATCGTCGAACTTCTGCAGGAACTGCTCGCCGATTCTTCGCGCCAGCCCGATGGATGAAGGGGTCACCACCGGTCGTTGGTGTCGCAGGTACAGGCAGCTGCGCGATCAGGCGGTGCTCTACACAGCGGCCGACGTCCGCTACTGCCTCGCCCAGTCCGCCCCTGGACGCCAGTCCTTTCGCACCATCCGGCCGCAGGAAGGGAAGTGCGGACCCGGCGCGTGGAGCGGCCCCATGACCGCCGGATGCCCGGTCTCACACCTCGCACCGCCCAGTGCGCCGCTTGTGCCAGGCCCGTTTGCGGCACCGGGGAGCAGTACGTTGCCGAGACGGGACGGCCGACCCCGACCGTCCAGGACGCTCCGCACTCCGGGCAGTTGGCCGTCACGCCGGACTGAACCGCCTCGGGTCCTCGCCCCCGACCGCCCCGAGCCGCACCCCACCCCGTCGAGCCATTCAAAACGGTGAGCAAGCTCAAGCCCATACGCGTCCGGATGCAGCCGCACAACACCATCCGCCTCGCCCCCGCCGCCTTGCGCTGAAGCCGTGTGACCTGGCCTCTTCACACCACGGCGAGGCTTCATTCCTGCGGCCCGAATGTCGGCAGCCGTCGCCCTCACAGAGCCGGAGATCCGGCTCGCTCTCGCGCAGCCAGCAAGACAAGCACAGCCCGCTCTTACCGGTAGTCGTCCCAGGCGTCGGTGAGGGCCACGGCCAGGCGGACGGTGATGCCAGTTAAACCATGATCTTGGACAGCAGAGGACCCCGGCCATGTGACGGCCGGGGTCTCTCTGCGTCGTGCAGGTGTCGGCTCAGCCGCAGCAGTCGCAGCCGGGGCGGCGGCCGCAGGCGTCTGTCTCCCCGCTGGCGGCCGGAACCCCCACGGTGGGTCGGTGTCCGGACCCGGTCAGGAGTTCCGATTCCACCACTTCTTCCGCGATGCTCTCCACTCAGGTCCAGGCGTCGACCGAGAAGCTGCCGCCCGCGGGGCCCCGGACAACCGTGGCGGTCAGTTCCCTCACGCGGTCGGCAGGTATCGGAACGCCCGGGGCCTGGAAGATCCATTCCATCGTCTTGTCCAAGCTCACGTCCTTGGGCACTTCCCCGTAGTAGGCCTTGCCGTAGACGGGCGTGCCTGGTTCGCTGCGCCAGCTGTCGGCGAGCGTGCCGATGTCCACCGCGTCGTAGCCGAGGATGTCGAGCAACTCCACGACCTCCGCCTTGGCGGCGGCATCGTCGCCGGCGATTGGCATGGCACTGCGGTCCGGCGCACCCGAGGGGCGGGCAAGGCTGAACAGCTGGCTGGAGACGATGTTGCTGGCCGCCTTGACCACACGGGAGTCGGTCAGGTGGCGCTGCACCAACTCGCTGGTCGTCAGCTCGTTCGCGTCCAGCTCTGCGATGCGGCCGTCGCGCTCCGGGTAATAGTTCAGCGTGTCGATCACGATCTTGCCCGCCAGCGGCTCTGCCGGGACCTTCTCGTAGGCGCCCAGCGGGATGGACACCACCACCAGGTCCCCGGCCTCGGCGGCCTCGGCGGGAGTGGCCGCCCGGGCGCGGGGGCCGAGTTCGGCGACGAGATCGGCGAGGGACTCGGGGCCGCGGGAGTTGCTCAGGACGACGTCCAGGCCGGCGGCGACAGCAAGGCGGGCCAGGATGCCGCCGACGTTGCCACTGCCGATGAAGCCGAGTGTCTTGCTCATGGTGCTCTGTTCTCCAATGGGATGAGGAAATGCCGGACCGGCCACAGCCACGAACCGTAACCGGACCGGCTGGTCATGTTGGCTACCGTACCACCTAACCGGACCGTCCGGTCATGTTGCGTAGAGTGGACCCATGAACACTGAAGAAGAAGCTGCTGCAGCGCCGCCCGCGCGACGGATGAGAGCCGACGCGGTGCGGACGCGCAAGGCGCTGTTGAAGGCTGCCGCGGAGGTGTTCGCCGAGCACGGCGCGGACGCGTCCATCGCGCAGATCGCGGCACGAGCCGGTATCGGGAAGGGAACCGTCTTCCGGCATTTCCCCACCAAGGAGGACCTGTTCGCCGCGATCATCAGCGAGGCAATCGACGGGCTGGTGGCAGTGGGCCGCCGGCAGGCCGAGCAGGCCGACGCCGACGCCGCCCTGCTGCAGTTCATGAGCGCGGGCGTCGATCTCTACGCAAACAACCGGGCGCTCGCGGAGGCCCTGCGTATGGTGTCGGATGTTCGGCACCCGGAGATCCAGGCCGGACAGGAGCAGCTGATCGCCACAGCCGAGTCACTGGCGCGGCGGGCGCAACGCGACGGCTCACTCCGTGCGGAGGTGAACGGGCAGGACGTGATGCTGCTGATCTGCGGCGTGTACTACACCGCCGCACCCCTGCTGGCCGCCGATCCGTCGGCCTGGCGGCGCTACCTGCGGCTCACCTTCGACGGCATGTGCGCCACCGGCACCGGGCCCCTACCCCCGGCACTCGTCCACAACTCCTTGCTGCCGACGGTCCGGTAGTGGCGACGGTGATGCTCCCCGAGGCCGGTCCTCGCAGGGCGTCACCGACCGAGGGGATATGGCGCAGCTTCTCACTGCTGCGAGTCCTGCGACAGAACGGCAGGACAAGCCGGGCCTCGGCAGGGCAGGGGGGCAGAGCTGGGAGTGCCGTGGTCGGCACTGTGCCGGGGCGGGGTGTTGGCGGCGCAGGTGAGCCGGCCGGCAATGCGTCGGCGCTGTGTCCGTCTCCGGTTTCGGATCCGGGCCGGCGCACAGGATCCGTGCGGTGCCGTTGGCGTACGGGAGGCCGGGCAGGTGGCCTGCTCGGTGCTCGCGAGCGGCACGGCCCGCTGCACCCCGCCCGTCCTGGCTCCGCAACCCCGGTGCCCGGGCAGAGGGGTTCCTTCGATGAAGCGGTCCCCCGTGGAGACGTGGCGCGTGTGGCCGGGCGTGCGCACGCCATGGGGCGCGGCGCCCGGAGGGCTTGTTACGCACTTTCGGGTGACGGGACGGCAAGCACGGGGGTGGCGTATGCCGGCGGTCACGGGTGGGGGAGCAAGGCGCGTACCGGTCGGTGATCTGGCGTGGCGTCAACATGGTGCGTACGTCGCGTAAATGGACGATGCATCCAAGAGTCACAGCAATATGGACGAACAGTAACGGACCGCCCGTATCACGTTCACAATCTGCACAGCACGGCCATGGTGTGGATGTGCGGCCGACCGGCCGCCACCCGCACCCCGCACCAGCCCGTTTGGCCCGCCCCGCTGCCAGGGGCCGGGAACGAGGCGGGTGCTCGTACAAGCCTGGGGGCTTCGTGTCTTCTTCCACAGTGACCGCCCGTCGTCTGTCCGCCGCCGCGCTGTCGGCCGCCGCGATCGTCGGGGCGGTGGCGCTGCCGGCGTCGGCGGCCGACCACGCCCGGCCCGACCGGACGAAGGTGGAGATCAGCGCGGTCCAGTACGACTCACCCGGCCGGGACGACCGCTCGCGGCGCTCACTGAACAAGGAGTGGGTGGAGCTCACCAACACCTCGCGGCGCACCGTCAACCTCGACGGCTGGACTCTGAAGAACGAGGACGGCGACACCTACACCTTCGACCACTACCGCCTCGAGGGCCGTGCCACGGTCCGTATCCACACCGGCAGGGGCCACGACACCGACAGCGACCTCTACATGGACCGCCACAACGAGGTGTGGGACAACTACTCCGACACCGCCACCCTGCGCAACGACCACGACCGCTTCGTTGACGACGAATCCTGGGGCCGCCACCACCGCGGCCACGGCGGCCACCACCACGGCGGTGGCCACCACCACTGACCCCCCGGGCATCCGCCGCACCAGGTGATGCCCGCAGGGTGAGGCGACAGCGCCCCGGCCGGCTTGCCCGGTCGGGGCCGTCCGCCGTGCAGCCTGCCACCGCTCTGGTCAGGGCTCGGACGGACGGATGCGCGCGGGGACTCCGTGCCGCCGCCAGACGGACTTCACCGGGGTGGACTACGCATCGTGTCTCGGGTGCGGACCGACCAGGCCGGCGCTGACCGAGGTCAGCACGCGATCCGGTCGTGGCAGCTGGTCAGGACGGAGGTGTCGTCCAGGGCGTCGGCCAGAGCGGCGCCGGTGAGGGATGCTACGTCGACCGCCATGAGGAAGATGACGACCCGCGAGTGCAGCGGTACAGCGTCCCACCGGCGGCGCGCCCGCGACGGGGACGCCTGACGGATCGTCCGCGCCCGCGACGGGAACGCTTGACGGATCGTGCCCCCTGATGCCGGGCGGCGCACGCGGAGTCGGCCGGCGTGCGCACTGTTCGCGGGGCACGGGCCGCCGTCAGGGTGCCCGGCGTCCCGACCGTGCCGGGTCGCTGTGCGGATGTCGCGGGCCGCCTCGGCCCGGACACCGGCACCGCAGATCGTGCAGAGGTACGCGGCCATGGCGCCCCCCGGGAGACGGCGGGGCCGGTGTAGCGGCCGGCCGCAGTGCGCACGGCCGGGGTGATCAGGACGCCGCTGTCCGCGTCAGCGTCGTCGCCGTCGGGCCGCAGGAGAGCACTCTGTGCCCGCCGGGGTGTCGGCCACGGCGGCATGCAGGGGAGCGTCCTGCGAAAAGCAACAGGCAGGGCCCGGTCCGCAGGATCACGCCGGATGCCGACGCCGTGCTCTGCCGGGGCCGATGGATGCGGGCCGGCGTTATTCGGTTGCCGCGCCCCGTGTCCGACCCTCACCATGGGCGAGCCACCGGGAGCTGCCCGGTGCTCCACGAGAGGAGGCACGACCGTGACCACGACTGTCCTCGGCCTGCCCGCAGACCGCCTCTCTCTTACCTCATGGAGCACCTCCAGCGATGTCTCACGACGATCTCTCGCAGCACCCTCAGTACCCCGCGTTTCCTGACGCCTTCAGCGCCGGCGCCCGCCGCCGCGTCCCGCCGCCGGACGGCCTGGGCGACATCGACGACCGGTTCGTCTTCGACTTCCGTGCCTACGACGACCTCGCCGACGGCCAGCGCTGGTCGACCTGGCTCGGCGTCGAACCCCTGTGCCGAGGCCCCGAGCCGCTCCCCGACTGGGTGGTGACCTCGCAGGGCGCGATCGACACCGAGCTCGGCGTCCTCAAGACCGGCAAGGAGGCCGACGTCCATCTCGTCGAGCGCGCCGACCCGCTCGACCCCGCCGGAGGCGTGGTCATGGCGGCCAAGCGGTACCGCTCTCCCGAGCACCGGTCCTTCCACCGCTCCGCCGCCTACACCGAGGGCCGTTCGATGAAGCGCTCACGTGACGAGCGGGCTCTCAAGCGCAAGAGCACCTTCGGCCGGCAGGTCGCGGCCGGCGAGTGGGCGGTGTCCGAGTGGGGTGCGCTGGTGCGGCTCTGGAATCTCGGGCTGCCGGTTCCCTACCCGGTCCAGATCGACGGCACCGAGATCCTGATGGAGTGGATCACCGTCGTCGACGAGGACGGCGCCGCAGCGACCGCACCCCGGCTCGCCCAGACCCGGCCCTCACCCGAACTGCTGGCGGCCTACTTCGGGCAGCTGACCGATGCGCTCGCGACAATGGTGCAGAGCGGCCTGGTGCACGGCGACCTCTCGGCGTACAACATCCTGGCGGCGGGCGAGCGGCTGGTCATCATCGACCTGCCGCAGATCGTCGATCTGGTCGGCAACCTCAACGGGATGGACTTCCTCCAACGGGACTGCGCCAACATCTGCGGCTGGTTCCGCTCGCGGGGCCTTGAGGCCGATGAGCACGCGCTGTTCGCGGAGCTGATGGCGCACGCCTTCTGAACCGGGAGGGCCGGCTAGTGCTGTGACCGCATAGGTTCGCCGGGTTGGGCGGTGACGGTTGGATGCGGGTGATGTCCGATCTGACCGCACAGGGTGCGGTAGCCGCTCCTCTCCGTGTACGCAGACTGCCCGACCAGGAAGGCCACGCTGCATCAGATCGTGGGCCGGGACGGAGGGTCAAGCAACGCGCCTTGGTCAGCTTGACGGTTCCGGGCCTGTCAGTCGGTCGGCGGGTCCCGGAAAACGGGGTTGTCCGGGCGGTAAGGCACCTCCAGCGCCACCGATACGACACAGTCGTATTCGGGCGCCGTATCGACGTAGCGCACGATGTGCTCCAGCGAACTGTCCCGCGGAGCGGAACACAGTCCCCGGGCCACGGCCTGTCGGCGCGCGGCGAGCCTGGCCGGACGGCGGGCCCGCAGCCATGCTTGGCGGCCAGGTCCGTCGGGCACGCCCAGCCCGAGTCCGACGGGGAATCGACAGATTGCGTACACGATGAGATCGCCTCGCCCGACAGCGGCGTAGTGCAGTCGGCGGCCGGCCGGGGAGCTCGCGGTGAGGTCATGGGGACGGCCGCAGTGTGGACAGGGGCCGTCATCGAGGACGACGGCCCCTGGGTCGGCGTCCAGCATCTGCCCGAGGAGGAGCCGCAGCCCCGCGCGGATCATGAGGAGGCGCTCTCCTTCAGGGCCCGCCGTCTCCGCTGCAAGGCGGGCTCGTTCCTCGGGGGTGAGCCTTTCGCGCAAGGCTCGACGGTCTTCCGGCGACAGCGTCGACAGCACGAACGTGCGCAGTGCGAGGGGGTCGAGCTCCCCGTCGCGCTGCGTGGGGTCGAGACCGAGCGGCGGCGCGGGCAGCGGAGTCCGCTGCGCACCCCAGCCGCCGTCGGGATTTGTCGCAGGCACGATGGGAAACGACGCAGGCAGGGGAGTGATGTTCGGCTCCAAGGGTTCTTCCATCAGGTCTGTCACTCCCTCCGTCGGCCCTGCGCCCATGCTAGTGCCGTGACCGGGAAGGTTCGCCGGGTTGGCGTGGTCAGGCCGCCGTGGTGAGGGGGCGCCCGCCCCAACGAATGCCTTTCTCGCTGCGGATGCGGGCACGTTCACGGCGTTGGGCGGCCAGGACGTCAGGGTGTCGGGCGTTGGTGTTGCGCCAGCGCAGATATCGGTGCAGTTCGCGGGTCTGGACGGTGTGATTCGGATGGTGGGAGTTAGCCAGGGTGAACTGCCGCAGCGGGCCGAAGTGGGCTTCGATCGGGTTGGCCCAGGACGCATTCTCGGGGTGAAGCACAACTCGATCTTGTTCTTCCGGACCCACCGGCGGATCTTGCTGCCTTGTGGGCGGAGAGGTTGTCCAGGATCACGTAGATCGGGGCGCCGTCCGGGCGCGCGGCCCGGATGGACTTCAGCGCGGCCAGGGACTGGGCGGCGCCCTTGTGACGGCGGTTGTCGCCCCACAAGGTGTCGTCGCCGACCGCGTACAGCCGTGGAAGTACGTGACCCCGTGGGTGCGGTGATAGGTCGCCGGCACCCGTTGCGGGCGACCCCGCTCGGCCCAGCAGGACCCGCCGGTCGGGCGGATCCCGAGTGGCCCGAACTCGTCGAACGCGAAGACCCGGTTGGGGAAGCGTGCGAGGACGAGCTCGATCCGGTCGAGCTTGACGTCGCGCTCGGGATCGGTGGATTCTTTCCAGGTCTTGGTGCGCTGGAAGGTGATCCCGCGGCGGGCCAGCAGACAGCGCAGGGCCTCCCGGCCGATGCGGATGCCCTGCCCGTGCACCTTGCGCAGGTAGGCGGCGAGCTTGCGGATCGACCAGCGAGTGAAGGGCTGGTCGAGCTTGCGTGGGCGGGTCTTGGCCGTCTGGACGACGAAGTTCTCGTCATCAGGACTGAGTTGGCGGGGACGGCCGCCCGCCCACCGGGGGGTCCAGACAGGCCAGACCGATTTGGTTGAAGCGGTGGATGACGCCGCGGACGGTGCCCTGGTCAGCCTGAACGAGCCTCGCGATGACCGGGACGCTGTTGCCGCCCGCCGATGCCAGCAGCGTCATCGCCCTGCGGAACCGCACCGTGCTGGAATTGCCCCGCCGCACGATCCGCTGCAGAGTCTGCCCCTCCTGTTCGGACGGCCTGCGCACCCTGACCGGCTCTGCCATCAGATCTCCCCGTGCTGATCGGACATGTCACCGCAGACGGCCGACGTGAGGCCACCTTGCACCAACCCGGTGTTCGATCCCGGTCACACCAGGAGCACGGCAGAAGCATGACGCAGTTCACAAAGAAAGGGTGACAGGGCGTTGTCGCGGGCCGCTGAGACTGTCGAGGGCATGACGATCACAGATGAGGACTGCCTCCCCGAGACCCTGGGGTTCAACGAGCAATTTGAGGCTGCCGCCGCGAGCCGTCCAGCTCGCGGGCAGGCGCCGAGCGCCGCCACGCTGGCGCTCCTGCGGCGCAACCGGCTCGGCGGCGACACGCCACCGGTAAGACTGCCGCACGGCCAAGACCGCGTCGTTGAGGGCGCAGTGAAGGTACGGGTCTTCGTGCCGGACCAAGTCGACGGCGTGTACCTGCACATCCACGGAGGCGGTTGGGCGTTCGGGTCCGCGGACGGACAGGACGAGCGGCTTTGGCGGCTCGCCGAGCAGACACGGCTGGCCGTGGTGAGCGTGGACTACCGCCTCGCGCCGGAACACCCGTTCCCCGCCGGGCCCGACGACTGCGAAGCGGCTGCCCGGTGGCTGGTGAAACACGCCGCGGCCGAGTTCGGTACCGACCGGCTGCTGATCGGCGGTGAATCGGCCGGTGCTCACCTCAGCGTCGTGACCCTGCTGCGCCTTCGCGACCGGCACGGCATCACCGGCGCGTTCCGGGCAGCTCACCTGCTCTTCGGCCCCTACGACCTGTCGATGACACCAAGCCAGCGGAGGTTTGGCCCCCGACAGCTGCTGAGCAATACCGACACGCTTCGGGGCGGCTATGAGCTGTTCACACCGGGGATGGGGGAAGAGCAGCGCCGTAGCCCGGAGGTCTCGCCCCTGTTTGCGGACCTGGCCGGGTTGCCGCCCGCCCGGATCGTCGTCGGTACCGAAGATCCTCTGCTGGACGACTCGCTGTTCCTGGCCGCGCGGTGGCAGGCGGCGGGTGCGCCTGTGCAGCTCGGCGTCGTCGCCGGCGCGATGCACGGCTTCACTCTGTTCCCCCTGACCATCACCGAGCGGGAACTACGGCGAGAGCGGGGCTTCCTGGCCTCCGCGTGACGGTAGCGTCGGCGGCATGAACCGCACTGACCGGCTGTATGCACTGGTGGAAGAGTTGCGCGCGGCGGCGCCGCGGCCGCTGACGGTCGCGGCGCTCGCCACGCGGTTCGAGGTCAGCACACGCACGGTACAGCGCGACCTTCAGACACTGATGCAGACCGGTGTCCCGGTGCGCTCCATACTCGGGCGAGGCGGCGGCTGGTCGATCGACCCGGAGATGACCCTGCCCCCGATCCACCTCAGTGCCGATGAAGCCTCGGCACTGACCGCGGCGCTCGCCGCGGCCGACGCGTCCACCCCGTACGCCGGTGCGGCCCGCACGGCGGCTCAGAAGATCGTGGCCTCGATGGCCGGCCCCGCCTCGGCGGCGGCCCAAGAACTCGCCGCACGGATCGTTACCCTGCCGACGCACGGCGACTCCGCGATCCGTACCGCGGTGGAGCACGCCCTCGCCAACAACATGGTGCTGCGGCTGTCCTACACCGACGCGGCAGGACACGAAAGCAACCGCGTCGTGGAACCGGCCGGACTGCTCACCGCCGACGGCCGCTGGTACCTCATCGCCTGGTGCCGCACACGCCGGGCTGGCCGGGGCTTCCGGCTGGACCGGATCGCAGCAGCGGCTCCAACCGGCGAACAGGCACAACCCCATAACCTGACCGAACTACTACTCGGCTCGGCCGCCGCCGGCGCAGTACAACCCACCGCACTGGCCCCACTCACACCCTCACGATGAGAATCCGAAGCCACCAACCCGGCGAACCTTCCCGGTCACGGCACTAGTAGGACTCCGTTAGGTCTGTCTTGATCTTGGCGTCGTGTGTGTCCTGGCGGGCAGGGGTTGGTGACAGGTGGTGCAGATGCCGGTCCAGCACCTCAGGACGTCCTGGAGGGTGTCAAGGACTTGGTAGAGGGTGAGACCGGTCCGGGGACTTTTGGGGCCAGGCGCTGTTCGGTGAGGAAGGCGTGGGCGGCGGTCACGAGGGTGACGTGGTGGTGCCAGCCGGGCCAGGAACGGCCCTCGAAGTGGTCAAGTCCCAGGCCGTGCTTGAGTTCGCGGTAGTCGTGCTCGATGCGCCAGCGGACCTTGGCCAGACGCATCAGGTCGGCGATCGGGGTGTCGTCCGGCAGGTTGGACAGCCAGTAGTCGGTCGGCGCTTCGGCATCGGCGGCCCACTCGATCAGCAGCCAACAGTCGGGCAGGATCCCGTCCCACCACCCCTGTTCAGCTGAGGCCGCAGCCCTGATGGGACGCTCGACGGCCTTGCCCGCGGGCCGCACACGCACGGCGGCGAAGCGGGAGCGTAACTCCCCTCTCGACCCGAGCCGCCAGGTGACAGAGGTGAACGCCTCCTGCCCAATGCCGGCGGCAAGGGCTGCCACCGAGGGCGCGGGGTGCCGGTAGCGGGGCTGGGGCCAGCAGCCGGTATCCCCGTTGCGGGCCGGGGCCTCGGGCTCGGCGTCGAAGGGGTGGGCGCTCACGTCCGAACGGACGGCCAGGACGTAGGCGAGTTGGCGATCGGCAAGGGCGGCCCGCAGGTGCGCATTGGTGCCGTAGGCGGCATCGGCCACCACGACCGGTGGGCTCATGCCCCAGCCTGCCAGTGTGTCGAGCATGTCCAGGGCCAGGCGCCACTTCTCGCGGTGCGTGACCTCGGGCGGGACGCGGGTGAGGGTCCGGCGGCCGGTGTCCGCAGCCCATTCCCGGGGCAGGAACAGCCGCCACTGCAGCGGGCAGGAGGCAGTATCGCTCGCGGCGTGGACGCTGACCGCGACCTGGCAGTTCGCCCGTTTCCCCAGAGCCCCGCAGTACTGCGGGGCCACCCCGGCCGACATCCTCCCGTCCTTGGGCATCGACACGTCGTCGATCACCCACGCCGCCGGACCGATCAGCGGCAGCATCCGTTCGCAGATCCGCCGCTGCACCGGCACCGGATCCCAGGTCGACTGGTTAACGAACTGCTGCAGGTTCTGCTCGTTGCCGTCCGGCAGCCGCGCGGCCATTGCCTGGATCGACTTACGGCGGCCGTCAAGCATCAGTCCCCGCAGATAGCAGTCGCTCTTGGCCCGCTGGTCCTTGCGCGGCACCGACGCGAACACATCCGCCACGTAGAACGCCAACGCCGCCCGTACACGGTTCACTTCATGTGCGTCCACACACCCAACATGCTCCCGAACAGGCCCGACAGAAAGACCTAACGGAGTCCTACTAGGGTCCCTGATGTGAGTGACTACTACGACCTGTTCCTGACGGTGGACCTGCCGCCGGATCTGCCAGATCCGGTACTTCTGGAACTGAGGTGGCTCCTGGGACAGGCGGACATGCCGACAGAGGTGAAGTCGACCGACTGGGAGTCATGGGGCAGCCCCTGGCAGGCCTTCGGCGGTGGCTCAGCGAGCCACTCGTTCGGCGGGGCCGATGTCTCCCTGCTGGTCCGTGCCACGGACAGGCCGAACTCGGACGGCAGCGCAGCGTGGGCCCTGACCGTCCGGACGTGCGTCCATGAGGACGACTTCGGGGTGACGATGGACGTCGTTGGGTGGCTTCTTCAACACGCGACCACGCAAGGGTGGGTCGGGTTCGTCCGTGACTCCGGCCTGGGCCAGGTCCAACATCTCGTGCGCCATGAGGATGGCTTCGATCTTGTCGATGTCCGCCCAGCCGGCCAGCCAAGGCGTGTTCCCTGGTCATCGCCTTGGACCTCTACGGCATGACCAGGGCCCTTCGCCAGAAACATCACCCGACGGTGGATCAGGGTGCCTCCCGAGCTCGTGAACAAAGCCGGCAAGGAGGACGATGAACAGCGAAACCCCCTGGGTGACTTCGGCCGGCGGACCTTTGATCCTCATTCCCCAGTCTGTTTGTCACCACTGGGGCGGCGCCCCGCGCACCTACCCCGATGACGAAGGCGACTACGGACGCGCCTGCGAGGTCGACGGCTACGTGGGACTCATCGACGTCGGAGGCGCACAGGCGCTCGTCCTGGGTGACATGCCGGCCCGCACCACGTTCCTTCGCCAGCACAACGTCCTGGTCAGGGAGATCGCCGGCGATGAAGACGATGCGAGCCTCCTCGCCCTCGTCGTCGATCTGCTCCCTCGCGTGGAATGGGAATCGGGCCCCACCTGGACCATCGATGAGCCTGTCGTCCTCTTCGACTCGGTCTACGAATCCACCGAGATCGCCACAGAGGAACACTTGCGCATCGACCTGCCAACGGGCGAGTACTTGATCGAGGCGGGATACATCGAAGTCCCCGGTGAGTACCTCATCCTCGTGCGCCTCCTCAGCGTCCGGTTGCCACCCTCAGCCGGTCGAGATGGACAGCCCGTCGCATCCAACGCTCGGGGAGACGTCCAGTGCTGACCTACGAAGACATGACCGCGTGGGCCGGAACCGAGCACGTCACCCGAGCTGACCCTGCCGAGCTGGCGCATCCCCGAGTGCCAGAAGGCCCTGCATCGGGAACCGTCCTCTATCAGCTCTCCCGGAACCATCACCGCGACCTCGTGCCAGGTCTGCAATGGGCTTTCGGCGTCGAGCCGGATACCGGAAAGGTCCACTACGTCTTGCCCGACGGGGAAGCCTGGTTCGCCAACTCCTCCATCGACCTCTGGCTGCAGACACTGCACCACTACGGCCGACGAGTGAGCCAGTCTCCGATCCTCAACGACCCGGACGAGCATGAGGACGAAGCCCTGGCCGAACTCAGCGAGCCTGCGGACGAGCTCAAGGCGATCGACCCGCCCGCCTTCGAGGGCTACATCGGCTTCATCTGGGCCGAGTTCCTCGATCGCTGGCTCTGGTGAGGGGCGGCGTTGCAGATGACGCGGAACCACAGTGGAAGTCGCGGCTCCAACTGGCGGCGGCACCTCGCCGAACGCCTATTACCCCCCACTGGCAGAGGCCATTCAGACTGTTCCGATACCCGACTCCACCGTTAGCCTGCGGCCGCGGCGGCATCCACGGGTTGCTCAACATCGAGACCGCCCGGGCCACAGCCGACACCCCCACCACCCTCCACACAGATCCGCCGACTGAAAGGCACTACGGGCCTCCCACGCGAAGGAAAACGCCCAGCTCAAGGCCAACGCCGAGATCACTGGTGGGCGCTCTGCACCAACCACGGTGGAGAACGGTCGCCTGCGCCATCAACTGGCAGATCGTGCAACGGTGGTTCGCGCGCTCCCCGCGCAGGCGCCTTTCCGCCAGTAGCAGCCAGGTGTAAGCCCGTGTAAAAGGCGCCTTCGGTTCCTCAGCCGTTTCACCAAGGTGAGGGACGGCCTGAATCCGAGGTGTTCGCGGCGCTGTGAGCCATCCGGTACGCGCGAACCCCTCGGATTCTGTTTCTGAGCTAGAAGGCCGCTGTCCGGTCGTCGCTGCGCGGGTCGATCACCTGGTGGTCGGTGTAGATGCCCGATCGTGCCTCACGACGCCAGGGACGTCCGTAGGTCACTGCGTCGGCGGCGGCCTCTGAACTGTCGTCGAGGTTCACGACGGCTACCGATGGCGAGTCGTCCGTGGGGCACCGCGCAAGCCAGTGGCCATTGGGAGCGACGATTCCGGACGGTGCGGCGGCGCTGTGCTGTGCCGGCCCTGACAGGCTGACCCAGTAGCTGTTGACCGCTGCGTGGCCTTGGGCTTGGGCGGCGGTGTTCCCCGGGGTGCCGCTGGTAGAGAACAGGACGCAATCGACATCCAGCTTCTCGTATTCCGCGAACAACTCCGGGTAGTGGATCTCCATGCCGAGCAGGCAGCCGAAGCGCACACCGTCGACCTCAAAGGTCACCGGTGAGACGCCCGGCGAGTACATGTACGAGACCTTCGTCTTCGACAGGAGACGCTCGTCGTAGCGCGTGACGACGGCGCCGCGATCGGAGATGACGTAGAGGCTGTTGTGCGGGCGGTTCGGGCCGGTCAGGCGATGCACCGATGCAATCACCGTCCACAGCCGCAACTCGCGGGCCAGCTCGGCGATCGCACCCAACTCCGATTGGAGCACGGGCCACTGGCACCGATCCCAGTCCGCCGGACCGACCGCGTCCGGGCCGTGGACCGACATGACGAACTTGCTGGGAAAGCAGATCGCGCCTTCCGGAAAGTGCACGATCCTCGCTCCCTGAGCACTGGCCTCGCGCATCAGAGCACGGACCTCACGCCCGCTTTCGCGCAGTGCTTCAACGTCTCGGGGGTCTTCGCGTACGAGCGTCTGCGCTACGGCGAGCCGCACGCTCTTGGGATTCCTTGCTTCCGACATGACGTCTCCTGATGGAGTCGGACGGAAGTGCCGGAGGGCGGGCGTGTAGGACTCGCCGGTCTTGGCGGCGCGGGCACGCACCTGGCGCTTGAAGTTCCTACGGGCTGTCATCGCGGCCTTCCACGCCTTGCGCGACGGCTCCCCAGCAACCTCGCACGAGGCGATCGGGCTGCAACAACGACCTGAGACGCTGGTCCCTTTGCCTCCGACAGGAGACCGTGCTGGGGACGGTCGCGGGAGGTTCGGCGTAGGCCACGCAGTCGGTCATCATGCCGTCACTCGCAGACTCCGTCAACATCCTTCAACACATCCAGCGCACCGTCGAATGACCGACGGCTGAAAAGAAACACCAGCTCAACACGCTGAACTTGACAGAGAAGTCGTCGCTGACCGCATCCTTGAGGGCATCGAGCGAGAGGACCTGAGAGGCGGGGCAGGTGCCGGCCAGCGTGGCCTTACCCGCACCGGACGCGCCGATGAGAACCACCAGGCAGCTTTCCGGCAGCTGCGGATAGGTCAGCGAGGTCATACGAGTTCTCCTTGCGGGTCCAGGGAGCGGGCAGCCCAGATCAGGCGCTGCCCGGCGTTGTCGGTGAACAGGGCGGCGGCCTCGTGTAGCGGGCAGGAGGCGTCACCGTCGCGGTCGGGTTCGATCTGCTCAGCCCGGAGCGCGGCGCCGCCAACAAACTCCGAGAAGTCGCCCACGCACACGACGCCGCAGACCGCCGGGGTTCTGACATGAATCAGCAGCAGGACGAACGCACCCGCATCCGCGAGGCGATGGACCGACTCTTCGCCGGGAAGGCCACCGTTTCCAACGGCAGCCTCACTGCCGTCGCCCTCGCTGCCGAAGCCGGCGTCCAGCGCATGGCCTCATCGGGTCTGTCCTTCGTGGATACCCCGGCCTTTAGGCCGGGAGGAAGCGAAGCTCCTGCGGAGCAGGGCAGGGGAAGCCGGTTCGCCGCCAGGGCGGACCGGCGTGCGCCGTCCACCTGCCGACACCCGCCGCTCCCATGGAGGTTGATACGGTGTGAGGTGTGGCGAAACAAGGCGCTGGAGGAGCGCACACGGGCCTGGTATGGCGAGCAGCGCCGGATCTCCTATGTGCAGTCCTCGGCCGCGCTGACGCAGTGGAAGAAGACCGAGGGACTGGCGTTCCTGCCGGAGGTGTCCTCGGTTCCGCTGCAGCAGGCGCTGCGTCATCTTCAGGCGGCGTTCGGGAACTTCTTCGCCAAGCGCGCGAAGTACCCGCGCTACAAGTCTCGGAAGAGGTCGCGAGCGTCGGTCGAGTACACGCGCAGCGCCTTCACCTGGCGCGACGGGCACCTGACCCTGGCGAAGATGGCCAAGCCTCTGGATATCCGCTGGTCGCGTCCGCTGCCCGAGGGCGCGGAGCCGACCACGGTGACGTGGCCCGCGACGCGGCGGGTCGCTGGTTCGTGTCCATGCTGTGCCAGGACAGCATCGCCCCGGCCCCCGCCACCACAGCGGCCGTCGGCCTGGACGCCGGGATCACCTCTCTGGTGACGCTGTCCACCGGGGAGAAGATCGCCAACCCCAAGCACGAGCGTCGGGATCGCGCGCGGCTGGCCCGCGCGCAGCGAGAGCTGTCGCGCAAGGCGAAGGGCTCGGCGAACCGCGAGAAAGCCCGCCGTCGCGTCGCCAAGGTCCACGCACGGATCGCCGACCGGCGCCGCGACTTCCTGCACAAGCTGTCGACTCGACTCGTCCGTGAGAACCAAACGGTCGTGATCGAAGACCTCACCGTCCGCAACCTGCTGAAGAACGGCACGCTCGCGCACACCATTTCCGATGCTTCGTGGACGCAACTGCGCTCCCTGCTGGAGTACAAGTGCGCCTGGTACGGGCGTGAACTCGTCGTGATCGACCGCTTCTTCCCCAGCAGCAAGCTGTGCGGGATCTGCGGGAAGCTGCCGCTGAACGTCCGCGCGTGGACGTGCGTCTGCGGCGCGGTGCATGACCGCGACGTGAACGCGGCGCGCAACATCCTGGCCGCCGGGCTGGCGGCGTCTGCCTGTGGAGACGGTGTAAGACCTCAACGGGAGTCCTCCCGGACGGGGCAGTCGTCTGTGAAGCAGGAACCCCAGCGGGCGACCGCTGGAATCCCCCGCCCTTAGAAGTCATCTCAATTGGCTAGGCTGCGCACTGAAAAGCAGGTGGCACAGGAGTGGGCTCTGCCGCATGATCACGCCATGACGAGTCCTGCCGCCTTCCGGGACCAAACCAACTGGTCCGGTGGCTACTACGAGCTGGCCATAGAGGTTGGATCGAGTGATGATGCCCAGATTCAAGCCGTCCTGAGTGCGCTTTGGTCCACCGCAGACGTTCATGGGTGCTTCGGGCAGAGAGACCGTGAACCTGAGGAGCAGGATCCCGTGCCGTGCACGGTTGGCTCATTGACCGAGTTCGGCCACCTCCACGGTCAGGTCCGTCTGCCGACGGGTCGACTGGTGGTGTGCGGTTGCGTGGCGATCCGCGGCGGTGATGAAAGCAGCGACTGGCTGGACTTTTACATCCCTCTAGGTGCGCTGGATCACGCGGGAATTGCGTACTGGGACGGTCGACCGTTCTTCAGGTCCGACGTGATGGACGAATGGCTGGCTGCCATCGGGACCGAGACCTTCAAAAGCGCCTCCTTCAGCCTGGGGGTCATCGGCTTCGACGTGTCTGGTTGCACCGACGCATCGACACTGGCAGGAGAGTTGCCGAAGACGCGGGACATTGGATACCTGCTTCCCCAAGGCAACGTCCTGCACTATGGCGCCGCCAACACCTGAGCCGTGCCGCTCCGGGTGGGCACGAGCCTGCGGTGGCAGATGAGGGTGCAGGCGATGCTCGTAAAAGCGAGAAAGTGTTCCGCTTTGCGCTCGTAGCGGCGGTGGAGGCGTCGACAGCCCGGCGAGCCAGGCCATGGTGCGTTCGATGGTCCAGCGGTGGCGGCCCAGCCGCTTCGAGGTCTCGATACCCCTCGACCAAGTGTTCTTCGCCGGTCAGCACCACGATCTCGTCATGATGGGCATGCTCGCCGGCGAGTTCGCCCAACTGCACTCCACGAGCGAATACGGCACGGCCAGACCATCGATCGGATGATCGCAAGGAACCCTGGCCCGCGGGCCAGTGTGGGTTCGGCATGCCGTCATCGCTCATGTGCGCCCGCTGCCAGATCTCGTTCCAGACGTATGGGATCTCTGGTACGAGCCGGTGCCGCTGCCCGCACGGACAGGGCACAGGCGCCCACGCGCATCCGTGGCACAGCTCGACCCAGCTGTGCCCGGTCGAGTTCGGCTCCAGCGGTTCCTCGTCCCCGCAGGCCGGGCAGCCGGGGAGATCTGCGCCGTCCAGAATCGCGTTCTGTCGCCGGACGCACTCGGACAGTCGCAGCGACGGGTGGCGGAACGGCGCGTCGTACCAGGCGCGGTCCGGGCCCTCCCACCTGCTCCGCAGCCACCACGGTCGCGGGTTCGCTACAGCCCGCCGCCCGGCCCACTTCTCCGCCCGGCGCTGAGTCGTGTACTCCTCTGCCCGCGCGAACCACAGCACCCTCGCCTCATGCAGTTCCTCCACTGCCCGCGCCAGTGCGTCCGGGTCCGCTTCCAGGTGCCGGGGGATCCGGGCGCTGAGTGTGAGGTGGTGGTAGGTCGCCCGGAAGCCGTACGGCGCGAAGAGGGTGATGCAGGTCCGCAGCGCGCTGTGCCGACGGTGGTGGGGGAGCCGGGCGTCGTGCGCTCGCGCTCGGTGGGTCAGGAAGCTGGTCATTGTGTGGGCCCGAGGTCCAGTGCCCGGGCCAGGGCGACGGTGACAGCGGCGGCGTATGTCGGTAGGTGTTGTTCTGCCCAGGTTCCGGCGAGGCCGAGGAAGTCCCGCAGGTCCTGCTGTGCACCCGTGACGAGCGCACGTACCTGGTCTACCGGCAGCTCGATCACCGGGCTGTCGTCCTTTGCGTGGGCGTCGAGAGTCAGCCGGACGGTGTCGCCGACGCGCTCGGCCATGGAGGACGGGTCGTGGCCGAAGTAGGAGCAGCCGCTGCCGTCGAGCACCTCCAGCCAGTCCCGCCAGGTCTCCAGACCACTGCAGCAGCCCGGCTCGACGAAAACGGTGTCGGTGGCGTTGTCGGTCACCCGGAACCCGCCGGCGGCGAGCAGGTCGGGCATGGTGAGCAGCCCGTGCAGGAACGCGCCGAGCGGGTCGGTCGGGCACGGCCCGTGCTCCTCCTCCGGCTCGAAGTCGTTGTAGTCGGCGATCCGCATGACCGCCGTGCCAACCTCCGCCGGAGTCAGCTTCCCGTTCAGCACGAGGTAGCCGTACGACTTGTGCTCGCCAACAGGCCAGAGCGTGAAGTCGTCGGCAGCGAAGATCTCCAGAACGGGTTGCATCACCATCACACGGGGATGATGCCGGACCCACTGTCCCACCGCCACGGGCTTTAGCTGCGGCATCGGGCTCAGGGCGGACCCGCTACCTGGACAGTTTCGCGGCTCGCTTCGGGTAGGCGGTGCCGACGTAGCGCATGGCGGTCTGTTCGGAAATAGCGAAGAGCCTCATGAGCTGAGCGGGTCGCCGGTGGCGAACGCTTCGTCGAGGATGCGGTCCTGGCGCAGTCTGTCGAGGGTCGGCTCGTTGGCAGGACCCGGCCGACGCCGCGGCCGCGAAGCTGGAAGAGCTCACCCACCGGCTCGCCACCGGGCCACGGTGACTCTCCTTCGAAGGGTCGTTGATCAGGCGGCCAGCCGGTGGGTGACCGGGGCCGTGGAAGCGAAGTAGGTGTCGGGGCTGGGCTCGTAGCCCCTGGCGCAGGGATCGCACTGGCCTTGGGTGCGCAGCGGTATTGGCGCAGCGCACTTGTTCCAATGCCGTCGTATTCCGGCGACAGCAGCTGTGGCTTTGTCGCTGAGAACCGCCGACAGCGCGTGCAGGTGAGTTTCGACAGCACTTCGTGATCAGGCGGAGGAATGGCGGCCAGTTTCGGCAGCGCCAAAGCTCTGCCCGGTCTGCTCGCCTGGTGCGATGATCATTCTCGTGTTTTCGCTGCCCGCCATGGAGTGAGAGGACGAGAAGACGTGGATGTGTATGAAGCCGTGGACAGTCGCAGGGCCGTGCGGGCGTTCAGCGATGAGCCGGTACCCAAAGAGGTACTCGAACGAGTGCTGGCTGCGGCAACCCGGGCTCCGTCAAGCGGGAACCTCCAGCCGTGGCGCGTGTATGTCGTGACCGGCGAGCCCCTGGCCGAACTGAAGCGGCACGCGACGGCCAGGGCACTGGCGGGCGACCCGGGTGACGAGCGGGAGTATCCGATGTACCCGGCCGGACTGGACTCGCCGTATCTGGACCGCTTCGCCGCCGCGGCTGCCCAGCGGTACAAAGCGCTGGGAATCGAGCGTGACGACCCCGACAGGCCCATGAAGATCGCCGCCTTGAACTCGGAGGCGTTCGGGGCGCCGGTCGTGCTGTTCTGCTACCTCGACCGGACGATGGGGCCCGGACAGTGGGGGGACGCGGGGATGTATTTGCAGACGGTCATGCTGTTGCTGAGGGCGGAAGGGTTGCACAGCTGCCCCCAGGTGATGTGGACGATGTATCGCAAGACCGTCAGCCAGATGGTCGGAGCCGATGACGGGCTCGTGCTGTTCTGCGGTGTCTCGGTGGGATTCGAGAAGGAGGGCGTGCCACGGCTGCGCACCGGACGGGCCGACATGGCAGAGACAGTGAACTTCCTCGGCGTGTGACGCCCTCACCGGTGATCCTCGCAACGGACGGGTCGTCAGTCCCTGCCGCTCCGCTCATTGCGGGCCCGACTTTGGACTTCGGTGGCATCCATGCCCCCTCGGCCCCGCCCGGAGCAGTTCGGTGGCTCTCCTTATCCGGTGGTTCGTCAGGTGATTGGTCAGTAGCGTGAAGGTCTTGATGACGGAGACCTGGGACACGATCGCTGATTGGTATGCCGAGCGCGTGCGGACCGGCTCGGCAATGCACGAATTCGCCCGCGACGCTCTCCTCGACGGGCTTCCTGCTGATCTTCATGGTCAGCGCATCCTGGATCTCGGGTGTGGGGAAGGGCTCATCACACGCGCCCTGGCCATGCGAGGTGGGTCCGTCGTCGGTATCGACCCGTCCCCTCGCATGATCGGCCATGCCCGGGCCGCCGAGGAGGCCACCCCGAGTGGCGCTCGCTATGCCGTGGACGACGGGGGCTCGCTGGCCACTGTCGCGACGGGCAGTGTGGAGTGGGTGACCGCTGGGCTGTCCTTGAACAACGTGCCCGACCTGACTGCTGCGGTCAGTGCCGTGCGCCGGGTCCTGGTGCCCGGAGGGCATCTGGTCTTCACCGTTCCGCACCCGTGTTTCGAGGCGCCGCGTGCGCGGTGGAGCGGTGGCGCGGACGAGCTGCCGGGCCGTGTGGTGGGGAACTACCTCGCGGAGGGATTCTGGCGCTCAGCCAACCCCGACGGCGCCCGTCGGGCCGGCAACCAGCACCGCATGCTCTCCACCTATGTGACCAGCCTGATTGAGCACGGGTTCGTCATCGGCAGGCTCGCGGAGCCGGCTCCCGACGCGCGGGTGCTTACCGAGCAGCCGCTGCGGGCTGGGCTGCCGCCGTTCCTGGTCATCAGCGGTCTGCGGAGTTGAGCTGTCAGCTGGTCGCGCCCTGCCGATCCGGCGGCGCGGTCGGGGAACGAGCACGTGGGATCTCCTTTTAGCGTTGGGAGACCGCGCCGTGGCCCCCCCCGGGGGGGCCGGGGGGGGCGCGCGAGGGGAGGTCGGCTCAGGGTGGTCGACGACCACCGATTGCTCGCCGAGGCGCTGGCCTCGGCGCTGAAACTGCGCGGGCACCGGGTGCTCGCGGCGGCGGCGCCTGCCGCGGGGGCGGCGGAGCTGGTGATCAGCCGGGCGCCC
>NZ_JAVREZ010000027.1:0-122357 GCF_031845645.1 Streptomyces doebereineriae
GAACGGTGAAGTTCCGGCCACCCCGGCGGCACGTTTCTGCTGAGGCTGGGAGCGGCTCAGCTGTCCTCGTGGGACACCGCGCGACGCGCGTCCGCGTCCAGCACGCCCCAGCTGATCAGCTGCTCGGTGAGGACCGAGGGGGACTGGTCGTAGATGACGGCGAGTGTGCGCAGGTCGTCCTGGCGGATCGACAGCACCTTGCCGTTGTAGTCACCACGCTGGGACTGGATGGTGGCCGCATACCGCTGGAGGGGGCCGGCCTTCTCGGCCGGGACGTGGGCCAGCCGCTCCAGGTCCAGGACCAGCTTCGGCGGCGGCTCGGCGGCCCCGCCCGGAGTGGTGCCGGGCAGCAGCTCCTGCACCGGAACGCCGTAGAAATCCGCCAACTCGGCAAGACGCTGCACCGTCACCGCGCGGTCGCCGCGCTCGTACGAACCGACCACGACCGCCTTCCAGCGTCCCTGGGACTTCTCCTCGACACCGTGGAGGGAAAGGCCCTGCTGGGTGCGGATGGCCCGGAGCTTGGCCCCGAGCTGTTTGGCGTATTCGCTGGACATATAGCTCCCCGGACACTGGATCGACGCGGCCGCAGTGGTTTCGAGCCGCGCGTCTGGTAACTCACTGTGAGGTTACGCAGCGTGACTCTTCTGCGTCAAGCCGAATGGTCCACACCGACTCTTCCGTGAGAGTGGTGGCTGATTGGGCCAAGGGGGTGATCAGGGACGTCGTTCGGGCCTGCTACCGTGGATGGCGCAAATCCGACGTCCTTTAAGGTCCGTCCCGTGAGGCGGAGAAGGAGGTCCGTTTCTTATGGACAAGCAGGACACTTCCGACCACCAGGCGTCCGATGCCCGGCCCGTTCTCGAAGGCCCCGACATCGCGCGCGTGCTGACCCGTATCGCCCACGAGATCGTCGAACGCGCAAAGGGCGCCGACGACGTGGTGCTCCTCGGCATTCCCACCCGAGGCGTCTTCCTCGCCCAGCGGCTCGCCGTCAAGCTCGAGGAGATCACCGACCGCGGGATTCCGGTCGGTTCGCTCGACATCACCATGTATCGCGACGATCTGCGCATGCACCCGCCGCGTGCGCTGGCCCGCACCGAGATTCCCGGTGACGGCATCGACGGCCGCCTGGTCGTCCTCGTCGACGACGTGCTCTTCTCCGGCCGCACCATCCGCGCCGCCCTGGACGCCCTGAACGACATCGGGCGCCCTCGCGCAGTGCAGCTCGCGGTCCTCGTCGACAGAGGCCACCGCGAACTGCCCATCCGCGCCGACTACGTCGGCAAGAACCTCCCCACGTCGCTGCGGGAGACGGTCAAGGTCCAGCTCGCCGAGGAGGACGGTCGCGACACCGTGCTGCTCGGTGTGAAGCAGACCTAGCGGCAGACGGACCGGGTACGCCCCTTCCGGCGTGCCCTCGCCTGCCCGGAATCTCCCGATCCTGAACTGCCTTACGGAGCCTGAAAGATGCAGCGTCATCTCATCTCGGCCGCCGACCTCACCCGCGACGACGCCGTCCTGATCCTCGACACCGCCGAGGAGATGGCCCGGGTCGCCGACCGGCCGATCAAGAAGCTGCCGACCCTGCGCGGCCGCACGATCGTCAATCTCTTCTTCGAGGACTCCACGCGCACGCGTATCTCCTTCGAAGCCGCCGAGAAGCGTCTCTCGGCGGACGTCATCAACTTCACCGCCAAGGGCTCCAGCGTGTCCAAGGGCGAGTCCCTCAAGGACACCGCCCAGACGCTGGAGGCCATGGGTGTCGACGCCGTCGTCATCCGCCACGGCGCCTCGGGGGCGCCGTATCGCCTGGCCACCTCCGGCTGGATCGACGCGGCCGTCATCAACGCCGGTGACGGCACCCACCAGCACCCCACCCAGGCCCTGCTGGACGCGTTCACCATGCGCCGCCGGCTCGTCGGCCGGGACGCGGGGATCGGCCAGGACCTCTCCGGCAAGCGCATCACGATCGTCGGTGACATCCTGCACAGCCGGGTCGCCCGCTCCAACGTCGACCTGCTGCACACCCTCGGCGCCGAGGTCACCCTCGTCGCTCCGCCCACCCTGGTGCCGGTCGGCATCGAGACCTGGCCCTGCGAGATCGCGTACGACCTCGACAGCACCCTCGCCAAGTCCGACGCGGTGATGATGCTGCGCGTGCAGCGCGAGCGGATGAACGCCGCGTTCTTCCCGACCGAGCGCGAGTACTCGCGGCGCTACGGCCTGGACGGCGACCGCATGGCGCGGATGCCGGAGCACGCCATCGTGATGCACCCCGGCCCGATGGTCCGCGGCATGGAGATCACCGCCGAGGTCGCCGACTCCGACCGCTGCACCGTCGTCGAGCAGGTCGCAAACGGAGTCTCCATCCGGATGGCCGTTCTGTATCTGCTGCTCGGTGGCGCTGTGGTCGATTCGAAAAACGTGCCGGCCGTCTCCCCCACCCGTATCGAGGAGAAGTAAGTCACATGAGCAAGATCCTGATCCGTGGTGCGAAGGTCCTTGGCGGCGAGCCGCAGGACGTGCTGATCGACGGCTCGGCCATCGAGGCGGTCGGTACGGGGATTTCAGCCGAGGGCGCCGAGGTCGTGGACGCGGCCGGAAAGGTGCTTCTCCCGGGCCTCGTCGACCTGCACACCCATCTGCGTGAACCGGGCCGCGAGGACTCCGAGACCGTGCTGACGGGCACGCGCGCGGCGGCCTCCGGCGGCTACACCGCCGTGTTCGCCATGGCCAACACCTTCCCGGTCGCCGACACCGCCGGTGTGGTCGAGCAGGTCTACCGGCTCGGCCAGCAGCACGGCTACTGCGACGTCCAGCCCATCGGTGCGGTCACCGTCGGCCTGGAGGGCCGCAAGCTCGCCGAGCTCGGTGCCATGCACGAGTCGGCCGCCGGTGTGACCGTCTTCTCCGACGACGGCAAGTGCGTCGAAGACGCCGTGATCATGCGGCGCGCGCTGGAGTACGTGAAGGCCTTCGGCGGGGTCGTCGCGCAGCACGCCCAAGAGCCGCGGCTGACCGAGGGCGCCCAGATGAACGAGGGCGTCGTCTCCGCCGAGCTGGGGCTCGGGGGCTGGCCCGCGGTGGCCGAAGAATCGATCATCGCCCGGGATGTCCTGCTCGCCGAGCACGTCGGCTCCCGCGTCCACATCTGTCACCTCTCGACCGCCGGATCCGTCGAGATCGTCCGCTGGGCCAAGTCCCGCGGCATCGACGTCACCGCCGAGGTCACCCCGCACCACCTGCTGCTCACCGACGAGCTGGTCCGGTCGTACAACCCGGTCTACAAGGTGAACCCGCCGCTGCGCACCGAGCGGGACGTGCTCGCCCTGCGCGAGGCCCTGGCCGACGGCACCATCGACATCGTCGCCACCGACCACGCCCCGCACCCGCACGAGGACAAGGACTGCGAGTGGGCCGCGGCCGCCATGGGCATGGTCGGCCTGGAGACCGCGTTGTCAGTGGTGCAGGAGACCATGGTGGACACCGGGCTCCTCGACTGGGCCGGGGTCGCCGAGCGCATGTCCTTCAAGCCCGCCGAGATCGGGCAGGCGAAGGGGCACGGGCGCCCCGTCTCGGCTGGTGAGCCCGCCAACCTCATGCTCGTCGACACGGAATACCGTGGGTCCGTGGACCCCGCGGGCTTCGCCTCGCGCAGCCGCAACACTCCGTACGAGGGGCGTGAGCTGCCGGGCCGTGTCACGCACACGTGGCTCCGGGGCAAGGCCACGCTCGTCGACGGGAAGCTCACGTGACACCTGCAACTCTGCTCGCCACCGGACTCGCCACGGGCCTTGCCGCCGAGAAGAAGTCGGCCGAGGTCACGGACTGGGCCGCCCGCGTCGGCTGGCTCGTCGGCCTCGCCCTCTTCGTCGCGCTCGTCTACTGGCTGATGCGCGAGGGCTGGAAGTGGCGCGGCACGCTCCAGGGCGACCTGCCCGAGCTCCCCACCGCGCCGGACGACCCCGGCCCGGCGAGACTGGGCATGAGCGGCCGCTACCACGGCTCCACCACCGCGGGGCAGTGGCTCGACCGGATCGTGGCGCACGGCCTGGGCACCCGCAGCCGGGTCGAGCTCACGTTGACGGACGCGGGACTGGACGTCGTGCGCCCCGGCGCGACCGACTTCTTCATCCCGCGCGAGGCCCTGCGGGAGGCGGTGCTCGGCAAGGGCATCGCAGGCAAGGTACTGACCGAGGGCGGGCTCCTCGTGGTGACCTGGGCCCACGGCGAGCGTCTGATCGACTCAGGGTTCCGCTCCGACCACGCGGCCGAGCACACCGACTGGGTCGACGCCATTAACTCCATGATCAACAAGACGGAAACGGAAGGCGCACGATGACGACCTCCACAAGGGGGGCCTCGAAGGCTCCTGCGGTACTCGTCCTGGAGGACGGCCGGATCTTCCGCGGCCGTTCCTACGGGGCCGTGGGGGAGACCTTCGGCGAGGCCGTCTTCTCCACCGGCATGACCGGCTACCAGGAGACCCTGACCGACCCGTCGTACGACCGCCAGATCGTCGTCGCGACCGCCCCGCAGATCGGCAACACCGGCTGGAACGACGAGGACGACGAGTCGAGCCGCATCTGGGTCTCCGGCTACGTCGTGCGCGACCCCGCGCGCGTGCCGTCCAACTGGCGCGCCAAGCGCTCCCTCGACGACGAGCTGGTCGCACAGGACATCGTCGGGATCTCCGGCATCGACACCCGCGCACTCACCCGACACCTGCGCGAGCGCGGCTCGATGCGCGCCGGGATCTTCTCCGGCGAGGCGATCGCCGCCGAGCCCGAGCTCGTCGCGCGCGTGCAGGCCCAGCCGCACATGAAGGGCGCCTCGCTCTACGAGGAGGTCGCCACCAAGGAGGCGTACGTCGTCCCCGCGGTCGGTGAGAAGAAGTTCACGGTCGCCGCGATCGACCTCGGCATCAAGGGCATGACCCCGCACCGCATGGCCGAGCGCGGCATCGAGGTGCACGTACTGCCGGCCACGGCCACCGCGGAGGACGTCTACGCCGTCGCCCCCGACGGGGTCTTCTTCTCCAACGGGCCCGGCGACCCGGCCACCGCCGACGGACCGGTCGCGCTGATGACCGCCGTCCTGGAGCGCAGGACGCCCCTGTTCGGCATCTGCTTCGGCAACCAGATCCTCGGCCGTGCGCTGGGCTTCGGCACCTACAAGCTGAAGTACGGCCACCGGGGCATCAACCAGCCCGTGCAGGACCGGACCACCGGCAAGGTCGAGGTCACCGCGCACAACCACGGATTCGCCGTGGACGCGCCGCTCGACAAGGTCAGCGAGACCAGGTTCGGGCGCGTGGAGGTCTCGCACGTCTGCTTGAACGACAACGTCGTGGAGGGACTCCAGCTGCTCGACCAGCCGGCCTTCTCCGTCCAGTACCACCCCGAAGCGGCAGCGGGTCCGCACGACGCCGCCTACCTGTTCGACCGCTTCACGTCTTTGATGAACACAGTTCTGATGGAGGGCCAGCGTGCCTAAGCGCACCGATATCCAGTCCGTCCTGGTCATCGGCTCCGGCCCGATCGTCATCGGCCAGGCCGCCGAGTTCGACTACTCCGGCACGCAGGCGTGCCGGGTCCTGAAGGCCGAGGGCCTCAGGGTGATCCTGGTCAACTCCAACCCGGCGACGATCATGACCGACCCGGAGATCGCCGACGCCACCTATGTCGAGCCGATCACCCCGGAGTTCGTCGAGAAGATCATCGCCAAGGAGCGGCCGGACGCGCTGCTGCCGACACTGGGCGGCCAGACCGCCCTCAACACCGCGATCTCCATGCACGAGCAGGGTGTGCTGGAGAAGTACGGTGTCGAACTCATCGGCGCCAACGTCGAAGCCATCAACAAGGGCGAGGACCGCGACCTCTTCAAGGACGTCGTGGAGGCCGTCCGCGAGAAGATCGGGCACGGCGAGTCCGCCCGGTCCTACATCTGCCACTCGATGGACGACGTCCTGAAGGGCGTCGAGCAGCTCGGCGGTTACCCGGTCGTCGTCCGGCCCTCCTTCACCATGGGCGGCGCCGGCTCCGGCTTCGCCCACAACGAGGAGGAGCTGCGCCGCATCGCCGGACAGGGCCTCACGCTCTCCCCGACCACCGAGGTGCTCCTGGAGGAGTCCATCCTCGGCTGGAAGGAGTACGAGCTGGAGCTGATGCGCGACAAGAACGACAATGTCGTGGTCGTCTGCTCCATCGAGAACTTCGACCCGATGGGCGTCCACACCGGCGACTCGATCACCGTCGCGCCCGCGATGACCCTGACCGACCGCGAGTACCAGCGACTGCGTGACATCGGCATCGCGATCATCCGCGAGGTCGGCGTCGACACCGGCGGCTGCAACATCCAGTTCGCGGTCGACCCGGATGACGGCCGCATCATCGTCATCGAGATGAACCCGCGCGTGTCCCGGTCCTCGGCCCTCGCGTCCAAGGCGACCGGCTTCCCGATCGCCAAGATCGCCGCCAAGCTGGCCGTCGGCTACACGCTCGACGAGATCCCGAACGACATCACGGAGAAGACCCCGGCCTCCTTCGAGCCCACGCTCGACTACGTGGTCGTGAAGGCCCCGCGCTTCGCGTTCGAGAAGTTCCCGTCCGCAGACTCCACGCTGACCACGACCATGAAGTCGGTCGGCGAGGCCATGGCGATCGGCCGCAACTTCACCGAGGCCTTCCAGAAGGCACTGCGCTCGCTGGAGAAGAAGGGCAGCCAGTTCACCTTCGTGGGCGAGCCCGGCGACAAGACCGCCCTCCTGGAGGAGGCCGTACGGCCCACCGACGGCCGCGTCAACACCGTCATGCAGGCCATCCGCGCGGGCGCCACCCCGGAGGAGGTCTTCGAGTACACGAAGATCGACCCCTGGTTCGTCGACCAGCTCTTCCTGATCAAGGAGACCGCGGACGAGCTGGCCTCCGCTGAGCGTTTGGACGCCGATCTCCTCGCCGAGGCCAAGCGGCACGGCTTCTCCGACCAGCAGATCGGCGAGATCCGGGGCCTGCGCGAGGACGTGGTGCGCGAGGTGCGGCACGCACTCGGTGTGCGCCCGGTCTACAAGACCGTCGACACCTGCGCGGCCGAGTTCGCCGCGAAGACGCCGTACTTCTACTCCTCCTACGACGAGGAGAGCGAGGTCGCGTCCCGGACCAAGCCCGCGGTGATCATCCTGGGCTCCGGCCCGAACCGCATCGGCCAGGGCATCGAGTTCGACTACTCCTGCGTGCACGCCTCCTTCGCGCTGTCCGACGCCGGGTACGAGACGGTGATGGTCAACTGCAACCCCGAGACCGTCTCCACCGACTACGACACCTCCGACCGGCTGTACTTCGAGCCGCTCACGCTCGAGGACGTCCTGGAGATCGTCCACGCGGAGCAGCAGGCCGGTCCGGTCGCGGGTGTGATCGTGCAGCTGGGCGGGCAGACCCCGCTGGGTCTGGCGCAGGCGCTCAAGGACAACGGCGTGCCGGTCGTGGGCACCCCGCCCGAGGCGATCCACGCCGCCGAGGACCGCGGCGCCTTCGGCCGTGTCCTCGCCGAGGCGGGCCTCCCGGCCCCCAAGCACGGCACCGCCACCACCTTCGCCGGCGCCAAGGCCATCGCGGACGAGATCGGCTACCCGGTCCTCGTACGGCCCTCCTACGTCCTCGGCGGCCGCGGCATGGAGATCGTCTACGACGAGACCCGCCTCGAGGCCTACATCGCCGAGTCCACCGAGATCAGCCCCTCGCGCCCGGTCCTGGTCGACCGGTTCCTCGACGACGCCATCGAGATCGACGTCGACGCCCTCTACGACGGCCAGGAGCTCTACCTGGGCGGCGTGATGGAGCACATCGAGGAGGCCGGCATCCACTCCGGCGACTCGGCGTGCGCACTGCCGCCGATCACGCTGGGCGGCTTCGACATCAAGCGCCTGCGGGCCTCCACCGAGGCCATCGCGCGCGGGGTGGGCGTCCGGGGTCTGATCAACATCCAGTTCGCCATGGCCGGTGACATCCTCTACGTCCTGGAGGCCAACCCGCGCGCGTCCCGCACCGTCCCCTTCACCTCGAAGGCGACCGCCGTGCCGCTTGCCAAGGCCGCCGCCCGGATCTCGCTGGGAGCGACCGTCGCCGAACTGCGCGCCGAGGGCCTGCTTCCGGCCAACGGCGACGGCGGCGAACTTCCGCTGGACGCGCCGATCTCCGTGAAGGAGGCCGTCATGCCGTGGTCGCGCTTCCGCGACATCCACGGCCGCGGCGTCGACACGGTCCTCGGCCCGGAGATGCGCTCCACCGGCGAGGTCATGGGCATCGACTCCGTCTTCGGCACGGCGTACGCCAAGTCGCAGGCGGGCGCCTACGGTCCGCTGCCCACCAAGGGGCGTGCGTTCATCTCGGTCGCCAACCGCGACAAGCGCTCGATGATCTTCCCCGCGCGCGAACTGGTCGCGCACGGATTCGAGCTGCTCGCCACCTCCGGCACGGCCGAGGTCCTCAAGCGCAACGGCATCAACGCCACCGTCGTGCGCAAGCAGTCCGAGGGCACCGGCCCGAACGGCGAGAAGACCATCGTCCAGCTCATCCACGACGGCGAGGTCGACCTCATCGTCAACACCCCGTACGGCACCGGCGGCCGCCTCGACGGCTACGAGATCCGTACGGCGGCCGTGGCGCGGTCGGTCCCGTGTCTGACGACGGTTCAGGCGCTCGCCGCCGCCGTCCAGGGCATCGACGCCCTCAACCACGGTGATGTGGGCGTCCGTTCGCTCCAGGAACACGCGGAACACCTGACCGCGGCCCGCGACTAGCAGCCCTGAGGGGGACACCGGAAACGGTGTCCCCCTCTTGGTGAGGACACCATGTACAAGATCTTTTTCAATCTCGTCTTCAAACGCCTGGACCCCGAGCAGGCCCATCACCTGGCCTTCCGGTGGATCCGCCTCGCCGCCAGCGTTCCCGTGCTGCGCACGTTCGTCGCGGCCGCTCTCGCACCCCGCCACAAGGAGCTGCGCACCGAGGCCTTCGGGCTGCGCATGCACGGCCCCTTCGGACTGGCCGCAGGCTTCGACAAGAACGCGGTCGCGATCGACGGCTTGACGATGCTGGGCTTCGACCACGTCGAGATCGGCACGGTGACCGGGGAGGCCCAGCCGGGCAACCCCAAGAAGCGGCTGTTCCGCCTGGTACAGGACCGCGCGCTCATCAACCGCATGGGCTTCAACAACGAGGGCTCGCTGGCCGTGGCGGCCCGCCTGGCCTCCCGTGAGCCGGTTTTCAAGACCGTGGTGGGCGTCAACATCGGCAAGACCAAGGCCGTCCCGGAGGCCGAGGCGATCGGTGACTACGTGAAGTCGGCGGAGCGGCTGGCGCCGTACGCCGACTACCTGGTCGTGAACGTGTCGTCGCCCAACACGCCCGGCCTGCGCAACCTCCAGGCGGTCGACCATCTGCGGCCGCTCCTGACCGCTGTCCGCGAGGCCGCCGACCGCATGGTGGCCTCCCGTCGCGTCCCGCTCCTGGTGAAGATCGCACCCGACCTCGCCGACGAGGACGTCGACGCGGTCGCCGACCTGGCAGTCGAACTCGGCCTGGACGGCATCATCGCCACCAACACGACCATCGCGCGCGAAGGACTCGGTCTGACATCCGGACCCGCGTTGGTGAACGAGACGGGCGGCCTGTCCGGAGCACCCCTCAAGGCGCGCTCCCTGGAGGTCCTGAGGCGCCTGTACGCGCGCGTGGGCGACCGGATCACCCTGGTGGGCGTCGGTGGCGTCCAGGACGCCGAGGACGCCTGGCAGCGCATCCTGGCGGGCGCCACGCTGGTCCAGGGCTACAGCGCGTTCATCTACGAGGGTCCCTTCTGGGGCCGGGCCATCCACAAGGGGCTCGCCGCGCGCCTGCGCACTAGCCCGTACGCCACTCTCGCCGACGCGGTCGGCGCCGACGTGAGGAAGACGGTATGACCGAGCCCTTCGGCGCACGCCTGCGCCGAGCCATGGACGAGCGCGGCCCGCTGTGCGTGGGGATCGACCCGCACGCCTCACTGCTCACCGAGTGGGGCCTGAACGACGACGTGGCCGGTCTGGAGCGGTTCAGCCGCACGGTCGTGGAGGCGCTGTCCGACCGGGTCGCCGTGTTCAAGCCCCAGAGCGCGTTCTTCGAGCGCTTCGGCTCGCGCGGTGTCGCCGTACTGGAGAAGACCGTCCAGGAGGCCCGGGCGGCCGGGGCGCTGGTCCTCATGGACGCCAAGCGCGGTGACATCGGCTCGACCATGGCCGCGTACGCCGAGGCCTTCCTGCGCAAGGACTCCCCGCTGTTCTCGGATGCGCTGACCGTGTCGCCGTACCTCGGTTACGGCTCGCTCTCGCCGGCCGTCGTGCTGGCGCGCGAGAGCGGCGCGGGCCTGTTCGTGCTCGCGCTGACGTCCAACCCGGAGGGCGGCGAGGTGCAGCACGCCGTCCGCGCGGACGGCCGGAACGTCGGCGCGACCATGCTGGCCCATCTGGCCGCCGAGAACACGGGGGAGGAGCCCCTGGGGTCCTTCGGTGCCGTCGTCGGGGCCACGCTCGGCGATCTGTCGTCCTACGACCTGGACATCAACGGTCCGCTCCTCGCACCCGGCGTCGGGGCCCAGGGGGCCACTCCGGCCGATCTCCCCGGGGTCTTCGGTGCGGCGATCCACAACGTCGTCCCGAACGTCAGCCGGGGCGTGCTGAGGCACGGTCCCGACGTCGGTGCGCTGCGCGCGTCCGCCGAGCGGTTCGCGGACGAGATCAGGTCCGCGCTGCCGACGGGCTGAGGCGTCCGTCAAGGACGGGCTGAGGCATCCGCGACGGTCGTCGCGGATGTTCGACACCCCCGTTCGAGTCCTCAGACGCGTGGTTCGAGGCCCGCTTGAGTCTGAATACATCCTCAAATCCGGGGCAATATGTCAGAAATGTCCGACCTGGCGGAGGCTGACCAGGACTTTTCCGCTGTTCTCGCTGACTCTGGCGGACTTGCCCGCTAGTCTCCGACGCAGAGTGAACGGGCAAGCGTGTTGCTCGTGGCTCCCCAGGTGTGGGGCGACTAGGTTCCTCACCGGTCCGTATCCGACAAGATCGACATCCGAGGTGACGTAGGCGTGGCTCTTCCGCCCCTTACCCCTGAACAGCGCGCAGCCGCGCTCGAAAAGGCCGCCGCGGCTCGCCGGGAGCGGGCCGAGGTCAAGAATCGACTCAAGCACTCCGGCGCCTCCCTTCACGAGGTCATCAAGCAGGGCCAGGAGAACGACGTCATCGGCAAGATGAAGGTCTCCGCCCTGCTCGAGTCCCTGCCGGGCGTGGGCAAGGTCCGCGCCAAGCAGATCATGGAGCGACTCGGCATCTCCGAGAGCCGTCGTGTACGCGGCCTCGGCTCCAACCAGATCGCTTCGCTGGAGCGTGAGTTCGGCAGCACCGGTTCCTGAACCGGGTCACTCCGGGAAGGGAGTCCCGGGCACTCCGGGATTGCTGGAATAATCGCTGCATGAGTGAACGTCCGCGGCTGACCGTGCTCTCCGGCCCCTCAGGGGTCGGCAAGAGCACGGTCGTCGCCCATATGCGCAAGGAACACCCCGAGGTCTGGCTCTCGGTGTCGGCGACGACCCGCAAGCCCCGCCCCGGCGAGAAGCACGGTGTCCAGTACTTCTTCGTCACCGACGAGGAGATGGACAAGCTGATCGCCAACGGTGAGCTGCTGGAGTGGGCGGAATTCGCCGGCAACCGCTACGGCACGCCGCGTGCGGCCGTGCTGGAGCGGCTGGAGGCGGGTGAGCCCGTCCTGCTGGAGATCGACCTCCAGGGCGCCCGGCAGGTCCGTGAGTCCATGACGGACGCCCAGTTGGTGTTCCTGGCTCCTCCCTCCTGGGAGGAGCTCGTGCGCAGACTCACCGGACGTGGCACCGAGCCGCCCGAGGTGATCGAACGCCGCCTGGAGGCGGCAAAGATCGAACTGGCGGCTGAACCCGAGTTCGATGTGACCTTGGTCAACACCTCCGTCGAGGACGTGGCGCGCGAGCTGCTAGCCTTGGTGGATGTGGTGTGATCCCGCCTGCTCGTTGAGGCTTGATCCTTCGCACTGAATCTTTCCCATCCATCGGAAGGTAGAGCGTGTCCTCTTCCATCTCCGCGCCCGAGGGCATCATCAACCCGCCGATCGACGAGCTCCTCGAGGCCACGGACTCGAAGTACAGCCTCGTGATCTACGCGGCCAAGCGGGCCCGCCAGATCAACGCGTACTACTCGCAGCTCGGTGAGGGCCTGCTTGAGTACGTCGGTCCGCTGGTGGACACCCATGTCCACGAGAAGCCGCTCTCGATCGCCCTGCGCGAGATCAACGCGGGTCTGCTGACGTCCGAGGCCGTCGAGGGCCCGGCGCAGTAGTAGTACTTTCAGCTTTTCGCTGACTTATCCACAGGCCCGGCAGCGCGACTGTCGGGCCTGTGGTGTGTGATGGACCCGTACGTCGCAGTCGTACGTTGCCGAGCGGGGAGAGACGGGGAGAGACGGTGGACAAGCCGAAGGTCGTGCTGGGGGTCAGTGGCGGCATCGCCGCGTACAAGGCCTGTGAGCTGCTGAGAAGGCTCACGGAGTCCGGCCACGACGTCCGCGTCGTCCCCACCGCCTCCGCACTGCACTTCGTGGGCGCCGCCACCTGGTCCGCCCTTTCCGGCAAGCCGGTCTCGACCGAGGTCTGGGATGACGTCCACGAGGTCCCGCACGTCCGTATCGGGCAGCACGCCGACCTGGTGGTCGTGGCCCCGGCGACCGCGGACACCCTCGCCAGGGCGGCGCACGGCCTGGCGGACGACCTCCTCACCAACACCCTCCTGACGGCCCGCTGCCCGGTCGTCTTCGCGCCCGCCATGCACACCGAGATGTGGGAGCACCCGGCCACCCAGGAGAACGTGCAGACACTGCGCCGACGCGGTGCGATCGTGATCGAGCCGGCCGTCGGCCGGCTGACCGGCGTCGACACCGGCAAGGGCCGGCTGCCGGAACCCGCCGAGATCTTCGAGGTCTGCCGCCGGGTGCTGGCCCGGGGCGTCACCGAGCCCGACCTCAAGGGCCGGCACGTGGTCGTGAGCGCCGGCGGCACCCGCGAGCCCCTCGACCCCGTCCGGTTCCTCGGCAACCGCTCCTCCGGCAAGCAGGGCTACGCCCTCGCCCGCACCGCCGCCGCGCGCGGCGCCCGGGTCACCCTGCTCGCGGCGAACACCGGTATGCCGGACCCGGCGGGCGTGGATGTCGTCCCCGTGGGGACGGCCGTGCAGCTGCGCGAGGCGGTCCTGAAGGCGGCCGCCGACGCCGACGCGGTCGTCATGGCGGCGGCGGTCGCGGACTTCCGCCCGCAGACATACGCGGCCGGAAAGATCAAGAAGAAGGACGGTCAGGACCCCGAGCCGATCGTCCTGGTGCGGAATCCGGACATCCTCGCCGAGATCTCGGCCGAGCGCGCCCGCCCCGGCCAGGTGATAGTCGGCTTCGCCGCCGAGACCGACGACGTCCTGGCCAACGGTCGTACGAAACTGCGCCGCAAGGGCTGCGACCTCCTCGTCGTCAACGAGGTGGGGGAGCGCAAGACCTTCGGGTCGGAGGAGAACGAGGCCGTGGTGCTGGGCGCCGACGGCAGCGAGACCGCGGTACCGCACGGCCCGAAGGAGTTCCTGGCCGAAACCGTGTGGGACCTGGTGGCACAGCGCCTCACGTGAATGTTTCATTCGCTTCTCGGTCCCCACAAACCTCTGCCACAGAGGCGTGGCGCCCCTGGCCAAGCCCGCTCGTCATTGGGCACAATGCCCGTGCCGCAGGTCACAGCACTCCCGAGTGGCGAGACGGGGGAGCCGGTGGCCGAGCACGACCGATAAACTGTTCTCGGACGATGCCGGGCGCAGCCCCCGAGCCAGTCCGCCAATGATCAGCCAGCAGCCGCTGCAACCCCAGGGAGCGTTGTGTCCCGTCGTCTGTTCACCTCGGAGTCTGTGACCGAGGGCCACCCCGACAAGATCGCTGACCAGATCAGTGACACCATCCTCGACGCGCTCCTCAAGGAGGACCCGACGTCCCGGGTCGCGGTCGAGACCCTGATCACGACCGGCCTGGTGCATGTGGCCGGTGAGGTCACCACCAAGACCTACGCGCCGATCGCCCAGCTGGTGCGCGACAAGATCCTGGAGATCGGTTACGACTCCTCGAAGAAGGGCTTCGACGGCGCCTCCTGCGGTGTCTCGGTGTCGATCGGCGCGCAGTCCCCGGACATCGCGCAGGGCGTCGACACGGCGTACGAGAACCGGGTCGAGGGCGACGAGGACGAGCTCGACCGCCAGGGTGCGGGCGACCAGGGTCTGATGTTCGGCTACGCGACGGACGAGACCCCCACCCTGATGCCGCTGCCGATCTTCCTGGCGCACCGCCTGGCGAAGCGCCTCTCCGAGGTCCGCAAGAACGGCACCATCCCCTACCTGCGCCCCGACGGCAAGACGCAGGTCACCATCGAGTACGACGGCGACAAGGCCGTCCGTCTCGACACGGTCGTCGTCTCCTCGCAGCACGCGTCCGACATCGACCTGGACTCCCTGCTCGCCCCGGACATCCGCGAGTTCGTCGTCGAGCCGGAGCTGAAGGCGCTCCTGGACGACGGCATCAAGCTGGACACGGAGAGCTACCGCCTCCTGGTCAACCCCACCGGCCGCTTCGAGATCGGCGGCCCGATGGGCGACGCCGGCCTGACCGGCCGCAAGATCATCATCGACACGTACGGCGGCATGGCCCGCCACGGCGGCGGCGCCTTCTCCGGCAAGGACCCGTCCAAGGTCGACCGCTCGGCCGCGTACGCCATGCGCTGGGTCGCCAAGAACGTCGTCGCCGCGGGTCTCGCCTCCCGCTGCGAGGTCCAGGTCGCCTACGCCATCGGCAAGGCCGAGCCCGTGGGCCTGTTCGTGGAGACCTTCGGTACCGCGACGATCGACACCGAGAAGATCGAGAAGGCCATCGACGAGGTCTTCGACCTCCGTCCGGCCGCCATCATCCGCGACCTGGACCTGCTGCGCCCGATCTACTCCCTGACGGCGGCGTACGGCCACTTCGGCCGTGAGCTGCCCGAGTTCACGTGGGAGAAGACGGACCGTGTGGAGGCGCTGAAGAAGGCCGCGGGTCTGTAGGTCCATAAGTAAGCCCCCTGCGGTTTGCCGCGAGGCCCGGTGTCCCCTTGGGGTGCCGGGCCTCGGCGCGTCACCAGCCGGACGTGCATGCCCGCGGGAAGGGCCCCTTCGGGTTCGGGCGGCGTCAGTTGTCAGTGGGGTTTGGTAAGAATGCAAGCGTGAGCAGCGAGAACGGGTCCGTGGACGGTGGCGCCGAAGGAGCGCAGCCCGAGCAGCTTGCCTTGATTCGGGAGAGTGTGCGGAACGCCAAGGTGCCGCGGGCCAAGCCGCGGACGTGGCGGGGGGCCGCGTTGGCCAAGGAGCTGCCGGTCGCGCGGGTACTGGTCGACAAGGGAGTGCTGCATCTTGACCGGTACTTCGACTACGCCGTGCCCGAGGAACTCGACGCGGATGCGCAGCCGGGGGTGCGGGTGCGGGTGCGGTTCGGTGCCGGGCGTGGGCGGGTCCGGGAAGGGCGGCGTGAGGGTGGGGGGCTGATCGACGGGTTTCTGGTCGAGCGGCTCGCCGAGTCGGACTACTCCGGGCCGCTGGCGGCGCTTGCTCAGGTCGTCTCGCCGGAGCCGGTGCTCAGCGAGGAGCTTCTGGGGCTCGCTCGGGCCGTCGCCGACCGGTATGCGGGGAGTCTGGCGGATGTGCTGCAGCTTGCCGTCCCGCCGCGTAGCGCTCGGGCCGAGCAGCGGCCTTCGCCCGAGCCGTTGCCGCTGCCCGCGGCGCCCGCGGTGGGCTCCTGGGGGCGGTATGAGCGGGGGGACGCGTTTCTGGAGTCGCTGGCCTCGGGAGGTGCACCGCGCGCGGTGTGGAACGCCCTGCCCGGGCCGGAGTGGAGTGAGGAACTGGCGCGGGCCGTTGCCGCGACCTTGGCCTCGGGGCGGGGGGCGCTGGTCGTCGTGCCGGACGGGCGGGCCGTCGCGCGGGTCGACGCCGCGCTGACCTCGGTGCTGGGCGAGGGGCGGCATGCGGTCCTGACCGCCGACGCCGGGCCCGAGAAGCGGTATCGGGAGTGGCTGGCCGTGCGGCGGGGGGCCGTGCGGGCCGTGGTCGGGACGAGGGCCGCCATGTTCGCCCCGGTGCGGGACCTGGGGCTCGTCGCGCTCTGGGACGACGGCGACGACAGTCACAGCGAGCCGCATGCCCCGCAGCCGCATGCGCGTGAGGTGCTGCTGTTGCGTGCCGCGCAGGACAAGTGCGGCTTTCTGCTGGGGAGTTGGAGCTGCACGGTGGAGGCCGCGCAGCTTGTGGAGAGCGGCTGGGCGCGGCCGCTCATCGCCTCGCGGGAGCAGGTGCGGGCCGTCGCTCCGCTGGTGCGGACCGTGGGGGACCAGGATCTCGCCCGGGACGAGGCGGCTCGGGCGGCCCGGCTGCCCACGCTCGCCTGGCAGGCCGTCAGGGAGGGCTTGCGGCACGGGCCGGTGCTCGTGCAGGTGCCGCGCCGGGGGTATGTGCCGCGGATGGCCTGCGCCAACTGCCGGGAGCCCGCGCGATGTCGGCATTGTGCCGGGCCGTTGGAGGGGCAGGAGTCCGGGGCGGCGCTGCGGTGCGGGTGGTGTGGACGCGAGGAGGGGGCCTGGCACTGTCCGGAGTGCGGCGGCTTCCGGTTGCGGGCGCAGGTGGTGGGGGCCCGGCGTACCGCGGAGGAGTTGGGGCGGGCGTTTCCGGCTGTTCCGGTGCGGACGTCCGGGCGTGAACATGTGCTGGACACCGTGCCGGGGGCGCCGGCGCTGGTGGTGAGCACGCCGGGGGCGGAGCCAGTCGCCGAGGGCGGGTATGCGGCGGCGTTGTTGCTGGACGGGTGGGCCATGCTCGGGCGGCCGGATCTGCGGGCCGGGGAGGATGCGCTACGGCGGTGGATCGCGGCGTCGGCGCTGGTGCGGGCGCAGGAGGCCGGGGGCACGGTGGTGGTGGTTGCCGAGCCCACACTGCGGCCTGTGCAGGCGCTGGTGCGGTGGGACCCCGTGGGGCATGCGGTCCGGGAGTTGGGGGAGCGGGCCGAGTTGGGGTTTCCGCCGGTGTCGCGGATGGCCGCGGTGTCGGGGACGGGGGAGGCGCTTGCCGAGTTTCTGACGGCCGTGGAACTGCCTGGTGAGGCGGAGGTGTTGGGGCCTGTGCCGTTGCCGGTGACGGTGGCGGGGGGGCCTCGGAGGGTGGGGGCGCCACCGGTGGGGGAGCGGTGGGAGCGGGTGCTTGTGCGGGTGCCGCCGGGAAGGGGGGCGGCGTTGGCGTCTGCACTCAAGTCGGCGCAGGCCACGCGGATGGCTCGGGGCGGGAGCGGAGGTGAGGCAGCGGTGTGGGTGCGGATCGATCCGCCTGACATTGGGTGACGGTCGGGGGCGGGTGCGAGAGGTGGGCCGGACGATCTGGACGCGGGGACAGGGGGCTCACGCGATGGTGTGGCCGTGGGACGCGGGTGTGTGAGGACATGCGTCTGCCCTCCCGGTCGTGGGGTGGGAGGGCAGCGAGGGGGGAGTAGGTCAGCCGTTGCGAGGGCCGGGGAAGGCGGTGGGTCTTGCCTCGTCGCGGAGCGTGGGGCTGCCCGCGGTGGGCTGGGTCGGCATGGAGCGGGCCGCGGGAACGGTCGGAACCGCAGGCACCGTGGGGATGCCGGTGTTGACACTGACCGTGCGGGCCCCCGAGGTCTCCGTGGCCCGTTCGGCGTCGGCTGTCGCCTGGGCCGCGGCGCGGCGGGCGCCGTAACGACGGTGGACCGCCTGCTTGGTGACGCCGAGGGCGGAGCCCACCGCGTCCCACGAGAAGCCGAGTGAGCGGTCGAAGTCGACCGCGGCCGTCACCAGGGTCTCGACACTGTCCCGCAGTTCCTGCGCGAGACGGACCGTGGGGGCGGGGGCGCGTCCGTAGACGACGAAGCCCGTGGAGGGGCCGGAGCGGCGCGGGCGGTAGACGTTGCCCAACTGGGCGGTCAGGGTGCGCAGTGCGTCCACCTGCCGGCGGACCCGCTCGATGTCCCGCACCAGCAAGTGCAGGCTGGCCCGAGCCTGGGCGTCGTGGGTTGCGTGGTCGGCCATGAACAAGCCTCTCGAACCGGCGTTGAAAAGGATGGGGCCGCGATCGCGGCCCGTTGTGGTCAACTCTTTCTTGACCAACGCGTTTACGCTCCGCTGGTCACGCAGTGGGGGCGTACCGGCATATGCGTGCGCCGGGGGCGGGGAGTTCGCGCCTTGATCGGGAACACGGGTCTCGCCGCTGGGGTCCCTCTCCGGCCGTGCGGCGGTCGGAGCTCGCCATAGACTTGTGTGTTGCCCGTCGTCACCCGTCCGAGTCACCCGTCCGAGAGGCCCTGTCCACCCATGAAGCTCGTCTTCGCCGGTACTCCCGAGGTCGCCGTTCCCGCTCTGGACGCTCTCATCGCCTCCGGGCGGCATGAGGTCGCCGCCGTCGTCACGCGGCCGGACGCGCCGGCCGGGCGGGGGCGCCGGCTGGTCGCGAGCCCGGTCGCGGAGCGGGCCGAGGAGGCGGGGATCGAGGTGCTGAAGCCCGTCAAGCCGCGGGATCCGGAGTTCCTCGAGCGGCTTCGTGAGATCGCCCCGGACTGCTGCCCCGTCGTCGCCTACGGCGCCCTTCTGCCCCGAGTCGCCCTCGACATCCCCGCCCATGGCTGGGTCAACCTGCACTTCTCGCTGCTGCCCGCCTGGCGTGGGGCCGCTCCTGTGCAGCACTCCATCATGGCGGGGGACGAGATCACGGGCGCTTCGACGTTCCTCATCGAGGAGGGGCTCGACTCCGGGCCCGTCTACGGCACCGTCACCGAGGAGATCCGGCACACCGACACCAGTGGTGACCTGCTGACCCGGCTCGCCTTCGCCGGTGCGGGGCTGCTCGCCGCGACCATGGACGGTATCGCCGACGGCGCGCTGAAGCCCGTACCGCAGCCGTCGGAGGGCATCACCGTCGCTCCGAAGATCACCGTCGAGGACGCGCGGGTCGACTGGGCCGCGCCTGCCCTGCGGGTGGACCGGATCGTGCGAGGTTGCCACCCCTCGCCCGGTGCCTGGACGACCTTCCGCGGCGAGCGGCTCAAGCTCATCCAGGTCCAGCCGGTTCCCGACCGGACGGATCTCGCCCCCGGCGCCCTCGCCGTCGGCAAGAACAGCGTCCACGTCGGTACCGGGTCGTACGGCGTCGAGCTGCTGTGGGTGCAGGCACAAGGGAAGAAGCCGATGAAGGCCGCGGACTGGGCGCGGGGCGTCAGGATCTCGGACGGGGAGACCGTCGGCGGGTGACGCGCCGGCGCCGGCGCGGCCTGTCAGCATGGTCGGTGACGGCGACGGTGAGCCGCAGGGCGCCGGTCTCCGGAACGGCCGGTGGCGCCGGACCAGGCTGCCGACGGTGGTCAGGACGGCGAACGTGAGGGCGGGATGCCGGAAGGCGCGCCTGCCGGTCGGGTGGCGTCGGTCGTCGGAGCGCCGGGGTCCAGGCTCCGTCGTGCGGCGGTGGTCGGTGGATCGGGTGGTGGTTGCGGCGGTGGCCGGTGGCGTGGGTTCTTGGGGTGCCTGTGTCTTGGGCAAGTCGCGCGGGCAAGAGGCCCGAGTCGCGCGGCGTCGGTTGTCGGCGTGCCGGGGTCGCGCTCCGTCGCGTGGCGGTGCCCGGCTCCCGCGTGTGACATCCCGTCTCGCGATCACCCCGGCCTCGAAGGGTGACGTCGCCTCCCGCGGACGTACGCTTGGGGCGTCACCAGACCTTGAACCCGGAGCACCTTTTTCGTGAGCGACCAGCCCCGTCGGCCCCACAAAACCGGCAAGCCCTACCGTCGGCCCCAGAAGGACCCCGTCCGCATCCTCGCCTTCGAGGCGCTGCGGGCCGTGGACGAGCGGGACGCGTACGCCAACCTCGTCCTGCCGCCGCTGTTGCGGAAGGCGCGGGAGAAGGGCGGCTTCGAGGCGCGGGACGCTGCGCTCGCCACCGAGCTCGTGTACGGGACACTGCGCCGGCAGGGGACGTACGACGCGATCATCGCCGAGTGTGTCGACCGGCCGCTCCGCGAGGTCGATCCGCCGGTGCTCGACGTGCTGAGCCTCGGGGCGCATCAGCTGCTCGGGACACGTATCCCGACGCACGCCGCCGTGTCCGCCTCCGTCGAGCTCGCGCGGGTCGTACTCGGGGACGGACGCGCCAAGTTCGTCAACGCCGTGCTGCGGAAGATCGCGCAGGACGACCTCGACGGGTGGATCGCCAAAGTGGCTCCGCCCTACGAGGACGATCCCGAGGACCATCTCGCCGTCGTCCACTCCCACCCCCGCTGGGTGGTCTCCGCGCTGTGGGACTCCCTCGGCGGCGGGCGGGCCGGCATCGAGCGGCTGCTGGAGGCCGACAACGAGCGGCCCGAGGTGACCCTCGTCGCCCGGCCGGGGCGGTCCACCGCCGAGGAACTGCTCCGCGAGGAGTCCGCCGTGGCAGGGCGCTGGTCGCCGTATGCCGTACGGCTGTCCGAGGGCGGTGAGCCCGGTGCCGTCGACGCCGTACGGGAAGGCCGGGCCGGGGTGCAGGACGAGGGGAGTCAGCTCGTCGCGCTGGCCCTCGCGAACGTGCCTGTCGAGGGCCGGGACGAGAAGTGGCTCGACGGGTGCGCGGGGCCGGGCGGCAAGGCCGCGCTGCTCGCCGCACTGGCCGCCGAGCGCGGGGCCGTGCTGCTCGCCTCCGAGAAGCAGCCGCATCGGGCCGGGCTCGTCGCCAAGGCGCTCGCCGGGAATCCCGGGCCGTACCAGGTCATCGCCGCGGACGGGACCCGGCCGCCGTGGCAGCCGAGGAGTTTTGACCGGGTGCTGATGGATGTGCCGTGCACGGGACTCGGGGCGTTGCGGCGGCGGCCGGAGGCTCGGTGGCGGCGTCGGCCCGAGGATCTGGAGGGGTTCGGGCCATTGCAGCGGGGGTTGTTGAGCACCGCGCTGGACTCCGTCCGGGTGGGCGGAGTCGTCGGATACGCGACCTGTTCGCCTCATCTCGCGGAGACGAGGGCCGTTGTCGAGGACGTGCTCAAGCAGTGGCCGTCCGCCGAGCTGGTCGATGCGCGGCCGTTGTTCCCCGGCGTGCCGGAGCTGGGGGAGGGGCCGGACGTTCAGTTGTGGCCGCATGTGCACGGCACCGATGCCATGTATATGGCGGTCATCCGTATGACAGGGTGATCTAGTCGGGTGTCCGCGGCGCCGTCGTGGCGGGTCGCGCGGTTCCCCGCGCCCCTGGGTCGGTCGGCTCACCGTTGGCCAGTTTGCTGGGCCACCACACCTTCTCGCCCACGTCCAGGAACAGGGACGTCACCAGCACCGACCGCACGATGAACGTATCCAGCAGGACGCCCAGCGCCACCGTGAAGCCGATCTCCGCGAAGGCGACCATCGGCAGGGTGCCGAGGGCGGCGAAGGTGCCGGCCAGGACCAGACCGGCGGAGGTGATGACCGCGCCGGTCGCGGCCAGACCCGTGATCACGCCCGCGCGGGTGCCTCCGTGGGCCGCCTCCTCGCGGATGCGGGTGGTCAGGAAGATGTTGTAGTCGATGCCGAGGGCCACCAGGAAGACGAACACGAACAGCGGGAAGTCCGTGGACTCGCCCGCGTAGTCGAACACGTGGCGGAAGGCCAGGGCACTGATGCCCAGGGCCGCCGCGAAGGACAGGATCACCGTCCCGATCAGCAGCAGCGGCGCGATCAGGGCACGCAGCAGGCCGCACAGGATCAGCATCACCACGACCAGCACCAGCGGGATGATCAGTATGTTGTCGTGCGTGGTCGCCTTGTCCATGTCCAGCAGGGCGGCCGTACCGCCGCCGACCTGGGCGTCGGCGTCCGGGACCGCGTGGACGGCGTCCCGGACCCGTTCCACCGTCTGTTTCGCGGCCTCGCTGTCGGCCGGGGCGGTCATCGTCGCCTCGAAGAGGACCTTGCCTTCGAATGACGGTTTCGTGCCCGGCGGCAGGCCGAGGGACGTGGGCACGACTCCCCGCGTTCCCGCGACCGCCTCGCCCACCTGTTGGGCCTGGGCCTGGTTGCTGACGACGACCAAGGGATCGCCGCTGCCCGCCGGGAAGTACTCCGCGGACACCTCCTGGCCGGTGATCGAGTCCGGTTTCCCGGTGAACGCGTCCGCGTTGCTGATGCCTTCGGCGCGCAGCTGGATCAGGCCCAGCGAGCAGATCACGAGGGCCGCCGCCGTGGCGCTCCAGACCATCCGCGGGCGGAGGGCCATACGGCGGCCGGCGCGGGCCCAGAGGCCGGTCTCGATGCGGTCGGGGTCGCCGAAGTGCGGGATGGCCGGCCAGAAGATCCAGCGGCCGAAGATCACCAGCAGGGCCGGGAACAGGGTCGTCATCGCCAGCAGGGCGACCGCGACACCGATCGCGGCGACCGGGCCGAGGCCGCGGGTCGAGTTCATCTCGGCGGTCAGCAGGACCAGCATGCTCAGGACGACGGTCGCGCCCGAGGCGAGCACTGCCGGGCCCGCGCGGTGCAGGGCGAGGGCCATCGCCTCGTGGCGGTCCTCGTGGTGGTGCAGTTCCTCCCGGTAGCGGGCGACCAGCAACAGGGCATAGTCGGTCCCCGCGCCGAAGACGAGCACGGTCAGAATGCCCGCGCTCTGGCCGTTGACGGTCAGTCCCGCGTGCTCGGCGAGCAGGTAGATGAAGGCCTGTGCGGTGAACAGCGCGGCGACCACGGAGAGCAGCGGGACCAGGAGCAGGGTGGGGCTGCGGAAGGTGATGAGCAGCATGACGATGACGACGGCCATCGCCGACAGCAGCAGAGTCGAGTCGATGCCCTCGAAGGCCTCGGAGAAGTCCGCGGACGTGCCGCCTGGGCCGGTGATGTGCACGGCGAGGCCGTCGCCGCCCTTGCCCACGACGTCACGGATGGAGTCGACGGCGGGTGAGATCTCCTCCCAGCCCTTCTCGTCCATGGTGATCGGGACGAGGATCTGGGCCGCGCGCGGGTCGCTCTGCCGGTCGTAGATCGGGCCCCGGGTCTCCGAGCCGCGGATGCCGTGTGCGGTGAGTTGTTTGAGCTCGGCCGTGTCCTTGGCGATCGCGGCCCGCTCCTGCGGCGTGAGGCCGCTCTCGCGCGCGTAGACGACGACCGCGGGGATCTGTTCCGGCCTGAAGTCCTCGGAGAGCTGGAGGACCTGGGTCGACTCCGCGGAGCCTGGCAGCCAGGAGGCCGCGTCGTTGTCCTGGGCGTCGGTGAGCTTGGAGGCCAGGGGCGCCGTCAGGAACAGCACCACCAGCCACAGCGCCAGCACTACCCACTTGGCACGCCGTCCGCAGACGAAGTGCGCGATGCCCCGATTCCCGGTCATGGCCACCCCCGGCGCCACCAGTCGAGCCGATCAGCCGCCCAGCATGACACGCACAGGTCGTCCATAACATCCGATGAACGGCTTAGGTCTGGACCGGCGCGCTCCTTCGCGCCCCGGCATGGGAGGCTTGGGGCATGGCCGCGCAGATCAATCCCAGCATCCTGTCCGCCGACTTCGCCCGCCTCGCGGACGAGGCGAAGGCGGTCGAGGGAGCCGACTGGCTCCACGTAGACGTCATGGACAACCATTTCGTCCCGAACCTCACGCTCGGTGTGCCGGTCGTAGAGTCTCTGGCCCGTGCGACGGACACCCCGCTGGACTGCCATCTGATGATCGAGGCCCCCGATCGCTGGGCGCCCCAGTACGTAGAGGCGGGGGCTTCCTCCGTCACGTTCCATGTGGAGGCTGCCGCCGCTCCGGTCCGGCTCGCCCGGGAGATCCGGGCCAAGGGCGCCCGCGCCTCCATGGCGCTGAGGCCCGCGACACCCATCGAGCCGTACGAGGACCTGCTCCCCGAGCTCGACATGCTGCTGATCATGACGGTCGAACCCGGTTTCGGGGGACAGGCCTTCCTCGACATCATGCTCCCCAAGATTCGCCGGACCCGCGAGTTGATCAGCAAGCACGGGCTTGAGCTGTGGCTCCAGGTCGACGGTGGCGTCTCGGCCTCCACCATCGAGCGCTGCGCGGACGCGGGCGCCGATGTCTTCGTCGCCGGGTCCGCGGTCTACGGGGCGTCCGACCCCGCCGAGGCGGTACGTGTATTGCGCAACCAGGCGGAGGGGGCGACCGCTAAGGCTTCGTGGGCGTGCGACCACTGAGCCAAGGGAACGTGAACGGCTTCGATCAGGGCTGATCAAGTGCGCCGGATCTGCAAGGATGAACGGCGAATCCAGAGTGTGAACAGCAGTGAGGAGATCGCCGTGTCGGGTATGTCGGCTGGCCGGTCAGCCATGCGGATGGGACCCGCTGAGCTGGTGCAGGCGGCGGCCATGGCCCGCCGCTTCTACCTCGAGGGCAAGTCCAAGATCCAGATCGCCGAGGAGTTCGGCGTCAGCCGCTTCAAGGTGGCCCGGGTCCTGGAGACCGCCCTCGAACGGGATCTCGTACGCATCGAGATCCGCGTGCCGGCCGAGCTGGACGCCGAGCGCTCCGACGCGCTCCGCGCCCGCTACGGCCTCAGGCACGCCGTCGTGGTCGAGTCCCCGGCCGAGGCCCAGGACTCACCCGACCCCGAGAACCTGGGAGAAGTGGCCGCCGACCTGCTCGGCGAACTGGTCGACGAGGGCGACATCCTGGGCCTGGCCTGGGGTCGTTCCACCATCCACATGGCGGCCGCCCTCGACCGGCTGCCACCGTGCACGGTGGTGCAGTTGACGGGTGTGTACGACGCCGGGACCGCCGAGCGCGGTTCGGTGGAGGCGGTGCGGCGGGCCGCCCAGGTGTCCGGCGGGGACGCCCACCCCATCTACGCGCCGATGCTGCTGCCGGACGCGGCCACCGCGGCCGCGTTGCGCAACCAGACCGGAATCGCCCGGGCCTTCGAGTACTTCGACAAGGTCACGGTCGCCTGTGTCTCCATCGGCTCCTGGGAGCCGGGCATCTCGACGGTGCACGACATGCTCAGCGACGAGGAGCGCGGCCACTACGCCTCGCTCGGCGTCGCCGCCGAGATGTCCGCGCACCTCTTCGACTCCGAAGGGCGCCGGGTCGGGCGGGACCTGGGCGAGCGGTGCATCACCGTCAAGGCCGACCAGCTCCGCCGTATCCCCGAGGTCGTCGCGATCGCCGGGGGACAGCGCAAGGCGGCCGCGATCGACGCGGTGCTGCGGTCCGGACTCGTCACCAGCCTGGTGACGGACACGTCCGCCGCGGACTACCTGATGACGGCGGGGACGACGCCGAAGCCGGCGCTCAACAGGTCGGACCCGGACGGGCCCTGACGGAAGGTCATGAGGGGCGGCCGTGGCAGCATCGAGCGCATGCTGCTGCGGTTCGTCTCCCGAATGCTTCTGTGCGTCCTGGTCCTGACGGGGTGTTCGGCCACCGACAACGACCCCTCGCGGGGCGGCGGCCTGGCCACCGTCCAGGAGTCGAAGCTCCCGGCCGAGGCCCGGCAGACCCTCGAACTCATCGACAGGGGCGGGCCGTTCCCGTACGCCAAGGACGGCTCGGTCTTCGGGAACTTCGAGCGGCTGCTGCCCGCGCACCAGCGCGGTTACTACCACGAATACACCGTCCCGACGCCGGGCTCGCGCGATCGCGGGGCCCGGCGCATCGTCACCGGGCAGGGCGGGGAGATCTACTACACCGATGATCACTACGACTCGTTCAGGGCGGTACTGAGATGACGGCACGCGTGGTCACGCTGGACCTCGACGGGGTCGCGGACAAGGCGGGCCTGATGGACCGCTGCGTCCGCGATCTCCGGCTGCCGGACTGGTTCGGCCGCAACTGGGACGCGCTGGCCGACGTCCTGTCCGACCCGGGCCTGTGGTCCGCGGACGGCTCCGAGGACGCCGGCGAAGAGGAGACCGTCGTCGTCGTACGGAACTGGGACCGGTACGCAGGGGCGCGGCCGGACGAGTGGGCGACCGCGCGCGAGGTGTTCTCGCAGGCGTCCGCGCTCACCGTGGCGCTCGCCCTTGGAGGTTCGTCCTAAGGCCTCTCCGGGCGGTCTGGACGATTCGCCCGTGGGTGGTAATCCGGCCGGCATGGGAGAATGAAGTACGTGCTCTTTCCCCCTGGCTGACCTGTCCGGGGGCCACCTCTGATCGACTGGGATGTGCAGCACGTGCGTTTCCTCAACGACATCCAGCCCCCGTACGACCTGACGTACGACGACGTCTTCATGGTCCCGAGCCGCAGCGCCGTCGGCTCCCGGCAGGGCGTGGACCTCAGCTCGCCGGACGGCACGGGCACCACGATCCCGCTGGTCGTCGCCAACATGACCGCCATCGCCGGACGCCGCATGGCCGAGACCATGGCCCGCCGCGGTGGCCTCGTGGTCATCCCGCAGGACATCCCGATCGAGGTCGTCACCGAGGTCGTCTCCTGGGTGAAGAGCCGCCACCACGTCCTGGACACCCCGATCGTGCTGGCCCCGCACCAGACCGTCGCCGACGCGCTGGCCCTGCTGCCCAAGCGCGCGCACAACGCCGGTGTGGTCGTCGACGAGGACGGCCGGCCCGTCGGTGTCGTCACCGACCAGGACCTGACCGGGGTCGACCGTTTCACGCAGCTCGCCGAAGTCATGTCGCGCGATCTGCTGCTCCTCGACGCGGACATCGACCCCGGTGAGGCCTTCAACCGCCTGGACGCGGCCAACCGCCGCTACGCCCCCGCCGTCGACCAGGACGGCCGCCTCGCCGGCATCCTCACCCGCAAGGGCGCCCTGCGGGCCACGCTGTACACCCCGGCCGTGGACGCCCGGGGCAGGCTGCGCATCGCCGCCGCCGTGGGCATCAACGGCGACTTCGCGGAGAAGGCCAAGCAGCTGCTCGACGCGGGCGTCGACACACTCGTCATCGACACCGCGCACGGCCACCAGGAGTCGATGATCACCGCGATCAGGACGGTGAGGGCGCTCGACCCGCAGGTCCCGATCGTGGCCGGCAACATCGTGGCCGCCGAGGGTGTGCGGGACCTGGTCGAGGCGGGCGCGGACATCATCAAGGTCGGCGTCGGCCCCGGCGCCATGTGCACCACCCGCATGATGACCGGCGTCGGCCGACCGCAGTTCTCGGCGGTCCTGGAGTGTGCCGCCGAGGCGAAGAAGTACGGCAAGCACGTGTGGGCCGACGGCGGTGTCCGGCACCCGCGCGACGTCGCAATGGCGCTGGCCGCCGGCGCGTCCAACGTGATGATCGGGTCCTGGTTCGCGGGCACCTACGAGTCGCCGGGCGACCTCCAGCAGGACGCCAGCGGACGGCTCTACAAGGAGTCCTTCGGCATGGCGTCCGCGCGGGCGGTGCGCAACCGCACGTCGGACGAGTCGGCGTACGACAGGGCCCGCAAGGCGCTGTTCGAGGAGGGCATCTCCACGTCCCGGATGTTCCTCGACCCGTCCCGCCCGGGTGTCGAGGACCTGATCGACTCGATCATCGCGGGCGTTCGCTCCTCGTGCACCTACGCAGGTGCGGGCTCCCTGGAGGAGTTCGCCGAGAAGGCGGTCGTCGGTATCCAGAGCGCGGCCGGCTACGCCGAGGGCAAGCCGCTGCACGCCAGCTGGGGCTGAGTCCGCTGTGCCCGGCCCCCGTTGAAAATCGGGGGCCGTCCGCCTTCCCGGTCCGTACGGTCGTCGTATGGAGATCAGCGTCTGCCGGAGCGGCGATGTCGCGCTGCTCGACCGGTACCTGGGATCGCCCGGAGTCACGTCCTTCCACGCCCGGCGGTTCGCGCGGCAGGAGGCGGGGGAGTGCACGTATCTCGTCGCCTGGCTGCAGGGGCGGCTCGTGGGGCACGCGGAGCTGCGCTGGATCGGGTGTGCCGCCCCCGAGGTCACCCTGGACTGCCCCGAGATCGGCGGTCTTGCGGTCTGGCCCGAGGATCTGCGCTCACGCGGGATCGGCACCGAGCTGATCCGGGCCGCCGAAGAACTGGCCCGGAAGCGGGGTCTGACAACCGTGGGCATCGGGGTCGGGCAGGACAACCCGCGCGCGGCGGGCCTGTACGCACGGCTCGGCTACCGGCCGGTGACCGACTACCTGGACCGCTACTCGTACCAGGACCACGACGGCACGACCCGTGAGTGTGTCGACGCCTGCACCTTCCTCGTCCGAGAACTTTCGTCAGGCCACCTTGACGTCAAGCCTGCTTGACGCAAACCTGGGAGCATGACGACACCCGAGAGCATCGAGCCGCAGTACACCCTGCTGACCGCCGTCTCCCGGCTCGACGAGCTGCGCATGCGGGAGGCGATGGGCGGGGCCACGGACACCCCCGACCGGGCCGAACTGCTCGAACTCCTCGCCCTGAGCGAGGTCGTGGCCCGCAAGGCGTCCTACGGCCGTCAGCTGACCGTCCGCGCGGCCCGCGAGGCCGGCGCCTCCTGGTCGCAGATCGGGGCCGCGATGGGCACCAGCAAACAGGCCGCGTGGGAGGCCCACACACGGTGGATCGACGCCCAGCGGGAGGCGTACGGCAAGCCCGGCCAGATGGGGTTCGACGAGGCGGACGTGGCTGAGGCGCGGGCCGTGGCGGGGGAGCCGGAGGACCGCTGACGAGGGCTGACGGGCACCGCGCGGGGGTACGCGCAACGAACGCCCGCCCATCGGCTCGGAACGCAACGATCTTGCGAGTGCGTGCAAGGTTGCTGCATTACGACTGTGACGTCCGGGCTCGTAGGGTGCTGCGCTGTACTCACCTGCAGCGACGAAGGAGTCAGCGCGTGCTCGACCAAGGTGCACCCACGCACCACCGCACCCAAGAAGCCCCCACGTCCCCGGGGCTCGGCGCGCGCCTCATGCGGCGCAAACCCGTGGAACGCCTGGTCGCGGAGGGCGGCCAGGGCGAGGGAGGGGCCCTCAGGCGCTCCCTCGGACTGTGGCAGCTGACGATGATCAGCATCGGCGCCACCCTCGGCACCGGCATTTTCGTCGTGCTGGGCGAAGCCGTGCCGAAGGCAGGCCCCGCCGTCACCCTCTCCTTCGTGATCGCCGGCCTCACGGCCCTCTTCTCGGCCCTCTCCTACGCCGAGCTCGCGGGCACCATCCCGGTCGCCGGGTCCTCGTACTCGTACGCGTACGCAACCATGGGCGAACTGATCGCCTGGATCTGCGGCTGGTGCCTGGTCCTGGAGTACGGCGTCTCGGTCGCCGCCGTGGCTGTCGGCTGGGGCGAATACCTGAACGAGCTCCTCGACGGGACCATCGGCGTCACCATCCCGGACGCGCTGTCCGCCCCGCCCGGCGACGGCGGTGTCTTCAACCTCCCGGCACTGATCGTCGTCCTGCTCGCCATGGCCTTCCTGCTGGGCGGGGCCCGCGAGTCCGCCCGCGCCAACACCGTCATGGTCGTCGTGAAGATCGCCGCGCTGGTGCTGTTCTGCGCGATCGGCATCCAGGGCTTCCGCTCCGGCAACTACGCGCACTTCATGCCGCTCGGGATGGCAGGGGTCAGCGCGGCCGGTGCCACGCTCTTCTTCTCGTACATCGGCTTCGACGCAGCCTCCACGGCCGGTGAGGAGGCGAAGAACGCCCAGCGCGACCTGCCCCGCGCGATCATGCTGTCGCTGGTCATCGTGACCGCGCTGTATGTGCTGGTCGCCGCCGTCGCGGTCGGCGCGAAGCCCTGGCAGCACTTCAACGACTCCGAGGCCGCCCTCGCCCAGATCATGCGCGAGATCACCGGCCAGAGCTTCTGGGGCACCCTGCTGGCGTTCTGCGCGGTCATCGCCATCGCGAGCGTCGTCCTGACCGTGCTCTACGGCCAGACCCGCATCCTCTTCGCGATGTCCCGGGACGGACTCGCACCGAAGGTGTTCGGCCGGGTCCACCCGAAGACCGGCGCGCCCCGGGCGAACACGGTGATCGTGTCCCTGTTCTGCGGGGTGCTGGCGGCGGCCATCCCGCTCGGCCAACTCGCGGACGCCACCAGCATCGGCACGCTCTTCGCCTTCGCCCTGGTCAACATCGCCGTCGTGGTGCTGCGCCGGACCCGCCCCGACATGCCCCGCACCTTCCGCGTCCCGCTCTCGCCGGTCTTCCCGGCGCTGGGCTTCGCCTTCTGCGTCTGGATGATGGGCAGCCTGTCCACCGTCACCTGGGTGGTCTTCGGGGTCTGGATGGCCGTCGGGCTCGTGTTCTACTTCCTGTACGGCCATCGCCGTTCCCGACTCGCAACACCCGAAGGCTGATCCACCCACCGTGCTGAACGATCTCGACGAACGCATCGTGCACGCCCTCGCCGAGGACGCCCGCCGCTCCTACGCGGACATCGGGCAGATCGTCGGTCTGTCCGCGCCCGCCGTGAAGCGCCGCGTGGACCGGCTGCGCGCCACCGGGGCCATCACCGGATTCACCGTACGGGTGGACCCGGCGGCCCTCGGCTGGGAGACCGAGGGGTTCGTCGAGATCTACTGCCGGCGCAACACCTCCCCGGAGACCATCCAGCGGGGCCTGGAGCGCTACCAGGAGGTGGTGGCCGCCTCCACCGTCACCGGGGAGGCCGACGCGGTCGTCCAGGTCTTCGCCTCCGACATGCGGCACTTCGAACGGGTCCTGGAGCGGATCGCGGGGGAGCCGTTCGTGGAGCGAACCAAGTCGGTCCTGGTCCTCTCCCCGTTGCTGCGCCGCTTCTCCTCGGGCTCGCCTACCTGACCCGCTCGGCACGACGCCGCGCCGCCGCCAGCAGCCGCCCGGTGAGCAGGGCGTGCGCGCCGGAGGAGATGACCAACAGCCGGTAGAGGGCACCGCCGGGTCCGGGAAACCGGGCCCGGGTCTCGGCCCGCAGCCGGGTGCGCCCTGGGGTGGTCTCCTCGAGGCGGAAGACCAGGGCGTACGTCGAGAAGTGGTGCCGTCCGACGAGGACCAGCTCCCGTCCCGGGACCGCGTCGGCCACCCGGAACCCGGGAAAGGCCGACCCCTCGGCGAGGGGCCGGGGTCCGGACGCCGTACGGTCGACGACTCCGACGAGACGGGCGTAGCGGGGTCGGCCGAAGGACTGTTCCAGGGTCTCGCCGAGCGCGTGCCAGACCTTGACGGCCGTCGCCGAGACGATCACCGCATGCTCGTCGACCGCGGGCAACATACCGATGTCCAACGGAACCTCCTGTCGGGCGGGAACCCTACTCCGCTGTCTTCCGCGCCAGCGCGTTGTTGCCGATCGAGTTGTGCACGCTGAAGCTCACCGCGTCCGAACGGTAGCGGTCGTCCGACCACTCGACCGGGCGTCCCTCGCGGGTGGTGGTCACCCGGCGGACCCTCAGGAGCGGGCTCGTGCGGCGGACTTCCAGCAGCTCCGCGTCCTGCGCTCCCGCCGCCACCGCGTCGATGACGTGTTCCCCGTAGGCGAAGACCAACCCTGTGTCGTCGTACAGGCGTTGGGTGACCGAGGGGCACTCGGGCTCGATGGACTCGACGGTCGGGGAGATCCAGTCGGCGTACACCGTCCGCTCCAGCAACACCGGTTCGCCGTCCAGTCCGCGCACCCGCAGGACATGCAACACCGGTGTGCCCATGGCCAGTTGGAGGCGCACCGAGTCCTCCTTCGTGGCCGGCCGGTACTCCTGTGCCACCACCCGGCCGGTCGCCGCACGGCCCATCGCCCGGGCCCATTCGGCGAAACTCCTGAGCTCCGCGAAGCTCTGGCTGCGGCGACTGGCCAGGACCACGCGACGGGCACCCTGCCGGGAGCCGATCAGGCCCTCGGTGGTCAGGGCCGCGACCGCCTGGCGGACCGTCCCGCGCGAGACGCCGTAGTGCGCCGCGAGCTCCGTCTCGGCGGGCAGCAGACTGCCGACGGTGTACTCCTCGCGGTCGATCGCCCGACGCAGTTCGTCGGCGATCTCCTCGTGACGCGCCCCCATGCTTCCCCTCTGAGTCGGTCTCTGTGCACAGCGTGACCAGGGTAGTCGACCTCCCGAAGGGTATGGAGAGGGCTCAGATTGTGCGGGAATTCGGGGTCAGCGTTTCGCCAGTGTTTACCGGCGCGACACCAGCGGCAGCCTTACTGAGGCCAACTTGTTCAGACAAGTTATCCCTCTTGGCTCCTGCACCCTCGCGCGTCCCCTGGAGAAGCCGTGACCGTGTCCCTCCCGAGAACAGCCGCCCTCGGTGTCCTCGCCGCCCTCACCCTGAGCGCGTGCGGCGCAGCCCCCGACAGCGCGTCGACCACCGCCGACGGCAAGAACGCCGCCACCGCCGCCTCGGCCGCGGACTTCGGCGGTATGGACAAGCTGGTCGCCGCGGCGAAGAAGGAGGGCACGCTCAACGCCATCGCGCTGCCCCGCGACTGGGCCAACTACGGCGCCCTCATCGACGGCTTCACGAAGAAGTACGGCATCAAGATCTCCGTCGAGAACCCCGACGGCTCCAGCCAGGACGAGATCAACGCCGTGACCTCGCGCAAGGGACAGACCCGGGCGCCCGACGTCCTCGACCTCGGCAGCTCCTTCGCCCTCAGCGCCGCACAGCAGGGCCTGCTCGCGCCGTACAAGGTGGCGTCGTACGGCGACATCCCCACCGGGCAGAAGGACCCGCAGGCCCGCTGGTACAACGACTACGGCGGCTACATCTCCATCGGCTGCGACGCGAAGCGGGTCAAGACCTGCCCCACCACCTTCGCCGACCTGCTCAAGCCGCAGTACAAGGGCCAGGTCGCCCTCAACGGCAACCCCACCAAGTCCGGTTCGGCCTTCGGCGGCGTCTACGCGGCCTCGCTCGCGAGCGGCGGTTCCTTCGACGACATCCAGCCCGGCCTCGATTTCTTCGCCAAGATCAAGAAGAACGGCAACTACACGCCTGTCGAGTCGACCCCGGCCACCGTCGAGAAGGGCGAGACGCCGATCAGCATCGACTGGGACTACCTGAACGCCGGGTACGCCGACGAGTTCAAGTCCAAGGGCGTCGACTGGAAGGTGTCGGTGCCGAGCGACGGCCAGTTCTCGCAGTACTACTCCCAGGCCGTCAACAAGGACGCCCCGCACCCCGCGGCCGCCCGCCTGTGGCAGGAGTACCTCTACAGCACCGAGGGCCAGAACCTGTGGCTCAAGGGATACGCCCGCCCGGCCCTGATGACCGCCATGGAGAAGGCCGGCACCCTCGACAAGACGGCCGCCGCCAAGCTGCCCCAGGTCTCCGGCACCCCGTCCTTCCCGACCGAGGCCCAGCAGGACAAGGCCAAGACGGTCCTCGGACAGGGCTGGGCGAAGGCCGTCTCCGGATGACGGCCACCGCCGTACGTGTGGACACGGCGCCCGCCGCTCAGGTGAAGCGGCGGCGCAGGTCCCTCGGCTGGATCGCCGTCGTCCCGCTGCTCGTGTTCGTCGCGGTCGCCTTCGGGCTGCCCGCGATCGCCATGCTGGACGGCGCGTTCACCGCCAAGGACCCGGCCACCGGGGCGACTTCGTACACCGTCGACAACCTGACGGCCTCCCTCAAGGGCGCGTATCTCACCGCGCTGCTCGGCAGCGTGAAGCTGTCGGCCGTGTCCGCCGCCCTGGCGACTGCTTTCGGCCTGCCGCTGGCCCAGGCCGTGGTGTCCTCCCGCTTCCGCGGGCTGCGCGAGGCGGTGCTCACCGCGTCCGGAGTCCTCGCCAACTTCGGCGGTGTCCCGCTGGCCTTCGCCTTCGTCGCCACGCTCGGCAACGCCGGCGTGCTGACCCGGCAGCTGGGTCTCACGGACAAGGGCTGGGACCTCTACAGCTTCTGGGGCCTGGTCATCGTCTACCTGTACTTCCTGATCCCTCTCATGGTGCTCACCATCACGCCCGCCCTGGACGGACTGCGCACCCAGTGGCGCGAGGCGGCGCAGAACAACGGGGCAACGGGCGTGCAGTACTGGCGTTTTGTGGCCCTGCCCGTCCTGCTGCCCACGCTTCTCGGCGGGTTCGTGCTGCTCTTCGGCAGCGCCTTCGCCGCGTACGCCACCGCCGCCGCGATGGTGGGCAGCTCCATCCCGCTGGTCACCCTCCAGATCGCCGACGCGATCTCCGGCAACGTGCTCGTCGGCCAGGAGAACGTGGCGCTCGCCCTCAGCCTCGACATGGTCCTGGTCGCGGGCCTGGTCATGGCCGTGTACCTGCCCCTGCAGCGGAGGAGTGCGCGATGGCTCGCCTGAACCTGTGGCGGTGGGGCGTGCTCGGCCTCGCCGGGCTGTACTTTCTGGTGCCGCTCGCCGCGTCCGTCGTCTTCACCGTCGACGTGCCCGGCCAGGGGATCACCTTCGACGCGTACACACAGATCTTCTCCACCGACGGGTTCGTCTCCAGCCTGCTGCTCTCGCTGGAGCTGGCCCTCGCCACCATCGCCGTCGTCCTGCTGCTGATGGTGCCCGCGATGGTCGCGCTGCGGCTCGGCGCGCCCCGGCTCAGGCCGCTCGTCGAGGTGGTGTGCTCGCTGCCCCTGGTCGTCCCGCCGATCGCGTTCGTCGCCGGCCTCGGCACAGTCCTCAAGTGGGGGCCCGACCACCTCTCCCGCACCCCGCTGTTCGAGACCTTCGTGGCGATCCAGAACCCCGACTTCCCCTTCGTCCTGGTCCTGGCCTACGTCGTGATGGCGCTGCCGTTCGTCTACCGGGCACTGGACGCCGGGCTCCGCGCCGTCGACGTCCGCACCCTCGTGGAGGCCGCCCGCAGCTGCGGTGCCGGCTGGCCGCAGGCCCTCGTCCAGGCCGTACTGCCCAATCTGCGCGGCGCCCTGCTCAACGCCTCGTTCCTCACGCTGGCCCTGGTGCTCGGCGAGTTCACGGTGGCCCAGCTCCTGGGCTTCCGGCCCTTCGCCGTGTGGATCGTCAACGTCAGCGGCTCGCAGGCCCAGTTGTCCGTCGCCGTGTCCGTGCTCAGCCTGCTCGTGACGTGGGTGCTGCTCCTCGTCCTGGCCGGCTTCGGCGGCCGCACCCGTACTACTTCCCGGGGATGATCCATGCTTGAAACAGCGGCAACCGTCGAATTCAGCGGGATCAGGCGGGAGTTCGGCCCGACCGTCGCCCTCGACGGCCTCGACCTGACCGTCCAGCCCGGTGAGCTCGTCGCCCTGCTCGGCCCGTCCGGCTGCGGCAAGACCACCGCGCTCAGGATGCTCGCCGGCTTCGAACACCCCGACTCGGGGGAAGTGCTGGTGGACGGCGAGGACGTCACCCGGGTCCCGGCCCACCGCCGGGACGCCGGGATGGTCTTCCAGTCGTACAGCCTCTTCCCGCATCTCGACGCGCTCGACAACGTGGCCTTCGGACTGCGGATGCGCAAGGTCCGGACGGCCGAACGGCGGTCCAGGGCTGCCGAGTTGCTGGACCTGGTCGGGCTCGCCGAGAAGGGCGGGCAGTTCCCGCACCAGCTCTCCGGCGGTCAGCAGCAGCGGGTCGCGCTCGCCCGGGCGCTCGCCCTGCGCCCGCGCGTGCTGCTGCTCGACGAGCCGTTGTCGGCGCTGGACGCCAAGGTGCGGCTCACCCTGCGCGAGGAGATCCGGCGGCTCCAGCAGGAGCTCGGCATCACCACCCTGTTCGTCACCCACGACCAGGAGGAGGCCCTGTCCATGGCGGACCGGGTCGCCGTGATGCACGCCGGGAAGCTCGAACAGTGCGCGACGCCGAGCGAGCTGTACGGCCGCCCCGCCACCGCCTTCGTCGCCGAGTTCGTCGGCACGATGAGCCGGATCCCGGGACGCCTCGCCGACGGCACGGTCGACGTGCTCGGGCAACGGCTGCCGGTCGACGGCCCGGTGCCGTCCGCGACCGAGATCGACGTACTGGTGCGGCCCGAGGCCGTGCGGGTACGGGCCGCGGCCGACGGGAAGTCCCGCGTGGTCGCCACGTCCTTCCTGGGCGCGTCCGTCCGCGTCACCGTCCGGCTCGCCGACGGCACCGCCGTGAAGGCCGATCTGCCCGCGCACGAGGCCGCCGAACTCACAGCGGGTGCCGCGGTGAGCGTGTCGCTGCCGGAACGGCCGGTGCTCGTGGCCGGACGTACGTCCTGATCTTCCAGAAAGAGGCATCCGTGAACCGACTCCCGCTCCAGGCCGTCCTGTTCGACATGGACGGCACGCTCGTCGACACCGAGCGGCTGTGGTGGGAGGCGGTGGAGCAGGTCGCCGGACGGGCCCTGACCGAGGCCGACCGGCCCGAGGTGCTCGGCCGCCCGGTCGAGTACACGGCCGCCTGGCTGGCCGCGATCACGGGCACGGGGGCCGCGGACCTCGCCGACACCCTCCACCGGGAGTTCGCGGACCGCGTCCGCACCGGCATCGTGCCCCGCCCCGGCGCCCTCGCCCTGCTCGACGCCCTGGCCCGCGAAGGCGTCCCCACGGCTCTGGTGACCGCGTCGCCCAGGGCCGTCGCCGACACCGTGCTCGACGCGCTCGGCGCCGATCGTTTCGCGGTCTCCGTCACCGCCGACGACACGCCCCACACCAAGCCGGCCCCCGACCCCTACCTCGCCGCCTGCCGGGCGCTCGGCGTCGATCCGGCGGTCTGTGTGGCCGTGGAGGACACGGAGACCGGCGTCGCCTCGGCGGAAGCGGCGGGCTGCGCGGTGCTCGCGGTGCCCTCGCTCGCCCCCATAGAGGCCGCGCCCGGCCGGACCGTTCTGGCCAGCCTGGAGGGCGTCACCGTCGACAGGCTCCGCTCCCTGCTGCCGTACCGGCTCCGCGTGATGACCTGGAACCTCTGGTACGGCGGCACCAAGGTCCGCGACCACCGGGCCAAGCAGCTCAAGGTCATCGCGGAGACCGACGTGGACGTGATCGGGCTCCAGGAGACGTACGGCGGCGCCGCCGGGGAACTCGCCGAGGCGCTCGGCTGGCACCACCACAGCGCGGGACCGAACCTCGGCATCATCAGCCGGCTCCCGATCACGGCCGTGCTGGGCGACCCGGACGTCGCTTTTTACGGGGCCGCCGGTGCCCGGATCGCCGTAGGGGATCAGGAGGTCGAGGTCTGGACGGCCCACCTCGACGCCGAGCACTACGGGCCCTACGAGTCAGAGCCGCTCGCCCATGAGGACGTGCGGACCGGACAGATGCGGGACACCCTGAGCCGGATCTCGGGCGCGGCGCCCGTCGTCCTCGTCGGCGACTTCAACAGCCCCTCCCACCTGGATCGGCCGGACGTCGCATGGCCGGTGACCAAGGCGGCGGAGGAGGCGGGCCTGGGGGACTCCTTCCGGCAGGCCCGTCCCGATGCCGTACGGGACCCGGGCCACACCTGGTCGCCGGTGCACGCGCACCCGGAGCCGCAGGACCGGATCGACTTCGTCCTCCACCGCGGCCTGCGGGTTCTCCACTCCCGGACGTACGTCAGCGGCACCCCGCGGACCTGGCCGGACGTCGAGGACAACGACTGGCCGTCCGACCACGCCGCGGTGATCACCACATTTTCGCTGGGCAGCGGGCCCGGGACTGTCTAACATCGGTGCCATGACCTGGCGACATTGATCCACCAGCCGTGCCTCCCGAGGGCCGCCTCGGACGCCGTACCGACGACGTCCGAACCGCCCTTCCGGGAAGGCCTCATGACACTCTCACCCGCACGTGTGCCCGCGACCGGCGTCCGCCGGCTGACGACCACGCTGTACGGCTACGCGTTCCTCGACGACCTCGTCCTGCTCTATCCGGTGTACGCGCTGCTGTTCGCCGACACCGGCCTGCCGCTCTGGCAGATCTCCTCGCTGTTCGCCCTGTGGTCGGTCACGGCCGTCGTCCTCGAGGTGCCCTCCGGCGCCTGGGCCGACACCGTCTCGCGACGCAGGCTGCTGTGGATCGGCCCGCTGCTCACGGCCGTCGGCTTCACGCTGTGGGTGAGCGTCCCGTCGTACGGGGCCTTCGCGGTGGGCTTCATTCTGTGGGGTGCCGGAGGCGCGCTCGGGTCCGGTGCGCTGGAAGCCCTCGTGTACGACGAGCTGGAGCGGCTCGGGTCCGCCGAGCGGTATGCGCGCGTGATGGGGCGGACCCGGGCGGCCCGGCTGCTGGCGACGGTCGTGGCGATGGGTCTCGCCGGACCGGTCCTCGCGCTGGGCGGTTACGAGGCCGTGGGCGCGGCCAGTGTCCTGGCCTGTCTGCTGGCCGCGGTGACGGCGACCCGGCTGCCGGAACACCGGGTACCTGCCGAGAAGGGGAGCACGCGCTGGGCGGCGACCCTGCGGGCCGGGGCTGCCGAGGCCCGCGGGGACCGGGCCGTCCGGGGCGCTCTGCTGCTGGTCCCGGCCGTCGCCGCGGTGTGGGGCGCGCTCGACGAGTACGTCTCGCTGCTGATCCGCGACCTCGGCGTGGCCGACGAGACCGTGCCCTATCTGGTCCTGCTGGTCTGGGCGATCGTCACCGTCGGCAGCCTGTTCGCCGGGTCGGCCGAACGCCTGGGCACCCGGGGCCTCGCCGCCCTGATCGCGGGCGCCGCACTCGCCCTGACCGTGGGCGCCGGGGCCCGCACCCCTGCCGGCATCGTCCTCGTGGGCCTCGCCTTCGCGGGCTTCCAGCTGGCCGAGGTGCTCGCCGACGTCCGGCTCCAGCACCGCATCGACGACGCCCGCCGGGCCACGCTGACCTCGGTGGCGAGCCTGGGCACGGAACTGGTCACGGTCGCCGTGTTCGGTGTGTACACCCTGCTCGGGGCGTCCCTGGCGCACAGCACGGTGTTCGTGATCCTCTCGGTGCCGTATCTGGTGACGGCCCTGGTGCTGGGCAGGGCCGGCGGCGCGCGCAACGAATCGCCGGGGGACCGCCCGCGCACGCAATGAAACGCTTACCGGCGCGCAACGGCTCCTCCTTGTCCGCCCCGGTGAGCCGCCCGTACCGTCTAGGTGGCCCTCTCTGTGGCCCCCACTACCACCTTCCGCCCCGGTGAGGATCACGCATGCGCACCGCCCTGCTCCAGAGCTCCGGCCGCCCCGGCTCCGTCGAGGGGAACCTCAAGGTCCTCGACGAGGCCGCGGGCCGGGCCGCCGCCGCGGGCGCCGGGCTGCTGGCCGCGCCGGAGATGTTCCTCACCGGGTACGCGATCGGCGACGACATCGCCCGCCTCGCCGAACCGGCCGACGGCGACTCGGCGGACACGGTCGCGGAGATCGCCGAGCGGCACGGGATCGCGATCGCGTACGGCTATCCCGAACGAGCCGCCGACGCGGTCCACAACTCCGCCCAACTGATCTCCGCCGACGGTGTCCGCCTCGCGAACTACCGCAAGACCCACCTCTTCGGCTGCTTCGAGCGCGACCACTTCGAGCCCGGTGAACAGCCGGTGGTCCAGGCGGAGCTGGGCGGACTCACCGTCGGCCTCATGATCTGCTACGACGTCGAGTTCCCGGAGAACGTCCGCGCCCACGCCCTGGCCGGCACCGACCTCCTCCTCGTGCCGACGGCCCAGATGCACCCGTTCCAGTTCGTCGCCGAGTCCCTCGTGCCGGTGCGGGCCTGGGAGAGCCAGATGTACGTCGCCTACGTCAACCGGGTCGGCCAGGAAGGGGAGTTCGACTTCGTCGGGCTCTCCACGCTGGCCGGCCCCGACGGGGTGGCCCGGACCCGCGCCGGACGCGGCGAGGAGCTGGTGTTCGCCGACGCCGACCCCGCCCTGCTGGCGGCCTCCCGCGCGGCGAACCCGTATCTGACGGACCGCCGGCCCGGCCTCTACGGGTCCCTCGTCTGACGTCCGAACCACCCTCGTCGCTCCACCCTCATCGCTTCAAGGAGTCCGTACCCCATGACGTCCACCGTGCCCAACGCCGTCGAGCACGCAGACGAGCAGCAGCCGCCGATCACCATGTTCGGGCCGGACTTCCCGTACGCCTACGACGACTTCCTCGCCCACCCGGCGGGCCTCGGTCAGATACCGGCGACCGAGCACGGCACCGAGGTCGCCGTGATCGGCGGCGGTCTCTCCGGCATCGTGGCCGCGTACGAGCTGATGAAGATGGGCCTCAAGCCGGTGGTGTACGAGGCCGACCGGATCGGCGGGCGGCTGCGGACCGTCGGCTTCGAGGGCCAGGGCACCCAGGGACTCACCGCCGAGATGGGCGCGATGCGCTTCCCGCCCTCCTCGACGGCGCTCCAGCACTACATCGACCTCGTCGGTCTGGAGACCCGTCCCTTCCCCAACCCCCTTGCGGAGGCGACCCCTTCGACGGTCGTCGACCTCAAGGGCGAGTCCCACTACGCCGAGACGATCGCCGATCTCCCGCAGGTCTACCGCGATGTCGCCGCGGCCTGGAACAGGTGCCTCGAAGAGGGCGCCGACTTCACCGACATGAACCGGGCCCTGCGCGAGCGGGACGTGCCGCGCATCCGCGAGATCTGGGCACGGCTCGTCGAGAAGCTCGACAACCAGACCTTCTACGGCTTCCTCTGCGACTCCGAGGCGTTCAGGTCCTTCCGCCACCGCGAGATCTTCGGCCAGGTCGGCTTCGGCACCGGCGGCTGGGACACCGACTTCCCCAACTCCATCCTGGAGATCCTGCGCGTCGTCTACACCGAGGCCGACGACCACCACCGGGGGATCGTGGGGGGTTCACAGCAGCTGCCGCTCAGGCTCTGGGAGCGCGAGCCGGAGAAGATCGTGCACTGGGCCCAGGGCACCTCGCTCGCGACACTGCACCAGGGCGGCGAGCCCCGCCCGGCGGTCACCCGTCTGCACCGCACGGCCGGCAACCGGATCACCGTGACGGACGCGCAAGGAGACATCCGCACCTATGAGGCGGCGATCTTCACCGCCCAGTCCTGGATGCTGCTCTCCAAGATCGCCTGCGACGACTCGCTCTTCCCGATCGACCACTGGACGGCGATCGAGCGCACCCACTACATGGAGTCCTCCAAGCTCTTCGTGCCGGTCGACCGGCCCTTCTGGCTCGACAAGGACGAGGAGACCGGCCGGGACGTCATGTCGATGACGCTCACCGACCGTATGACGCGCGGGACCTACCTCCTCGACGACGGCCCGGACCGGCCCGCCGTCATCTGCCTCTCCTACACCTGGTGCGACGACAGCCTGAAGTGGCTCCCGCTGTCCGCGAACGAGCGGATGGAGGTCATGCTGAAGTCGCTCGGCGAGATCTATCCCAAGGTCGACATCAGGAAGCACGTCATCGGCAACCCGGTGACCGTCTCCTGGGAGAACGAGCCCTACTTCATGGGCGCGTTCAAGGCCAACCTGCCCGGCCACTACCGCTACCAGCGGCGCCTGTTCACGCACTTCATGCAGGACGGCCTGCCCGAGGACAAGCGGGGCATCTTCCTCGCAGGCGACGACATCTCCTGGACGGCCGGCTGGGCCGAGGGCGCGATACAGACCGCGCTGAACGCGGTCTGGGGCGTCATGCACCACTTCGGCGGCGAGACCGACGCGACCAACCCGGGTCCGGGGGACGTGTACGACGAGATCGCGCCGGTCGAACTCCCTGAGGACTAGACCCGGCGGCGCGTGCCGTCTCGTACGACTCGGCTGCGACGTCCCCGTCGGCGCTGCCACCCGGACCGGACGGGCGGCGGCCGAGGCGACCGGGTGCGTGGCGGCCCTCGTACCGCACCCGGTCCGGGCCCCACACGGCCCGGCAGACGTCGATGATCTCGTCCAGGACCCGGGCCCCCCGCCAGGAGGCCGGTGCCGAGTTCGGGCCGTCCGGTCGCCGCGTCGTTCAGTCCGGCAGCGGAGTGAGCAGCATGCGTCCCGCGAATCCCACCGCCGTGTCCAGGCGCCCGGTGAACTCCTCGGCCACGTCGGGCAGTCCGCGCAGCGCCCACAGGGCCCGTGCCGCGGTCCAGGTGGCCTCGCGGGCGCGCTCCAGGCTCCAGGAGCCGAGCAGATGGGTGAGCGGATCGGCGATCTGCAGGAGGTCGGGGCCCGGCATCAGATCTTCGCGGATGCGCTCCTCCAGCGAGACGAGGAGATCACCCACGCGGTCGAACTCGTCCTCCACGTCGGCTGGTTCGCAGTCGAGGCTACGACAGGTGTCCACGACGGCGAGCGCCAGGTCGTGGCCGATGTGCGCGTTGATGCCTGCTAGCGCGAACTGCAGTGGTCGTACGCCGGGATGACGGCGGAACTGGAACAGTGGCCGCCAGCAGGCCGGCGGACGACGTTCGCGGGCGGCCGCGTCCACCGCCGCGAGATAACGCTCGGCGAACCGCACGTCCAGCGTGATCGCGGCCCGGGCGTCCGGGAACCGGCCTGAGTCGACGCACCGGTCGACCGCCTCGGTGACGGCGAGGTAGACGCGGTTGAAGACCGCTACGCCGTCCCGGTCGGGCAGGTCCTCCTCCAGGGCGCGCATACGGGAGACGACCGCGTCGAGGGGAGTGGTGAACTGTTCCAATTGCGCCATAACGGCAGGGTCCCAGTCCTAGGCTGGCCGGGGTACCGGCGGGCCCGACGCTTCCCCAGAACGGGGGAACGTGCCCGCCGCGTGAGGGGGCGACAGGGTGTCAGGCCTACGTGCCCAGCGGCTGGCCGCGCGCCGGGCCGCACGCAGGCGCGCCATGGGCCGCGGCGTGATGGTCGCGGCGGCCTCCGTGGTGGTCGCCGTCGGCACCACGACCGGGATGCTCTCCGCGCTCGACGGCCGCGGCGGCTCCGACGAGGCGCGGCCGGGGCTCGTCAGTGGCTCACCGAACCCGGACTCGCTGCCCGTCGTACCGTCGGCGTCCGAGCCGGCCGTCCCCTCCGCCTCTGCCTCGCGCTCGGCGAAGGTGAGCACGTCCCCGTCTCCCAGGAAGGCGAGCCCCGGTTCCACGAAGGCCCGGACCACCACCGCCACCCGCCTCTACCGCTATCCCTCCTCCCAGGTGCTCGACTGGGTGCAGGACAACCCGCGCGACTGGCGTGCCGATGTCATAGAGTCCCGGATCGCCGACCGGCCGGCCGCCGTCTGGTTCGCCGACTACGCCCCGGCGACCATCACATCCAGGGTCCGCGCGGTCACTTCGGGCGGTGCCGCGCAGGACCGGGTCCCGGTGGTGGTGGCGTACGCGATCCCGGACCGTGACTGCGGCGGCGCCTCCCAGGGCGGGGCGCCGGACCTCGGGGCGTACGACGCCTGGATCGACAGGTTCGCCGCGGGGCTCGGCTCCGGCGAGGTCGTCGTGGTCCTGGAGCCCGACTCGATCGCCCAGTCGGAGTGCCTCTCGGCCGCTCAGAGGGCTGACCGCTTCGCCTCGCTGGCCCGCGCGGGCCGCGTCCTGAAGGCCGCGAACCCTGAGGCACGCGTCTACTACGACGCCGGTCACTCCGGCTGGCGTCCGGCGGCCGAGCAGGCGGCCCTGCTGAAGCAGGCGGGCGCCGCCTCGGCCGCCTCCTCCGACGGGATCTTCAGCAACGTCTCCAACTTCCACACCACGGCTGCCGAGACCGCCTACGACCGTCAGATCCTCGACGCCCTGGACGGACCGCCCGGCCTGGGCGCCGTCATCGACACCAGCCGCAACGGCAACGGTGCCCCGCCCGACGGCGAGTGGTGCGACCCGGCCGGCCGGAAGATCGGTCGGGCACCGACCATGGACACCGGCGAGCCGAAAATCGACGCCTACCTGTGGGTGAAGCTCCCGGGGGAATCGGACGGCTGCAAGGGCACACCGGGCACGTTCAGCCCGTCGTACGCCTATGACCTGGCCTCGCCCTAGAGCGACGGTTTCAGGACCGCCGTTCGGGCACTGCCGCGGCCGTGGGGCTCAGCTTCGGCCGGTCGCGGTCTCCGGCGCGCAGAACGCCCGCGAAGGCGACGAGGCCGCCGGCCAGGACGGTCACCAGGACGAAGGAGACCGTCAGGTTGGTGGCCTGGGCCACCCCGCCCAGCAGGCTCGGCGCGATGAGCCCCGAGGTGTAGGTGATGGTCGCGACGCCCGCGATCGCCTGGCTCGGATTGGGCCCGCTGCGCCCCGCCGCCGCGAAGCACAGCGGCACGACCACCGCGATGCCGAGACCCATCAGGGCGAAGCCGGTCATCGCCACCGCCGGATGGTCCGCGAGGACGATGAGCAGCCCGCCGCCGGCGGCCAGGACACCGCCCAGGCGGACCGTGCGGACCGACCCGAAGCGGTTGACCACGGCGTCCCCCACGATCCGGGCCACCGCCATGGTGAGCATGAAGCCGGTGGTGCAGGCGGCGGCGAGTCCCGCCGAGGAGTCCAGCCGGTCCTTGAGATAGACCGCCGACCAGTCCAGGCTCGCCCCCTCCGCGAACACCGCGCAGAAACCGACCGTACCGATCAACAGGGCCGACTTCGGGGGCAGCGCGAACCGGGGCGGCGGCTCCTCGTCCGCACCGGCCTGCACGTCGAGGACCCATTGGCAGGCCAGCACACCGAGCACGGTGAGGCAGGCCGTCGCCAGCGCGAAGTGCACACGCGCGTCCGCGTCCAGATGCGCGGCGAGCGTGCCGCCCGCCGAGCCGACAAGCGCACCCGCGCTCCACATGCCGTGCAACCCGGACATGATCGACTTGCCCAGCAGGTTCTCCACCTCGACGCCCAGCGCGTTCATGACCACGTCGGCCATACCGGCGCTCGCGCCGTACACGAACATCGCCAGGCACAACGTGTACAGGTTGGGCGCGAGCGCGGGCAGAACCAGGGACAGCGTCCACAGCACGATCAGCCCGCGCAGGGCCGCCCGGCTGCCGAAGCGGTGGCTGACCCGGGCGGCCAACGGCATCGCGCAGGAAGCGCCGAACGCCGTGAAGGCCAGGGCGAAGCCCAGTTGACCCGCGCCCACCGAGGCATGGTCCTGGATCCACGGCACCCGCGTCGCGAACGAACCGGTCACGGCCCCGTGCACGGCGAACACGGCGGCCACGGCGTACCGGGCCCGCCGTACCTCTGCCGACGCGTGCACCACATCGCTCATTGTCGGGCCCCTCCCCGGATCCGCGTCGTCCCGTGCTGCCGCCGTAAACTATCAGGAACCCTGCCTGATAGATAGCGCACTTTCGGCACTGCGGATCTGAGAGGATTCCCGGCATGCCCGCATCCCCGAGCACCGCCCGGGCCATCAACGACCGGCTCGCCCTGCGTCTGCTCCAGCAGCAAGGCCCGTTGACGGCAGGGCAGTTGAAGCAGCTCACCGGACTGTCCCGGCCGAGCGTCGCCGACCTCGTCGAGCGCCTCGCCGCCGCCGGACTGATCGACGTGGTCGGGGAGTCGGGGGAGCAGCGCCGCGGCCCCAACGCCAGGCTGTACGGCATCGTCGCCGACCAGGCCCACCTCGCGGCTCTCGACGTCCGTACCGAGGGTGTCTCCGTCGTCGTCTCCGACCTGCTGGGCCGGATGCTGGCCGAGGCGTCGGTGCCCATCGGAGGGGACACGGGGACCGGGCCCGCGGTCGAGCGGGCGGTCGCGCTGGTCGAACGGGCGGCGAAGGAGGCGGGGGTGCCGGAGCTCCACACCGTCGGCATCGGTGCCCCCGGCCTCATCGACCCGGCCACCGGCGAACTTCGCGACTCCGGCGGTCTGCCCGAATGGCACCGGCGACTGGTGCTGGCGTTGCAGGAGCGGCTCCCGCAGACGCGCATCCACGTCGAGAACGAGACCAACCTCGCGGCGCTGGCGGAACAGCGCGGGGGGGTGGCCCAGGACCGGGACACCTTCGTCCTGCTGTGGCTCGGCCACGGCACGGGCGCGGCGGTGGTCCTGGACGGCACCCTGCGCCGGGGAGCGTCGGGCGGCACCGGGGAGATCGGTTTCCTGCCGGTGCCGGGGACGGTGGGACTGCCGTCCGCGGTGGACTGTGAGGGGGGCTTCCACTCCCTCGCGGGGTCGGCGGCGATCGTGCGACTGGCGGAGCAGTACGGGCCGGCGGTCGAGGCGGACGGGCATGAGCCGCCGGCCGCGCGCGTGGTGCGGCAGGCGGTGGCCGGGGGCTCGGCGGACTTCCTCGACGCCCTCGCGGACCGGCTGGCCATAGGGGTCGCGTCGGTCGTGGCCGTTCTCGACCCGGGCTGCCTGGTCCTGGGCGGCGAGGTGGGCCGGGCCGGCGGGGCGGACCTCGCGGCACGGGTGGAGAGCCGGGTCCGCCGTATGTCACCTCTGGCCACGGAGGTGAGAGCGAGCGCGCTGGGCGGAGAAGCGGTCCTGCGAGGAGCCCTGCTCACGGCGAGAGACAGGGCTCAGGACGACTTGTTCGCGCCCCGTTAGGGTTGCGGGGCAGGTGGTCCAGTCGCCCAGGTGAAGACCCGGCGGCGGGCAAGGGCCGTCGTCACCGCCGCCGGGCCCGTCTCTACGGGTGTCCACGCAGGGCGACCCTAAAAAGGACTAGACCATTAGTCAATGGATCTGCGCCATCCGGCACTTGGGAGTGGGCGGGAAATGTCCATCGGTACTGTCTGTGAGCCACCCCACACGCTTCGCCCATAGGGACGTCGATCAGGCGTGGCACACTGGCTCTGTACCAGAAGCAGCGCACTCCGGGGTCGGTGAAAGTCCGAACCGGCGGTTACAGTCCGCGACCCGGCCGCTTCCAGCGGCCGGTTGACCAGGTGAAATTCCTGGACCGACGGTTAAAGTCCGGATGGGAGGCAGTGCGCGGCGGGCGGGCATTCGTGCGCGCCGCCGTATCGGTCCGTCCTTCGGGACGGGTGCGTCCGGCGTCGCCCCCGGTGTCCCTGCCCGTCCATTCTGTCGTCATCGACAGCCCCGGAGTCCGTGCCCAACGAGGCAGGGAGGACCCGGGACGTGTTCACCGGAATCGTCGAAGAGCTGGGCGAGATCACCGCCGTCGAGAACCTCGGCGACGCCTGTCGCTTCCGACTGCGCGGCCCTGTCGTCACCGAGGGCGCGAAACACGGAGACTCCATCGCCGTCAACGGCGTCTGCCTCACCGTCGTCGACCACGAGGGCGCCGAGTTCACCGCCGACGTCATGGCCGAGACCCTGGACCGATCGAGCCTCGGCGCCCTGGGTGTCGGCTCCCGCGTCAACCTCGAGCGTCCCACCGCCGTGGGTGCACGCCTCGGCGGGCACATCGTGCAGGGGCACGTGGACGGCACCGGCGAGGTCCTGGAGCGCAAGCCCTCCGAGAACTGGGAGATCATCAAGATCTCGCTGCCCGCGGACCTCACGCGCTATGTAGTGGAGAAGGGCTCCATCACGGTCGACGGCATCAGCCTCACCGTCGTGGACGCCGGTCCGGACTACTTCACCGTCAGCCTCATCCCCACCACCCTCGCCCTGACCACGCTCGGCCTCAAGCAGCCCGGCGCCCCGGTCAATCTCGAGGTCGACGTCGTCGCCAAGTACGTCGAGCGCCTGCTCGCGAGCGGTCAGGGGGCGGGGAAGTGAACTCCCTCAACACCGAGGCCTTCACCCTGTTCGGCCAGCACATCCTCTGGTCGGACATGATCGGCAACATCCTCGGTCTCATCGCCCTCGCCCTCGGCTGGCGGCGCAACCTGTGGAGCTGGCCGGTGCAGTTCGCCTCCGGCCTCATCCTCTTCGGCGCCTTCTACGGGCACCTGACCGGCAGCGCCGGCAAGCAGGCCGTCGTCATGGTCGTCGCCCTGTACGGCTGGTGGCAGTGGAACCGCAACAAGAGCAGGTCCGGGGACGGCCACATCGCCCCGCGCTTCGCCACCTGGCGCGAGCGGGCCGCCCTCGTCGGCTCCGCCGCAGTCGGCACCGTCGCGGTCGCCCTGCTCTTCAAGGCCTACCCGACCCTGTCCTGGGACCCCTGGCCGGACGCCTACATCTTCGTCGGCACCGTCGTCGCCATGTACGCCCAGGCCCGCGGCATGGTCGAGTTCTGGTTCGCCTGGCTCCTCGTCGACCTCGTCGGCGTCCCGCTGAACTTCGCCAACGGCTACGCCTTCTCCGGCTTCGTCTACGTCATCTACGGCGCGCTCGTCCTGTGGGGCATGCGCGACTGGTGGCTGCGCTCCCGTGAGTCCGAGCAGCCCGCCCTGGAAGGAGCGCCGGCATGACCGCCCGCCCGTCACCCACCACCGCCCTGAACGAGGCGCTTCGCGCCGCCCCTTCTGTCCCGCCCATTCTGTACAGCACCGACGGGTTCGAGGACTTCGCGCTGGACCCGGTCGAGCAGGCCATCGCCGACATCGCGGCCGGCCGCCCCATCGTGGTCGTCGACGACGAGGACCGCGAGAACGAGGGCGACCTGGTCGTCGCCGCCGAGAAGGTCACCCCCGAGATCGTCGCCTTCATGATGAGCGAGTGCCGCGGCCTGATCTGCGCCCCCATGGAGGGCGACGAACTGGACCGGCTCAAGCTGCCGCAGATGGTCGACGACAACACCGAGTCGATGAAGACCGCGTTCACCGTCTCCGTGGACGCATCCGGTGCTCACGGCGTGACCACCGGGATCTCGGCCTCCGACCGCGCGACCACGCTCCGGCTCCTCGCGGGCGGCGCCGCCGAGCCCACCGACTTCGTCCGGCCCGGCCACATCTTCCCGCTGCGCGCCAAGGACGGAGGCGTCCTCACCCGCAACGGCCACACCGAGGCCGCCGTCGACCTCGCCCGGCTCGCGGGACTGCGCCCGGCCGGAGCGATCGTCGAGATCGCCGGCGAGGACGGCCGCATGCTCCGGCTGCCCGAGCTGATCCCCTTCGCCCGCAAGCACGGCCTGACGATCATCTCCATCGAGGACCTGATCGCCTACCGCCGGACCAGCGAGCCCACGGTCCGCCGCGAGGCCGAGACCCGGCTGCCCACCGCCCACGGCACGTTCAGGGCGTACGGCTACCGCTCCACCGTCGACGGCGTCGAGCACGTCGCCCTGGTGCACGGCGAGATCGGCGACGGCGAGGACGTCCTGGTCCGCGTCCACTCCGAGTGCCTCACCGGCGACATCTTCGGCTCCCTGCGCTGCGACTGCGGCCCCCAGCTGGACGCCTCCCTGGAGCGCATCCAGGCCGAGGGCAGGGGAGTGGTGGTCTACCTGCGCGGCCACGAGGGGCGCGGCATCGGCCTGCTCTCCAAGCTGCGGGCGTACGAACTGCAGGAACAGGGCCACGACACCCTCGACGCCAACCTGGAACTCGGCCTGCCCGCCGACGCCCGCGACTACGGCGCCGGCGCGCAGATCCTGGAGGACCTCGGCGTCCACAGCCTGCGCCTGATGACCAACAACCCCGACAAGTCCGACGCCCTCCTGCGGCACGGACTCAAGGTCACGGGACGGGAGCCGATGCCCGTACAGGCGGGCGAGCACAACCTCCGCTACCTGCGCACCAAGCGGGACCGGATGGGCCACGACCTGCCCTGGCTGGACACCACCCCCGTGTCCACCTGCAGCAACCAGTAGCACAAGCACTTCGAGGAGACTGAAGAACGTGAGCGGCAAGGGCGCACCGGAGCTGTCCGTACGCAACGTGGGTGACCTGCGGGTCGCCGTCATCGCGGCGCAGTGGCACGAGAAGGTGATGGACGGACTGGTGGACGGCGCCCTGCGCGCCCTGCACGACCTGGGCATCGACGAGCCCACCCTGCTCCGGGTCCCCGGCAGCTGGGAGCTCCCGGTCGTCGCCAAGGTCCTCGCGGGCCGCGGCTACGACGCGATCGTCGCCCTCGGCGTCGTCATCCGCGGCGGCACCCCGCACTTCGAGTACGTGTGCCAGGGCGTCACCCAGGGCCTCACCCAGGTCTCGGTGGACACCGGCGTCCCCGTCGGGATGGGCGTCCTCACCTGCGACACCGAGGAGCAGGCCCTGGACCGCGCGGGCATCGAGGGCTCCAACGAGGACAAGGGGCACGAGGCGGTGACCGCCGCGGTGGCCACGGCGGCCACCCTCCGCTCAGTATCTGAACCATGGCGTTAGGTGGTGCGGGCTTACGCGTAAAGTGGGCGCCACCATGTCCAATAAGACGTTCGAGGAGCTGTTCACCGAGCTCCAGCACAAGGCCGCCAACGGCGATCCCGCCACTTCCCGCACCGCAGAGCTGGTCGGCAAGGGCGTCCATGCCATCGGCAAGAAGGTCGTCGAAGAGGCCGCCGAGGTCTGGATGGCCGCCGAGTACGAGGGCAAGGAGGCGGCCGCCGAGGAGATCTCGCAGCTGCTGTACCACGTCCAGGTGATGATGGTCGCGCGCGGGATCTCCCTCGACGACGTCTACGCCCACCTGTAAGCCACTCGCCGAAACAACCCCTGAGAGCAAAGGAAGCCGACCTCATGCTGCGCATCGCCGTCCCCAACAAGGGTTCCCTGTCAGGCCCCGCGGGGGAGATGCTGCATGAGGCCGGCTACCAGCAGCGCCGCGAGTCCAAGGAACTGCGGATCGTCGACCCGGTCAACGACGTGGAGTTCTTCTACCTCCGCCCCCGGGACATCGCGATCTACGTCTCCTCCGGCCAGCTCGACATCGGCATCACCGGCCGCGACCTGCTGATCGACTCCGGAGCCGACGCCGAGGAGATCCTCCCGCTCGGCTTCGCGCGCTCCACCTTCCGTTTCGCGTCCAAGCCCGGCGAGGCGAACGGCGTCGAGGACCTGAAGGGCAAGACGGTCGCCACCTCGTACGAGGGGATCGTCGCGGGGCACCTCGCCGACCACGGCATCGACGCCTCCGTCGTCCACCTCGACGGCGCCGTCGAGACCGCCATCGAGCTCGGGGTCGCCGAGGTCATCGCCGACGTCGTCGAGACCGGCACCAGCCTGCGCAACGCGGGCCTGGAGGTCTTCGGCGAGCCCATCATGAAGTCCGAGGCCGTCGTCATCCGCCGCACCGGCGCCGACGGCGAGGAGGCTGCCGAGTCGAAGGTTCAGCAGTTCCTGCGCCGCCTCCAGGGCGTCCTCGTGGCACGGACGTACGTGATGATGGACTACGACTGCCGCGTCGAGCAGCTCGAGAAGGCCGTCGCGCTCACCCCGGGCCTCGAGTCCCCGACCGTCTCCCCGCTGCACAACGAGGGCTGGGTCGCCGTCCGCGCGATGGTCCCCGCCAAGGAGGCGCAGCGGATCATGGACGACCTGTACGACATCGGCGCGCGGGCCATCCTGACGACGGCCATCCACGCCTGCCGTCTCTGAGGGGCGCACCGCAGATGTCCTCCGAACTGCCCACTCTTCCCGTCACGTTCCGGCCGAGCCGCACACGCGCGGTGCTGCTCACCGCGGGCGTCGCGATCTTCGTGACGATCACGGTGATCGCGCTGCTGCTCGAGGAGCTGGGACCCGGCGAGCGCCTGAGCTTCGTCTTCACGGCGGCCCTGCTCGCCGGTGTGCTGTTCCTGCTGGCCAGGGTGAAGGTCGTCGCCGACGAGTCCGGTGTCACCGTCCAGAACATCGCCGGCAGGCGGCGTCTGGAATGGGCCGAGATCATCCAGGTGAACCTCCGACCGGGCGATCCGTGGGTGTTTCTCAACCTCAGCGACGGCACCAGTCTGCCCGCCCTCGGCATCCAGCCGGGTATCGCGAAGCAGCAGGCCATCGCCGACGCGAAGGCCCTGCGTGCGCTCGCCGAGGCCCGCTCCACAGCCCGCTCCGACGAAGATCAGGGCTGACTCGGGGGCTTCCACCCTGCCGCAGTCGGCCATGTCTTGATTAATCTGTTGGCGGAGGCGTTTTCCTTGCGCCTCCGCCTCTCGTTGTTCCTGCTACCCGAGGAGTGACTCCCTCCAGCGATGGACGGATCGTCCTGTAGTACCTGCGCCGTCCCCTCCCGGCATTTCGAGGCGGCGGCATGACCATCCCCTTGCTGCTCCTCGGAGCGGCGTTTCTGCTGATTCTCGCCAACGGCTTCTTCGTGGCGGCCGAGTTCGGCCTCATCACCGTCGAGGCCACGGATGCCGAAAGGGCCGCCGCGGAAGGCGACCGACGGGCCCGTCGGGTCGCCGACTCGCTCAAGGAGCTGTCCTTCCAGCTCTCCGGCACCCAGCTCGGCATCACCATCACCTCCCTCGTCGTCGGCATGCTCGCCGAACCGGCGCTCGCGGAACTGCTGCACGGCCCGTTCACGGCCATCGGCATCCCCGAGGGCGCGGTCTCCGGCGTGGCCGTCGTCGTCGGCATGCTGCTGGCCTCCGCCGTGCAGATGGTGATCGGCGAACTCGTGCCCAAGAACTGGGCGGTGTCCAAGCCGATGCAGGTCGCCCGCTTCGTCGCCGGCCCGCAGCACGCCTTCGCCCGGCTGTTCCGGCCGGTGATCGCCGCCCTGAACGCGGTCGCCAACCGCCTCGTCCGCGCGCTCGGCATCGAGCCCGCCGACGAACTGGCCTCCGCGCGCACCCCCGGCGAGCTCGTCTCCCTGGCCCGGCACTCGGCCCAGGCCGGCGCCCTGGAACAGGACACCGCGGACCTCTTCGTCCGCACCCTGTCGCTCGCCGAGCTGACCGCCCAGCACGTCATGACCCCGCGCGTGAAGGTCAGCTCGCTCCAGGCCTCGGCCACCGCCGAGGACGTCGTCAACCTCACCCGCGCCACCGGCCTGTCCCGCTTCCCGGTCTACCGCGAGAAGATCGACGAGATCGTCGGCATGGCCCACCTCAAGGACGCCCTGGCGGTCCCCGTACAGGATCGTCTGCGCACCCCCGTCTCCCGCATCGCCCGCCCGGCGCTGCTGGTGCCCGAGACACTCCCGGTCCAGCCCCTCCTCGCCCAGCTGCGCAGTGAGCAGCCCATCGCCGTCGTCGTCGACGAGTACGGCGGCACGGCCGGCGTGGTCACCCTGGAGGACATCGTCGAGGAGATCGTCGGCGAGGTCCGCGACGAGCACGACGGACAGGACGTCCCCGAACTCGCCCCCGCCCCGCCGGAGGACGGCCGCCTCACCTGGGACGCCGACGGCAGTTGCCGGGTCGACATCCTCCAGCGCATAGGCCTCGACGTGCCCGAGGGGCCGTACGAGACCGTCGCCGGGCTGGTCGCCGACCTGCTCGGCCGCATCCCCGCCGTCGGCGACCGGGCCGAGCTGCCCGGCTGGCGGCTCACCGTCCGCCAGGTCGGGCACTACCGCGCCGAGCGGGTCCGCCTGGTCCGTGTGGTCCCCGCGGTCAACGTCATGGAGGCCGCCCGATGAGCGTGCTCCAACTCCTCTTCGCGGCGCTGCTCGTGCTCGCCAACGGGTTCTTCGTCGGCGCCGAGTTCGCCCTCGTCTCCGTGCGCCGCAGCCAGATCGAACCGCTCGGCACGGCGCGGGCCCGACAGGTGCTGTACGGCCTCGAGCGGCTCCCGCAGATGATGGCGGCGGCCCAGTTCGGCATCACGGTGTGCTCGCTGACGCTCGGCGCGGTCGCCGAACCGACGGTCGCCAAGCTGCTGGAGCCGGTCTTCGAGTGGATCCACCTTCCGCACGGCGTGATCCACCCGCTGGGGTACGTCATCGCCCTGGCCGCGGTGGTCTTCTTCCACCTCGTCATCGGCGAGATGGTCCCGAAGAACCTCGCGATGGCGGCCCCGGAGAAGGTCGCGCTGTGGCTCAGCCCCGGCCTGGTCTACTTCGCCCGCCTCTGCCGGCCGATCACCATCGCCCTCGGCGCCTGCGCCCGGGCCATCCTGCGGCTCTTCCACGTCGAGCCCAGGGACGAGGTCGAGGCCGTCTTCACGAGCGAACAGCTGAACCGGCTGGTCGAGGACTCCGGCCAGGCGGGCCTGCTGGACCCCGAGGAACAGGAACGCCTGGAGGACGCGCTGGAACTGGGCTCACGCCCGGTGACGGATGTCCTGCTGAAGCACGAGTCCCTGGTGACGGTGCGTCCCTCGGTGACCCCCGGCCAGATCATCGAGCTCACCGGCCGAACCGGGTACTCGCGCTTCCCGGTCGCCGCGGAGAACGGTGCCTTCATGGGGTATCTGCATGTGAAGGACGTACTGGATCTGGAGGACTCGCAGCGGGCGGTGCCCCAGCAGATCTGGCGGCCGATGACGAAGCTCCGCTCCGACCTGCCGCTGGATGACGCCCTCACGGTGATGCGGCGTGCGGCCACACACTTGGCCCAGGTGGCGGACGGGTCCGGGAAGGTGCTGGGTCTGGTGGCCCTGGAGGACGTACTGGAACTGCTGGTCGGTGAGGTACGAGACCCGGCGCACCGGGAGCTGCCGGAGGTTCGGGTGGCCGAGCCCCGTAGCAGTGAGGAGGCGCTGGCGTCGTAGGAGTCGTTGTCGGCTGCGGGTGCGTCGTGGCGACCAGCCCCCACCGGCCCGCAGCCGAACGACTCACATCGCCGACGGATCCTGCGGCCCCCGCCCCGACAGAACCTCCCCGTACGCCTGCATCAGGTCCGGCAACCGCAACGTCGACAAGTCGTCCCGGCTCAGCATCCCCGGATACGTCGACAACCGAAGATCCCGATACGCGCAGCTCTTCTCGTACAGCGTGCGCAGGAACCGCCCGTTGCCCAGTTCGTCGATCCACCCCTGGTCCACCACATGCCCGGCGATGGAGCGCAGCTCGTCCAGCGCCTCCTCGTCCCAGATGTCGCCGTTCTCCGCCGCGAGCACCTCACCGATGGAGGTGAGTTCGAGCGGGCGGTACGAGGGGAAGTCGACGCGGGTCGTGAAGCGCGACGACAGTCCGGGGTTCGCGGCCAGCAGGCGGTCCATGCCCTCCGGGTAGCCCGCCAGGATCACGACCAGGTGGTCCCGGTTGTCCTCGGCCCGCTTCAGCAGCACCTGGAGCGCCTCGTCGCCGTACGCGTCCCCCTTGCCGTAACCGGAGTTGGAGAGCGAGTACGCCTCGTCGACGAAGAGCACCCCGCCGAGGGCCGAGTCGATGAGCTCGTTGGCCTTCACCGCCGTCTGGCCGAGGTACTCCCCGACCAGATCCGCCCGCTGCGCCTCGACGAGATGATCACCGCCGAGCAGTCCGAGGGCGTAGAAGACGCGGCCCAGGATGCGGGCCACCGTGGTCTTGCCGGTGCCGGAGGGGCCGGAGAACACGAAGTGCCGCTTGGGCGGCTGGACGGGCAGGCCCTGCCCGGTGCGCAGCCGGGCCATGTTCAACTGGGCGGAGAGCGCTTTGACTTGGCGCTTCACCGGTTCGAGCCCCACCATGCGCTCGAGTTCGGCGAGCGCCTCCTCCAGTAAGACGGGATCGGTGGGCCCGGCGGGCAGCGGCCCCACCGGTGGGCCGGACCTCTCGCGTCCGGCCGGGTCGGTCATCGAGGGCAGGGGACCGGTCGGCGGCTCCGGATCGGAGAGCTTCAGCTCCCGCCCCTCGATACCGAACAGCGGATCCATCCCGTCGGGCCCCTCCAGCATGTCCTGCCCGAACCCGGTGAGCGTGATCGCCGCGAGGTCGGCGGAGTCGTCGTACCCGTCGCCCTCGGCGATCGCGGCGAGCCGGGCCGAGGTGTCCATGAAGGCGGGGTCGACGCGGTGCACGGCCCGGTACAGGGGGAGGGCGGCCGCGGACCGGCCCGTGCCCTCGTGCGCCCTGGCCAGCCAGTACCGCAGTTCCTTGCGCTGGGGCTGTTCGCTGCGGCAGCGCATCAGGGCCGCCGACAGAAGTGGTTCGGCCTGGCCGTACATCTCCAGGCGGACCCGGGCCATGCCGCCGAACAGTCCGGCCTCGATGCCTAGCATGGCGTCGTCGATCAGCGGGTCGGTGTGCCGGACCAGTTGTTCCCAGTCCTTGACGAGATAGGCACGGCAGGCGTGCAGGAAGCGGACCTGGTGGTCGGTGTCCACCGGGGGCAGGCCCGCGAGCGCCCGGTCCAGTTCGGGGACATGGCGGCCGTCCAGCCAGTGCGAGGCGTGCGCGAGGAGCAGGTCACGCGGGCTCTCCAGCACCGGTTGCACCCACCAGCCCAGCCAGTACCAGGAGTTGAGGGTGCGCCGGTGCCGGGCGCGCTGTTCGCCGAAACGCTCGCGGTGCCGGAACATCCGCAGCAGCGCGGTCGTCGTGTCGACGCGCAGCGCGTGCAGTCCGAGCCAGCCGTCGGCCATCCCGGGATCGATCCGCACCGCGGCCCGGAACTCCTCCTCGGCCTGCGGATAGGCGCCCATCGTGTAGGCGTCCACACCTCGCAGCCAGGCGAGGTCGGCCGGGGCCTCAGGGCCCTGCGTGCCGAAATCCATCACGTCCCCCACAAACCGTGCCCCCGTGGTTTCACCACCGGGCCGACGCCCGATGGCCGCCTTCGTCCAACCGCTGTGCCGCGGACCGGAGTTGCAACGGTGCGCAGAGCAGTTGTCCGTAGGTCGCACCGAGGGCATCGTACCTGCGGTGGTGTCGCCCGCCGTAGGGTGCCGCACGGGCCGTTTGACGAGGTGGGAGCAGATGAGGCGCACGACGGGTGGTGACCCAGGGTGAGCGAATCGCGCCTCACGGCGTCCGGAAATCCGTGTGAGGGCAGAACGAAGCCCCCGATCACGGGGGAACAACCGGGGGCTTCGCGACTGCGGGCGGCCTCGAACGGCCGCACATTCAGAACGTAAGACCTGTACGGCCCCTCGGTCAAGCGGAGTTGGGCGACTCAGGCAAGTTCCTACCGAGGGGCTCTTCACAGGTTCAACACATCGCCGATGGGTCGTCACCCTGTGTGACATCGCGGTCCGGTCCAACGGTCCCGGCAGGCCCTTTGGTGATCGCGTACCCCTTCTGACACTGCCGTACCAGGAGATCGGCGAAGGGCCGGGAGGGGTCTTCGGCGAAATGCCGCTGTTCCGCCGCGACCCATCCCTCCCAGAACTCCCGCAGCTCTGCCCCGTCCCGGGAGCGGCCGCGTGCCCAGGACTCCTCGCGGGGCAACTCCATCCACAGCAGCCGCGCAAGGTGCGGTCGCAGGGCCCGGCGGCCCGCGCCGACCCCCTCCAGAAGGATCACCGGCGCGGGCGGCAGGGCGCGGGACGGTCCGAAGCGGCGGGCGTGCCAGTCGTAGACGGCGTAGTGCGCGGTCTCGCCGTGGCCGAGCGGGGTGATCACCTCGCTCAGTAGCCGCCCGGTCCAGTCGAACAGTTCGTCGTGGCTGGCGATGTCGTCGAGGCGCAGCACCGGCGCGCCGCCGAGGGCGTCGGCCAGATGTCCGGCGAACGTGGACTTTCCGGAGCCGGCATGCCCGTCGACGCCGATCAGACGGACCGGACCGCAGGACGGGGGCAGTCGGCGGAGCCGGGAGGCGAGGTCGTGGATGACGGTTCCTGGGGACGGGCGAAGGGGTGGACGGGTGGTCGGACGGGTGGTCGCGGCCAGTCTAGTGACGGCCCGCCCTCCGGCGGCGGAACCACAGGTCCCCAGGTCATGCCAGTGGACGAGACCAATATTCGTGGGCGTGGCATGGGCCGAAGTGCTGGCAGGAGCATGCCGCCTCATCCATAGTTGGCGCACAACCGTGCATTGGACCCGCCCCGACTCGGACACCCTGGGGGTCTTCCCACCCATGAGCAGAGCCGAACAGCCGTCCCGCAGAACCGTTCTGGCCGTCGCGGTCGCCGCCGCGGTGGCCGGCAGCGCGGGCCCCGCGACCGCCGCCGACAGCGCGGCCGACGCGGCACCCGACGAGACTGCCGCCCGCCTGGTCGACAACCACGCCTGGACCACGTACAGCGACTGGCGCAAGGGCACCGCGAAGGGCACCCGTGCCGTCGCCGGCAGCCGCCCCGGCGTCGTGATCGGCGCCCCCGCGGGCACCACCGAGTACACCGACCCGCACACCGGGACCACCGCCACCTGGGAGTACGCGAGCTGGACCTCCCCGGTCCACGAGCTCGCCGTGCCCTCGACCGAGGTGATCGCCTCCTGGAACGCCCGCACCCCGGCCGGCAGCTGGATCCAGATCGAGCTCCAGGGGACGTACTCCGACGGCACGGCCACTCCCTGGTACGTGATGGGACGCTGGGCCGCCGGCGACGGGGACATCAAGCGCACCTCGGTCGACGACCAGACCGACGACAAGAGCACGATCTGGACGGACACCTTCGCCATCGACGACCCGTCGACGGGGCTGCGCCTGTCGTCGTACCGGCTGCGGCTGACCCTGTACCGCAAGCCCGGCGCGAAGACCACGCCGACCGTCTGGCGGCTGGGCGCGATGGGCTCGGACGTCCCCGACCGCTTCACCGTCCCGGCCTCCGTACCCGGCCTCGCCCGGGAGCTGATCGTCCCGCGCTACTCGCAGGAGATCCACGCGGGTCAGTACCCGGAGTACGACAACGGCGGCGAGGCCTGGTGCAGCCCCACCTCCTCGCAGATGATCGTCGAGTACTGGGGCGGCCGGCTCACCGAGGAACAACTGGCTTGGGTCGACCCGTCGTACGCGGACCCGCAGGTCTGCCACGCGGCCCGGTACACCTACGACTACCAGTACGCGGGCTGCGGCAACTGGCCGTTCAACGCGGCCTACGCGGCCACCTTCAAGGACCTGCAGGGCGTGGTGACCCGGCTCGGCTCACTCACCGACCTGGAGACGCTGATCGCGGCCGGCATTCCGGCCATAACGTCCCAGTCGTTCCTCAAGGAGGAGCTCACGGGGGCGGGTTACGGCACCTCCGGCCATCTGATGACCGTCATCGGCTTCACCGCCGAGGGCGATGTGATCGCCAACGACCCGGCCTCGCCCAGTGACGCCGCGGTGCGGCGCGTCTACAAGCGGTCCGAGTGGGAGAACATCTGGCTGCGCACCAAGCGGTACAACGCCAGCGGCAAGGTCGTCTCCGGCACCGGAGGCGTCTGTTATGTGTACTTCCCCGCCCGTCCGACCGCGCGCCAGCGCAAGGCGCTCGCGGCGGTGGGTGTGCGCTGAGCTGCCCCGGTACGGCCCCCGGCGTCCGCCGGGGGCCGTTCGCTGTGACCAAGGTCTCGGCCGCAAAAGCGACCGGGAGTGGCAAGGTGGACGAATCGGCGGGGGATTCCGACCAGTACACCCGAGATCAGCGAGACGCCATGACCGCACACTCAGCCACAGCCGCCCGCGCCCGTACCGGCGGCCCCAAGGACGACGGTCCGAAGATCCTCGAACATGTCGCGGGCTGGGCCCTCGTCGCGGTGATCGCGATGCTGGTCACGCAGCTCGGTCTGCTGTGACCTGATCCGTAGTTGACTGACATACTGCGGATGTCCCGCCGCCAGCCCGAGACCAGGGTCGAAATTTGAATATCAGTGATCAGCGTGAAGCCCGGCCGCGGGCGCGCGGCACCGAGCGCTCGGTGGCTCGCCGCGCCGAACTCATCGCCATCGGGCGCAAGTTGTTCGCGGACACGTCCTACGACGCGCTCTCCATGGATGACATCGCCCGCCAGGCGCATGTCGCCAAGGGGCTGATCTACTACTACTTCCAGTCCAAGCGGGGCTACTACCTGGCGATCATCCAGGACTCCGTCGCCGACCTGGTCACCTACGCGGCGAGCGGCCTCGAAATGGAGCAGGTGGACCGCGTCCACCGCACTCTGGACAGCTATCTGCGCTACGCCGAGCACAACCAGGCGGCCTACCGCACCGTCGTCAGCGGCGGGGTCGGTTTCGACGCCGAGGTGCACGCCATCCGGGACGGGGTGCGCGACGCGATCGTCGCGACCATCGCCGACGGGGCGTACGGCCGTACCGACATCTCCCCGCTGGCCCGCATGGGCCTGCTCGCCTGGGTGTGCAGCGTCGAGGGCGCCACCCTCGACTGGATCGACGGTCCGCCCCAGCTCTCCCGCGACACCATGCGCGACCTCCTGGTGAAGACGCTCGGCGCCTCGATGCGCGCCATCGAGGAGATGGATCCGACCCATCCGGCTCCGGCACCGGCCCGCCGCGACGGCTGACGGCCGACCGGTTGGGGCGGAGGCTCGTGGTCCCCCGCCCCAAGTCCTGCTCGAGTCCGGCTAGTTGATCACCCTGATCAGCTCTCCGCCCGAGGTGTCCCCGCTCAGCTCCCAGAAGAACGTGCCGCCCAGGCCCTGCTGGTTCTTGTACGTCATCTTCGTCGCGATGGTCGCGGGGGTGTCGTAACTCCACCAGTTGCTACCGCACTTGGCGTACGCCGTGCCGCCCACCGTTCCCGTGGCCGGGCACTTGGACTTCAGCACCTTGTAGTCGTCGATGCCCTGTTCGTAGGTCCCCGCCGCCGGGCCCGTCGCGGTGCCGCCCGGCGCCGACTGGGTCACTCCGGTCCACCCGCGGCCGTAGAAGCCGATGCCGAGCAGCAGCTTCGAGCCCGGGATGCCGAGCCCCTTGAGCTTGGCGATGGTGGCCGAGGTGTAGTAACCCGCCCGCGGGATGCCGGAGTAGGAGTTCAGCGGGGAGTGGGGGGCCGTCGGGCCGGACGCGTCCCAGGCGCCGAAGTAGTCGTACGTCATCGGGTTGTACCAGTTGACGTACTGTGCCGCGCCCGCGTAGTTCGCCGCGTCGATCTTGCCGCCGGCCGTGGCGTCCGCGGTGATCGCGGCGGTGACCAGCGACCCGCTCCCGAACTTCGAACGCAGCGCCGCCATCAGGTTCTTGAACGCCTCCCTGCCGCTGGTGTCACAGGTGTTGCCGCAGGCGTTCGGGTACTCCCAGTCGATGTCGATGCCGTCGAAGACGTCGGCCCACTTGGAGTTCTCGACCAGGTCGAGGCAGGACTGCGCGAACGCGGCCGGGTTGCGGGCGGCCTCGCCGAAGCCGCTCGACCAGGTCCAGCCGCCGAACGACCAGAGGACCTTGAGGCCCGGGTGCTTCTTCTTCAGCTCGCGCAACTGGTTGAAGTTGCCCCGCAGCGGCTGGTCCCAGGTGTCGGCCACGCCGTCGACGGACTCGGCTGCGGTGTACGTCCGGTCGGTCGCCGCGTAGGCGTCGCCCATCGCGCACTTGCCTCCGGTGACGTTGCCGAAGGCGTAGTTGATGTGGGTCAGCTTCGCCGCCGAGCCGGAGGTCTCGATGTTCTTGACGAAGTACTTCCGGTCGTAGGTGCCCCATTCGGTGAAATAGCCGACGACCTTGGAGCCGGCGGCCTTCGGGCTCGCCTCGGGTGCGGCGGCGGTGGCGCTGCTCGCGCCCGCCAGCAGGCCCGCGCCGAGGACCGCGCAACACGCGGCGGAGATCAGCGCCCGGAAACGGGCGCGGTGGGGAAAGTGCATCGGTGTCTCCTCGTGGGGGAGAGGGGAACGCCAGCCGATTGGCATGAACGCGGAAAAGCGTTGCCGGAACAGTAGGAGGACTAGACCACCGCGTCAATGGTTCGGACCAATCCGGGGGCCGATTCCTGGCCGACTGTCAGCGGCCTGGGCTATCTTGAAGTAAGCGGTCGTTAACCAGTGACCGGGTGTCTCCGATCGGGCATACTCACAGGACGCAGCCGCTGGTCAGCAGCTTCCGTGACCCGGGAGACGCGAGCAGCGACCGGCGTCCAGTGATACCGGCGGAGCCGTCCCACCCCACGGCGTGCGTCCGTCAGCGCCCTACAGGGAGGAGAGCGTCGCCATGCCCGACCGCGCCCCGCAGCCGGTGGACCGGCAATTGCCCACGGACGAGGCCCGGGATCTGATCTCGCTCGTCCGCGACATCGCGCAGGACGAGATCGCCCCGAAGGCGGCCGAGGAGGAAGGCGCCGGGCACTTCCCGCGCGAGGTCTTCACCCTGCTCTCCCGGACCGGCCTGCTCGGTCTGCCGTACGCCTCCGAACACGGCGGCGCCGACCAGCCGTACGAGGTCTACCTCCAGGTCCTCGAAGAACTCGCCGCCGCCCGCCTCACCGTCGGCCTCGGTGTCAGCGTGCACACCCTCTCCTCCTACGCGCTCGCCACGTACGGCACCAAGGAACAGCGGGTCGAGTACCTGCCCGCGATGCTCGGCGGCGGTCTGCTCGGCGCCTACTGCCTCTCCGAGCCCTCGTCCGGTTCGGACGCGGCCTCGCTGCGCACCAGGGCGGTCCGGGACGGCGAAGACTGGGTGATCACCGGCACCAAGGCCTGGATCACGCATGGCGGCGTCGCCGACTTCTACACGGTCATGGCGCGCACCGGTGAGGAGGGGCCGCGCGGGATCACCGCGTTCCTGGTGCCGGCCGACGCGGAGGGCGTGAGTGCCGCGGCGCCGGAGAAGAAGATGGGCATGAAGGGCTCGCCCACCGCCCAGGTCCACTTCGACGGTGTGCGGGTCCCGGACTCCCGGCGCATCGGCGACGAGGGGCAGGGCTTCGCGATCGCGCTGTCCGCGCTCGACTCGGGGCGGCTCGGCATCGCGGCCTGCGCGATCGGCGTGGCTCAGGCGGCCCTCGACGAGGCGGTGGGCTATGCCACCGGGCGTCAGCAGTTCGGGCGGCCGATCGCCGACTTCCAGGGGCTGCGCTTCATGCTCGCCGACATGGCGACCCAGATCGAGGCGGGCCGGGCGCTGTACCTCGCGGCGGCGCGGCTGCGCGACGCCGGACGGCCCTTCGCCAAACAGGCGGCCATGGCCAAACTGCACTGCACCGACACCGCGATGAAGGTCACCATCGACGCCGTCCAGGTCCTCGGCGGCTATGGCTACACCGCGGACTTCCCGGCCGAGCGGTACATGCGCGAGGCCAAGGTCCTGCAGATCGTCGAGGGCACCAACCAGATCCAGCGGATGGTCATCGCCCGTCACCTGGCAGGTCCGGAGACCCGCTGAACTGACCCGGTCTGACCTGCGGCGCCGCGAGCCGGACCCACTCCGGGTCGTGGCGTCCCGGAAGGGTCCGGCCGCGCTTGGCCCAGGTGCGCATCAGGTCACGGTAGATGGGCGGGTCCTGGGGCGGCGGCGGGGCCGGACGGAAGGCGGACGGAGCCGACGGAACCGATTCTGCGACCGGTGCATACGTACGGGTCATACCGGGGCAACGCGGAAGCCGGTGGCCGGGTCACCGCTCCCCGCAATCGAGAGTGAGTTCGCGGACGTCCGGCCGGACATCTGGCCAGTCACAGCGGTCTGACATACCGTCAGCCAACTGCCGACAGGGAGGTTGGCCATGACCGACGACCGCCCCGTACCGCTCGACGAGTACCCCGTGCACCAGGTGCCCCTGTCCATGAAGTACGTCGCGACGGGGGACCGCAACGCCTACGACCGCTGCATCTTCCACGTTCTCGACCACGACGGACGCGCCCTGCTGATCCTCGGGCTCGGTGTGTACCCCAACCTCGGGGTGATCGACGCCTACGCGACCCTGCGCCTCGGCGACACCCTGCACGCGGTGCGTGCCTCGGACGCCCTGCGGGACGACTCGCGGACGAACCTGGCCGTCGGCCCACTGCGCATCCTCGTCGAACGCCCCCTGCGCGACTTCGTGCTGAGCTGCGCGGCGGCCCCCGACGACCCGGACGGGCTGTCGTACGAGATCAACTGGAGTGCCGACTTCCCGGCGCTCTGGGAACCGCACCACGTCCAGCGCCGGGGCGGCCGGCTCACCCTGGAGGGCAGGCGTTTCGCGCAGGCCGGTCACTGCGACGGCTGGATCCGGGTGGGCGGGCGCGAGCTGCGCGTGCAGGGCTGGACCGGGACCCGGGACCGCAGCTGGGGTGTGCGGCCGGTGCCGGGGGAGGAGGGCGGCCGGCTCGCCGAGGAGCATCCGACCGCGGGCTTTCACTGGATCTGGTGTCCGGTCCGCTTCGAGGACCGCTTCCTCATGGTGATCGTCCAGGAGGACGCCGACGGCCACCGCTCGCTCAACGACGCGACGCTGGTCCGCCCGGGCCACCGCGACCGCCAACTCGGCTGGCCCCAGCCCGAGATCACCTACCGCTCGGGCACCCGCCACCCGGAACGCGCCCTTATCCACCTCGGCGACATCCGTAAGCCCATGGAGCTGGAGGTGGAGGTCCTCACCTCCTCACCGCTCGCGCTCGGCGCCGGCTACCCGCCAGCCGACGACTGGCAGCACGGCACCTGGCAGGGCCGCGACTGGACCGACCGCCGCACCTACGACCTCGCCGAGTCGCACCCCCTGGCCGCGTTCGGCGTCACCGACCACGCGGCCCGCTTCCGGCTGGACGGCCGGATCGGCCACGGCATCTTCGAGCACGGATCATTCGGACGGCACGACCCGAGCGGCTTCACCGGCCTCGACTCGGTGGCCCCGTGAAGCGGTCCCGGAGACAAGGGAGTTGACGACGTGGCCACGGCACCCCGCCCCCGCACCACCACCCGCGACCCGGAGGAGCTCGCCCACCGCCTCACCGCCTGGCTCGGCACCCGCCTGCCCGGCGCGAAGGCCGTCGGCGTGACGGTCCCCGCTTCGAACGGCCTGTCCAGCGAGACCCTGCTCTTCGACATCGAACACCCCGAACCGCCCTTGCGCTCCTGCGCGTTGAGGCTCGCAGCGGATCCGTCGGCGTACACGGTCTTTCCCGTCTACGACATGGTCCGCCAGTACCGGACGATGGAAGTGGTGGGTCGCTTCTCGGACCTCCCCGTCCCGAAGGCGCAGTGGCTGGAGGAGGGCCCGGGCCCGCTCGGGGCACCCTTCTTCGTCATGGAGCGCGTACAGGGGCGCGTACCGCCGGATGTCATGCCCTACACCTATGAGGGCAACTGGCTGCACGCCGCGAGCGACACCGAACGTGAACACCTCGAGGCCGCCACGGTCGGACTGTTGGCACACCTTCACGACCAGGTCCCCATGCGAGAAGCGGCGTTCCTGGAACTGCCCGGCGAGGGCGACGCGCTGCGCCGCCATGTCACCGCCCAACGCGCGTACTACGACTGGGTGGTGGACGGACTCGCCCGCTCACCCCTCATCGAGCAGGCCTTCGACCGGCTGGAGCAGCTCTGGCCGGCCGACCCGGGCCCAGCCGTCCTCAACTGGGGCGACGCACGCATCGGAAACGTGATCTACGACGGCTTCGACCCCGTCGCCGTCCTGGACTGGGAGATGGCGGCCCTGGCCCCGCGCGAGGTCGACCTCGGCTGGACCGTCTATCTGCACCGCTTCTTCCAGGACCTGACGGTCGCCTTCGGCCAGCGCGGACTGCCCGACTTCCTGCGCCGCGACCGAGTCGAGGCCCGCTACGCCCGACTCACCGGCCACACACCGCGCGACATGGACTTCTTCACGCTGTACGCCGCGCTGCGGCACGCGATCGTCATGCTGCGCATCGCCCACCGCCAGGCGTTCTTCGGCGAGGTGGACCTCCCGGCGGACCCGGACACACTGATCCTGCACCACGGCAGCCTGCGAGCCATGGTGCAGGGCAGCTACTGGGACTGAGCGAGAGGGCTCAGGCGGCCTGACGGCGCAACACCGGCACGCGCATGGGGCGCGAACCCGGGCCACCGACGTGCGAGAACGGCTGGGTCCGCCAGTCGAGTCCCTGAGGGAGCGTCAACAGGAGGGCGGTGTCCTGCTCCTGGGGCTCCGCCGACTCGTCCGCCGACCGGGCCTCGGAGGCCTTGCGACCCGTACCGGCGCAGACGGTGAGGCCGAAGGGGTTCCACGGCGAGGCGCACAGCGCGTGCTCCGGCAGCACCTCCTCGTCCGCCAGCAGGGCGATGGGCTGCGCGCAGTCCGGGCAGATCACCCGGTACATCTCGAAGGTGTCGTACGCGTCGAAGTCGTCGTCGAGAGCGTCGGGTTCGACGCCCTCCGGCTCGGACTCGACAACCGCCTGGAGGCGCTTGGGCGCGGTACGACCAGGACGCTGAAGACTCTGCATTGGGTTCTCCCCCTCGGACTGGGCCGTGACGGCGCTGCGGCCTCGACCACAGCAAGCACTTCCCGTCCCGTCATCGCGGTAATCACGAGAACATCACGGAGGCCGTTCGGTGGGTGTGGCCTTCGTCACATGCCGCTCGCAGATGCCCGTGGCGGTCGTTTTGTCCCTCAGGCGGCTCACAGGCGCCTCTCGGTCACATCACGAACCGGGCATGACCTGGGGCGCTCAGGTATCCGAGGAGATCGGGCGCACTGTAGGTTCTTGCGCCATGGAGGAGCTGGACCGACAAATCGTGCAGCTGCTCGTCAAGGACGGGCGGATGAGTTACACGGACCTGGGCAAGGCCACGGGTCTGTCCACCTCGGCCGTGCACCAGCGGGTGCGACGGCTGGAGCAGCGTGGTGTCATCCGCGGGTACGCCGCGGTGGTCGACCCCGAGGCGGTGGGCCTGCCCATGACCGCCTTCATCTCGGTGAAACCCTTCGACCCCAGCGCCCCCGACGACATCGCGGACCGCCTGGCCGGCGTCCCCGAGATCGAGGCGTGCCACAGCGTGGCGGGCGACGAGAACTACATCCTGAAAGTCCGGGTGGCGACCCCGCACGAACTGGAGGAGCTGCTCGCGAGGCTCAGGAGCCTGGCGGGGGTCTCGACGCGTACGACGGTGGTCCTGTCGACCCCGTACGAGGCAAGGCCACCGCGCATCTGATCCGGCGAGGACCGTGCCGACTCAGGGGCGCAGCCCCACGGCGGGACGGCCCCTGAAACACTGTCCCTCATGAGCGCACAGCAGACCGTCCTCCTCCGCCGAGGCGAAGTCCACAGCCCTGCCGACCCTTTCGCCACCGCGATGGTCGTCGAGCGTGGACAGGTGGCCTGGGTCGGTTCCGAAGGTGCCGCCGACGCCTTCGCGGACGGCGTCGACGAGGTCGTGGACCTGGACGGCGCTCTGGTCACCCCTGCGTTCACAGACGCACATGTGCACACAACCGCCACGGGCCTTGCCCTCACCGGCCTGGACCTGTCCACCGCACCTGATCTGTCCGCCGTCCTGGCCCGCGTACGAGACTTCGCCGCCGCCCGCCCCGGCGACCGCGTCCTCCTCGGTCACGGCTGGGACGCCTCCCGCTGGCCCGACAACCGCCCTCCCACGCGCGCGGAACTCGACGCAGCCACAGGCGGCCGCCCGCTCTATCTGAGCCGCATCGACGTCCACTCGGCGGTGGCTACGACGGCGCTGCTCGACATGGCGTCCCTCGGAGCAGTGGACGGTCCCCTGACGGCCGACGCCCACCACGCGGTCCGCTCCAAGGCGCTCGCCTCCGTCTCCCCGGCCCAACGCGCGGAAGCGCAGCGCGCCGCCCTCGCCCACGCCGCCTCCCTGGGCATCGGAACGCTTCACGAATGCGCAGGCCCCGAGATCTCCTCCGAGGACGACTTCACCGGGCTGCTGCGGCTCGCGAGCCAGGAGCCGGGCCCCAGGGTGGTCGGCTACTGGGCCGAGCGGGCCGATGAAGGCGTTGCCAAGGCGCGGCAGCTCGGTGCGCTCGGCGCTGCCGGAGACCTCTTCGTCGACGGCGCCCTCGGTTCCCACACGGCGTGCCTGCACGAGCCGTACACCGACGCCGACCACACCGGGATCGCCTACCTGGACGCCGCCGCCGTGGCCGACCATGTCACCGCCTGCACCGAGGCGGGCCTGCAGGCCGGCTTCCACGCGATCGGCGACGCGGCGGTGGGCGCCGTGGTCGAGGGCGTCCGCACCGTCGCGGAGAAGCTCGGCCTCGCCCGCGTCCGTGCCGCCCGGCACCGCGTCGAGCACGTCGAGATGCTCACCCCCGAGGCCGTCGCCGCCTTCGCCGAGCTCGGTCTGACCGCCTCCGTGCAGCCCGCCTTCGACGCCCTGTGGGGCGGCGAGGACGGCATGTACGCCCGGCGCCTGGGCCGGGAGCGGGCGAGCCGTCTGAACCCCTTCGCGGCCCTCCTGCGGGCCGGTGTCCCGCTCGCCTTCGGCTCCGACAGCCCCGTCACCCCTCTCGACCCGTGGGGCACGCTCCGCGCGGCCGCCTTCCACCGCACCCCCGGGCACCGCATCTCCGTACGCGCCGCTTTCACCGCGCACACCCGCGGTGGCTGGCGGGCGATCGGCCGGGACGACGCGGGAGTCCTGGTGCCCGGCGCCCCTGCGGACTACGCCGTGTGGCGTACCGAGGAACTGGTCGTGCAGGCCCCCGACGACCGGGTCGCCCGCTGGTCCACCGACCCTCGCTCCGGCACCCCGGGTCTGCCCGACCTGACGCCGGGCCGTGACCTGCCCGTCTGCCTGCGGACCGTGGTCGGCGGACGGACGGTCTTCGTACGGCCGGGCGAGTGATCTCCGGGGTGGCGCGGCACGGATCGCCCGCCGCCGCGCTGTCGCGCGACCTGCGTATCCTCCGCTCTGACCAGGGCGTTGGCGACAGACGTGCAGGTCAAACGACTGTTGACAGCCGACGGCAGGGGGCCGGTAGGTTCGGCCGGGTCCACCACCGGACGCCCGACCGGGGAATCTCCGCCCAGTCGTCGCAGCGCCGCTGGGTCAGGGACGGTGTGCCGCACCGGAACACCGTCACTGGGAGCCAGGCCCAGCGCTCGCGCCACGGCGAGGGGACGTTCCGTCCGGCCGGGGAGGTGTGACCCGGGTGGGGCCCGGGCGCTCAGTAGACAACGGCTTTCGGTCGACCCGCAGCCAGCGGGCCCCAGGTCGGCCCGAAGGGCGCCGGGCCCCCATCCGCAGCGAGGGCGGCGTTTTTGCCATGATGGCCGAAACTATGATGCTTACCCCACTCTTGGGAAAACGACACCAGCATACGAACGCCTTGTCACGTCATCGCAGGCCGTGCGCACTATGGTGGACGCCTGCGCAATGACTCGAAGGGGCAGCAGTGAACGACGGCGACGGGACCCACACGGGCCAGGAGAGGCGATTCGGCCCGCTCGGCACGGCGTTGGTGATCATTCCGACCTTCAACGAGGCGGAGAACATCAAGGCCATCGTCGGCCGGGTACGCAAGGCCGTCCCGGAGGCCCACGTCCTCGTGGCCGACGACAACAGCCCCGACGGCACCGGCAAGCTCGCCGACGAACTGGCCGTCGAGGACGACCAGGTCCAGGTGCTGCACCGCAAGGGCAAGGAGGGCCTCGGCGCGGCCTATCTCGCGGGCTTCCACTGGGGCCTGGAGCACGGCTACGGCGTCCTGGTCGAGATGGACGCCGACGGCTCCCACCAGCCCGAGGAACTGCCTCGCCTGCTGACCGCCCTCAGGAACGCCGACCTGGTCCTCGGCTCCCGCTGGGTGCCCGGCGGCCGGGTCGTGAACTGGCCCAAGTCCCGCGAGTTCATCTCCCGCGGCGGCAGCCTCTACTCACGTGTGGCCCTCGACCTTCCGCTCCGTGACATCACCGGCGGCTACCGCGCCTTCCGCCGGGAGACCCTCGAAGGCCTCGGCCTCGACGACGTCGCCTCCCAGGGCTACTGCTTCCAGGTCGACCTCGCCCGCCGCGCGGTCAAGGCCGGTTACCACGTCGTCGAGGTGCCGATCACCTTCGTGGAGCGCGAACTCGGCGACTCCAAGATGAGTCGCGACATCCTCGTGGAGGCCCTGTGGCGGGTGACCACCTGGGGTGTGGGGGAGCGGGTCGGCAGGATCACAGGGCGGGGAAAGCGCGCACAGCCGTAGTCCTACGGCCTCACAGCTGCGGCTGATCGTCCCCTTATCCCGTGCTGAGCCGCACCCAGGCACACTGGACGTATGACGACAGGCGCTCCGACTCCCACGTACCCCGCCCGGCCCCGCCGCTCCCGTATGCGCACCTTCCTGCCGCTGGGCCTCGCCGCCTGGCTGGTGCTGGAGATCTGGCTGCTGACCGTGGTCGCGGGCGCGGCGAGCGGATTCGCGGTGTTCTTGCTGCTGGTCGCGGGCTTCGTGCTCGGCTCGGTGGTCATCAAGCGGGCCGGCCGCCGCGCCTTCCAGAACCTGAATGAGGCGCTCCAGCGGGGCGGGGCCCCCTCGAGCTCCGGCAGCAGTGGCAACGGGCTGATGATGCTGGGCGGCCTGCTCCTGATGATCCCCGGCCTGATCTCCGACGCCGTGGGCCTGCTCCTGCTGATCCCGCCGGTCCAGAAGGCCATCGGCCGGTACGCCGAGCGCACCTTCGACCGCAAGCTGCGCGAGGCCGCCCCGGGCACCCTGAGCGATGCCTTCCAGCAGGCCCGTATGCAGCGGCCCGACGGCAAGGTGGTCCAGGGTGAGGTCATCGTCCGGGAGGAGCCGGGCGACGACACCCCGCGGGAGCCACGACCGCCGCTCACGCGCTGAGGCGTCCGCGGGCAGCCGCGGGCAGCACAAACCGCGGGCGCGGTACGTGAGTGAATCACGTACCGCGCCCGCGGTTACTTGTATGCGCTGTGTTCCCGCTCAGGCCGACTTGCGGCTGTCCCGGGGATGAACAGCGATGTTCATCGCGCCGGAACGCAGAACCGCCAGACGCTCCTCGAGGACCTCTTCGAGTTCCTCTCGGGTGCGTCGCTCCATCAGCATGTCCCAATGCGTACGCGCGGGCTTGGCCTTCTTCTCTTCAGGGCCGTCGCCGTCCACGAGGAGTGCCTGGGCCCCGCAGACCTTGCACTCCCACTCCGGCGGGATCTCCGCCTCGACCGAGAAGGGCATCTCGAAGCGATGTCCCTTCTCGCATGCGTACTCCACGGCCTGGCGCGGGGCCAGGTCGATGCCGCGGTCCGTCTCGTAGCTGGTCACCACGAGGCGCGTGCCGCGAAGAGCTCGCTCACTCATGAATCGTGCCTCCCGGGCTTGTCGCCCACAGGACAGGTGTCGCTGTCGTCGTCATCCGGTCAACGTCCGGTCGGCGGTAAAGATTCCCGTTCCGGGTCCCGTCCCGGGCAATGCATCGCCGTCGTAGCCGCCCCTTGTTGTACCCACCAGTGCCCGGTTTGTCACATCCGCTAACAGATGTAACCCAGCGTTTCGGCATCTTTGACGCGCAGTAACGGTACGCCTGGCAGGCCAAACGCGTACACTACAGCGCTTTGGTGTTGAACGCTAAATCCTTTCGGGTACGGGATTGCCCGCGTCGCTGATCGCCCGCCGCACCGGGACCCGTGCGAGCAGGGCGAATCCGATGACGAAGAAGGCCACCAGCGAGATGATCGCGTCCCGATAACTTCCGGTTACCTGGTAGGTGATCCCGAACAGGAGCGGGCCCAGCCAGCTCATGCCGCGGTCGCTCATCTCGTACGCCGAGAAGTATTCGGCCTCCTTGCCGGGCGGGACGAGATGCGAGAACAGGGAGCGGGACAGGGCCTGGCTGCCGCCGAGGACGAGTCCGATGCCGGAAGCCAGGACGAAGAACCACACGGGTGCGCCGGCGGGCAGGAAGTATCCCGCGCCGAGGATCACCGCCCAGGCGACCAGCGATCCGAGGATCGTGCGCTTGGCCCCGTACACCCGGGCGATCCGGCCGAGCGCCAGCGCCCCCGCCACCGCGAGCACCTGGACCAGGAGCACGGCCGCGATGAGCGTCGACTGCCCGAGACCCAGCTCTTCCGAGCCGTAGATCGACGCCTGGGAGATCACGGTCTGGATGCCGTCGTTGTAGACGAGGTACGCGAGCAGGAAGGCGAGGGTGAGCGGGTGGCGGCGCATGCCGCGGACGGTGGCCGCGAGCTGCCGGAAGCCGTGTGCCGTCGCTTCCTTCGGTCCTTCTTCGAGGGAGCGGCGATCCCGCAGCCGTCGCAGCGGAATCAACGCGAAGGCGCCCCACCACAGCCCGGCCGAGGCCAGACAGATGCGGACCGCGGCGCTCTCGGAGAGGCCGAAGGAGTCGTGGCCCGTGTAGAGAACGAGGTTCGCGACCAGGACCAGGGCGCCCGCCGCGTAGCCGAAGGCCCAGCCCTTGGAGGAGACGGCGTCGCGTTCCTCGGGAGGGGCGATCTGCGGGAGGTAGGAGTTGTAGAGCATGGTGCCGACGGCCGCCGCGGCGTTCGCGACGACCAGCAGGATGCCGCCGAGGAGATACCGGTCGCCGCCGAGGAAGAACATGCCGGTCGTCGCGGTGGCCCCGGTGTAGGCGGCGGCCGCCAGGAGGGGCTTCTTGCGGCCGCTGCGGTCGGCGGCGGCCCCCACCAGGGGCATCACCAGCACGGCCACGATCACCGACAGGGACACCGAGTAGGCGAAGAAGGACCCGGCCCGCACGGGGACGCCCAGCGGATGGACGTAGCCGTCCGGGTTCGCCGCGTTCTTGGCGACCGACGTCAGATAGGGGCCGAGGAACACGGTGAGCACGCTCGTCGAGTAGACGGAGCACGCCCAGTCGTAGAAGTACCAGCCGCGCTGCTCGCGCCGCCGGTCGGCGGCCTCGTCCGCCGAGCCCGCCCGCACGGTGTCGGTGCCCACCCGTGCCCCTCGCTTCCCCGTGAAGGTGCCGTGCGCGGCCCGGGGACGGGACGGGGTCAGACCCAGACGCCCCGCTCCTCCATGACCTTGCGCAGTGTGTCGATGTGATCGGTCATGATGCCATCGACGCCCAGGTCCAGAAGCCGGTGCATGCGATCGGGTTCGTTGATGGTCCACACGTGCACCTGCAGCCCGCGCGCGTGGGCCGCGCGCACGAAGCGGTGGTCGACCACCTGGATGCCGGACTGGGTCTCGGGCACCTGTGCGGCGACGGCCGAGCGGCGCAGTGCCGCCGGGACTCCCCACGAGCGCAGCCGCAGGTTCAGCACACCCCGGGTGCCGTACGACGTCGCCAGGCGCGGCCCGGCCAGCCGCTGGGCGCGCATCACCCGCGCCTCGGAGAACGAGCCGACGCAGACGCGGTCCCAGGTGTTGGTGCGCTCGATGAGGTCCAGGAACGGCTGGAGGGCGGGCCCGGCCTTGATGTCGACGTTCCAGCGGGCCTCGGGGAAGGCCTCCAGGAGCTCCTCGAACAGCGGCACCGGTTCCTTGCCCGCCACACGTGCGTGCCGTACGTCCGCCCAGGGCAGGTCGGCTATCCGGCCCGCCCCGTCGGTCACCCGGTCCAGGGTCGCGTCGTGGAAGGCGACCAGCTTGCCGTCCGCGGTGGCGTGGACGTCGGTCTCCAGGTACCGGTAGCCCGCCTCGACCGCCCGCCGGAACTGGAACGCGGTGTTCTCCAGGCCGTCCGCTGCCCCGCCCCGGTGGGCGAAGGGGATGGGGCCGGGATGGTCCAGGTAGGGGTGGCGTATCCGCGAGGTCACGGACGCAGTATCGCTCCCCGCGGTTGCCCGCCGGCAACGACCGTGCTGCCGTCGGATGCCGGAAGGACGGCGAACACACGCAGGAAGAGCTGGGCGAGTGGGCCGATGGACACCGCGTAGAGGACGGTTCCGATGCCGATGGTGCCGCCGAGGACGAATCCCGTGACCACGACGGCCACTTCGACCGCGGTCCGCATCAGCCGGATCGAGCGTCCCGTCCGCCGGTGCAGCCCGGTCATGAGGCCGTCCCTGGGACCCGGACCGAAGCGGGCGGCGATGTAGAGGCCGGTGGCCACGCCGTTGAGGACGATGCCGGCCAGCAGCAGAGGGATCCGTACGGCGAGACCGTGCACCTCGGGGACCGCGGCGAGGGTGGCGTCCATGGCGATGCCGACCACGAAGACGTTGGAGACCGTGCCGAGGCCCGGCCGCTGACGCAGCGGGATCCACAGGAGCAGTACCGCCGCCCCCACGATGATCGACACGACGCCGATGGACAGGCCCGTCAGCTCGGCGAGGCCCTGGTGCAGCACGCCCCAGGGCTCCAGGCCGAGGCCCGCCTCGACGAGCAGCGCCGAGCTGGCCCCGTAGAGGGCGAGTCCGACGTACAGCTGGATCAACCGTCGTCCGAGACGGCTCTGCGTGGACAAGGCGGGTCCCCCTGTGGTGGTAGTGGCCTGACGCATGACACCCTGTGGCTTGGGATGGCACGGCATCCATGGCCAATTCGGGGAAGGTGGACTGATTTAAGTGGCGCAGTGGACCTCGGCGGTGGGTGCGGCGCAGCTCGCCCGGCTGCTCAACTCCCAGCAGGACCGTCCGGCAGGTCCCGGCGCGCGCCGCCCGCCGGCCTACCGCGCGCTCGCCGACGGCATCCGCCTGCTGGTCCTGGAGGGCCGTGTCCCGGTGGCCGCCCGCCTGCCCGCGGAACGCGAACTGGCCCTCTCCCTGTCCGTCAGCCGTACGACCGTGGCGGCGGCCTACGAGGCGCTGCGGGCCGAGGGTTTCCTGGAGTCCCGGCGCGGCGCGGGCAGCTGGACGGCGGTCCCGGCCGGCAATCCCCTCCCGGCGCGCGGCCTCGAACCCCTCCCGCCCGAGGCCCTCGGCTCGATGATCGACCTGGGCTGCGCGGCACTGCCCGCGCCGGAGCCGTGGCTGACGCGGGCCGTGCAGGGGGCCCTGGAGGAACTGCCGCCGTACGCCCGCACGCACGGCGACTACCCGGCCGGTCTTCCGGCCCTGCGGACGATGATCGCCGAGCGGTACACCGCGCGCGGAATCCCGACGATGCCCGAGCAGATCATGGTCACGACCGGGGCGATGGGCGCGATCGACGCGATCTGTCATCTGTTCGGTGGCCGGGGCGAGCGCATCGCGGTGGAGTCCCCCTCCTACGCGAACATCCTTCAGCTGATGCGGGAGGTCGGCGCCAGGCTCGTGCCCGTCGCGATGGCGGAGGGGCTGACCGGCTGGGACGTGGACCGCTGGCGGCAGGTGTTGCGGGACGCGGCGCCGCGGATCGCCTACGTCGTCGCCGACTTCCACAATCCGACCGGTGCGCTGGCCGACGAGGACCAGCGGCGGCGGCTGGTGGAGGCCGCAAGGTCCGCGGGGACCGTGCTGGTGGCCGACGAGACGATGATCGAGCTGTGGCTGGACGAGGACGTCTCGATGCCGCGGCAGGTGTGCGCGTTCGACCCGGCCGGCTCGACGGTGGTCACCGTCGGCTCGGCCAGCAAGGCGTTCTGGGCGGGGATGCGGATCGGGTGGGTGCGAGCTGCGCCGGACGTGATCCGCAGCCTGGTCGCCGCCCGAGCCTATGCCGACCTGGGCACACCCGTGCTGGAGCAGCTGGCCGTCAACTGGCTGTTCAGCACCGGGGGGTGGGAGCAGGCCGTGGAACTGCGGCGCGGACAGGCCCGGGAGAACCGGGACGCGCTGGTGGCGGCGATGCGCAGGGAACTGCCGTCGTGGGAGTTCGAGGTGCCGCAGGGTGGCCTGACGCTGTGGGTGCGGGCCGGGGGGTTGTCCGGCTCGCGGCTGGCGGAAGTGGGCGAGCGGGTGGGCGTACGCGTGCCGTCGGGACCGCGGTTCGGGGTCGACGGGGCCTTCGAGGGCTATGTGCGACTGCCGTTCACCGTCGGGGGAGCGGTGGCCGACGAGGCCGCGGCGCGGCTGGCCGCGGCGGCGCGGGTGGTGGAGAGCGGCGGGTCCGCGGGCGGGGAGGCGCCGCGTACGTTCGTCGCCTGAGACGGAGCGGGCGGCTGGTCGGGGCGGTCGGGGCCTCGGCGCTGTGCGACTGACGGCAGCTGCACCTGCTGGTCACGGCGCTTCCGCGGCCACCGCTTCCGGCTCCGCTTTCGAGAGGACCGGCTCCGCTTCCGAGGGGGCCGCTTCCGGCTCCGCCTCCGAGGTGACCGTCTCCCCGTCGGCCGGAGTCGTCCGCGCCGGCAGCAGCGTCAGCACCGCCTGCCGGTCCGCCTCGCTCGTCGCTTCGTCGTACGGGTCCGGAGTGGCCGGCACCTGGAGACGATGGACCGGTCCCGTCCCCAGACGGGCGTACCCGCGGCCGGGCGGGACCTGCCCCGCCGGGGTCGTGTGCGGGGGCGCCCCCAGGAACGTCTCCAACTGGTCCGGCGTCGCCGGGCCCAGCACGACACGCGCGCGCGTGTGCTGCCGTACCGGATCGCTCAACGCCTCCGCGCTGTCGAACTGATCGGCCACCACCACCGTGACATTCGCCGCGCGGCCATGCCGAAGGGGGACCTGGAGGAGGGACTGCGGATCCTTGCGACCGTCCGCGGCGGCCAGGTGGGTGAAGGCGCTCGGGCGGTCGAGGAGGATCCACAGCGGGCGCTTGGTGTCGTCCGGCGAGGGCCGGCCGGCCTGACGGGCCCGGTTGGTCGCGATGAGACGGCGCTCCGTCTCGGTCGCCGCCCACTCCAGGCTCGCCAGTGCTCCTGCCAGTCCGCCCTCGACCGCGAGGACCCCGTCCCGCCCGGTCAGGCACGCGTACTCGGCGGTGCTGCCGCCCTCGACGATGACGACATCGCCGTACTGAAGGGCCTGGAGCGCGATCGAGCGCAGCAGGGTCGAGGTGCCGCTGCCCGGCTGGCCCATGACGAGCAGGTGCGGCTCGGTGGAGCGGATGCCGGTGCGCCAGACGACCGGCGGGACGTCGCGCTGTCCGTCGCCGTAGCCGAGCGGCAGGGTGCGCTGGACCTGGGTGGGGTCGGTGAAGCCGAGGACCGTCTCGCCCGGGGCGGTGACGAACCGCTGGGCGGCGATGTCGGTGGGCAGCGGGGCGAGGACGGTGACCGTGAGCTGGTTGCCTTCCTCGTCCCAGGTGAAGTGGTACTCGCGGCCCCGGCCCGACTTGGCGTGCAGCAGTTGCTCCACGCGGGCCCGGGCCTCGGCATCGCCGTCGGCGAAGTACGCCGGGTAGCTGATCAGCAGATGGGTGATGCGCCCGGTGCCGTCGAAGTCGTACGCGGGGAAGGCTTTCTCCCACTCGCCGCCGTGCGTGTACAGCGGGGCCGGGTCCTCGGCCGCCGAGAAGTACGGGACGAGCGCTTCGTACAGCGACTGGAGGCGCTGTGTCTGCGACTCGTCGGGCCCTTCCGGCTCCGACGGCCTGCGGTCCCGGCCCTGCCAGGCCGCCGCCGCCATCAGGCTGATGACGGCGAGCAGCGGACCGTACGGAACGAGCGCCACGACCAGGACCACCGAGGCCACCAGGAAAAGCAGCGGCCCGCGCCGGTCCTTGGGGGCCTCGGCCCACTTGCGCCGCCCGGCCGAGGCCAGCCGGCGCAGACCGCGTGTCATCGTGATCAGCGGGTGGAGGACGTCGGTGGCGCTGTCGGCCGCCGTCCGGGCCAGCTCCCGGCTCCGGGCGATCTGCGCGCTGCCTGTGCTCAGGATGCGGGGGAGGGGGCGGCGAGCCACTGCGGTCTCCTGGAGGTGCGTACGGACGGGAGGGGCGGCGTCAGAACTTGATGCCGCCGAGGAGGCTCGCCAGGCTCTCGCCGCCGGCCTTGATGCTCGGGGCGATGGCGGTGCTGGCCAGATAGAAGCCGAACAGCGCCGAGATCAGGGCGTGCGAGGCCTTGAGCCCGTCCTTGCGGAAGAAGATGAAGACGACGATGCCGAGCAGTACGACACCCGAGATGGAGAGGATCATTTGGTGCTCCTGGTTCGTGGGGACAGTCACCATGAGTACTTCCAGGATCACAGCATGTATCCATACGACAAAAGGTGCAAATGGTTGAATTTCCTGTGATTTCACTTGGTTGGCAGAGCCGTGGTGTCCTTACGTCCGGCGCTTCGGGTCATGTGCCGCGCGAGCCAGTACCCTTGCGATTCACCTGAACGGTTGTATGAGAGGCGGATCGGCCGATGACTGAAGCCCCCGACCCCGAGGTCGTGGAGCTGGCGACCAAGATCTTCGACCTGGCCCGGCAGGGACAGACCGAAGCGCTCGTGGCGTACGTCGACGCGGGCGTTCCCGCAGGCCTCACCAACGACCGCGGGGACTCACTCGTGATGCTCGCCGCCTACCACGGTCACGCTAACGCGGTGCGTGCGCTCGTCGAGCGTGGGGCGGCGGCCGGCGGCGTCAACGACCGCGGGCAGACACCCCTCGCCGGGGCGGTCTTCAAGGGCTCCACGGACGTCATCAAGGCCCTGTTGGAGGGTGGCGCCGATCCGGCCGAGGGCACCCCCTCGGCCCTGGACACGGCCCGGATGTTCGGCAGGGCGGAACTGCTCGAACTGTTCGGCGCACACTGATCCGTATGTTCTGACCAGCGAAAACACAGATAACGGGGGAGGCGGTACAAGGCCGCCGAAATTTCGGTCGCGGCAGATGGAAGTGCCGAGTCATCATGACGTCGTGGTTCACGGACGTGATGGCAGGGCAGGTGATGCCGCACCGCGCGGACCGTGATGCGGGTCCGCATGGGCCACCGACGAGAGGCAGAGGAAGATGGCTTACAGCAAGCAGGAAACGGCGGGCGCCCCGACGTGTTGTCACGCGGCCAGGTAATGCACGTCCCCGGTTGCGTCGACGCTTGATGTGAGGCTGTTTCCCATGTTCGATCCGGTCATAGCGCCCAGCGGTACGCTGCTCGGCCTGCTCCAGCGGGGCCGCGGCGACGGCACACTGCACGCGCTCACCGCCCCGCGCGCCGAGGCGCTCGCGGCCCTGAACCACTGCGTGCTGCGCGATCCCCGCCACGACTGGCAGGTGGAGAACCGCTCGCTGTACTACGCCCGTCTTTTCCTCGACCTCAATGGCGAGCTGGACGAGATCGAGGCGCACCTCTTCGAGGTGGACGACGTCTTCGACACCGAGGAGTCGCGCACGGGCCTCGCCCTCGCCGTCCTCGGCCACCTCGCCTCCTACGGCAGGCGCGACGCGCTCGAACTGCTGCGCAGGTATGCCGCCTCGGGCTCCAACTGGGCCTGGGCACTGGATGAACTGGCGCTGCGGGACGACGACGCCGGTCTGCGTGCCCTCGCCGCACCCGTGCTCGCGCGTTTCGCCACCGATCCCGAGGGTGAGGCCGAGCTGGCCGCCGTCGTCCGCGACGCCTTCGAACCGAGGCCGTGGCGGCTGTGGGCCGACGATCCCCGCGAATCCGTCTCCACACGTGTGCGTGCCGCTCAGGAGGCCGGCTGTTTCGACCGCTGGCAACGCCAGATGCGGCCCGCCGGGCCCCGCCCCGGGTGGAGCGTGCAGGCCGTCTTCGAGTGGGCCCAGCAGGGCGTCGAGCGGGGCGCCGCGCTGCATGTGCCGGCCGCCCGCTGTCTGTCCGCCGTCGCGGGCCCCGAGGACCGGCCCGAGATCCTCGCGGCGGCCAAGGACGGCACCGACGGGGCCCGGGCCACCGCTCTGCGCTACCTCGCCGACAGCAATGATCCCGATGCCTTCGACCTGATCGAGCTGGCCGTCGTCACCGGCTCACCGGTCGTCGTGGAGGCCGCCCTCGACTCGTTCGAACGCATGCGCAGTATCGCCGCTGTCGACCGCGCGCGTGGCTGGGCCCGACGGCCCGATCCACTGGGCGCCGCCGCCGGACGCATGCTCGCCTGCCTGGGCGGCGCCCAGGACCGGGACCTGGTGCTCGCGGCCCTCCGGGAGGCCGTACGGGGCGAGGGCCCCGACGCCCCCACCCTGTGGACCCTCGTCGACGGCACCGGACGCCTCGGCATCGCCTGCGCCGCGCCTGTGCTGCGCCACATCTACCGGGAGACGGCCTCCTCCCATCTCCGTGGCCGTGCCGCCCGCGCGCTCGCCGCCACGGACCCCTCCTTCGCCACCGGCTTCGCCGTCGAATGCCTCTGGGACTGCGAGGAGACCACCCGCGAGATCGCCGCCCGGCACGCCGAGACCGGAGACGCCCGGGTCGTCGAGCGACTGCGTCGGCTGGCCGCCGATCCGGCCGAGGAGGCCGAGGTCCAGACGGCCGTCCGCAGCCGTATCGGACCGGACACCGCGGCCATGTGAGACCACCCGCGGGTGTGGACCTCCGGGCCCTCTCGCACCCGCCCGGTGAACTCGGGGTGACTCGCGGGTCAGGTCGGCATGGACACGGCCTGACCTGCTCGGGTGCGCAGCGGAACGCTCACGGGACGTTCATCGTCGGCAAAGATCCACGTTGACGCGGCCACGTCCAGTACGGCGAGAACACCCGTATGCGTGTCGTCATAGTGACCGAATCCTTTCCCCCCGATGTGAACGGCGTGGCCCACTGCGCGCTCCAGACCGCCCGGCACCTCGTAGATCGCGGTCACCTTCCGCTCGTCGTCGCGCCGGCCACCGCGTCCGGTCCCGGGCACGGCGTGGACACCCTCGCGCCGTGCCCCGTCGTCCGTGTCCCCTCCCTCCCCCTCCCGGGCTACCCCCAGGTCCGCGTCGCCCTCCCCAGCAGGCGCGTGGCCGCGGCGATCGTCGAGCACCGTGCCGACGTCGTCCACCTGGCCAGCCCCTTCGTCCTCGGCGTCCGCGGCATGGCCGCCGCCGCCCGGCTCGGCATCCCCGCCGTGGCCGTCTACCAGACCGACCTCGCCGGATACGCCCGCACCTACGTGCACGCGGGAGAAGCCGCCGCCTGGCGCCGTATCCGCTCCGTCCACGCCGCCGCCGACCTCACCCTCGCCCCGTCCAGCGCGTCCCTGCACGACCTCGAGGCGCACGGCGTGCCCCGGGTCGAGCTGTGGCCGCGGGGCGTGGACACCGTCCGCTTCCGCCCCGGCCTGCGCGACGAGGCGCTGCGTCGGCAGCTCGCCCCGAACGGCGAGATGATCGTCGGCTACGTCGGGCGGCTGGCGCCCGAGAAACACATCGAGCTGCTGGCCGACACGTGCCGTCTGGAGGGCGTCAAGGTCGTCGTGGTCGGCGACGGGCCGAGCCGGCCGAACCTGGAGCAGGCCCTGCCCGGCGCGGTCTTCCTGGGCCGCCGCATGGGCGACGAACTGGCCCGGATCTTCGCCTCCTTCGACGTCTTCGCGCACACCGGCCCCTTCGAGACCTTCTGCCAGACCGTGCAGGAGGCCATGGCGAGCGGCGTGCCCGTCGTCGCTCCCGCCGCCGGCGGACCGCTGGACCTGGTCGCCCACGGGCGCACCGGGTTCCTCGTCCCGCCGCGCGACCCGGCCGCCGTACGGGACGCGGTGCGGTCCCTGGCCGCCGACCCCGAGACGCGCACCTCGTTCGGAGCCGCCGCGCGGGCCATGGTCGAGGGGCGCACCTGGGCGGCCGTCGGCGATCAGCTGATCGGCCACTACGCCGCCGTGCTCACCGGCCGGAAGACGGCGGTGGCGGCATGAGCGGACAGTCGCTGCGGATCGTCCGCCTCGCCAACTTCGTCGCTCCCGCCTCGGGCGGCCTGCGCACCGCCCTGCGCGAGCTCGGCAAGGGCTACCGGGCGGCCGGACACGAGTCCGTGCTCATCGTGCCGGGCGAGCGCGCGAGCGACCGCCTGACCGAGCAGGGACGGATCATCACCCTGCCCGGCCCGCTGCTGCCCGGCACCGGCGGTTACCGGGTCCTCGCCGACAAGCGGCGCGTGGCCCGGCTCCTCGAGGAGCTCGCCCCCGACCGCCTGGAGGTCTGCGACCGTACGACCCTCAGGTGGACCGGCAAATGGGCCCGGCGCGCCCGTGTCCCCGCCGTGATGGTCTCCCACGAGACCGCCGACGGTGTGCTCCGTACCTGGGGCCTGCCGGAGGGAGCGGCCCGGCGTGCCGCCGACGCCCTCAACGTCCGTACGGCGCACACGTACGCGCGCGTGGTGTGCACCACCGAGTTCGCCGAGCGGGAGTTCGTGCGGATCGGCGCGCGCAACGTGGTACGGGCCCCACTTGGTGTCGATCTGGTCGAGCGGCGCCCGGCGCTGCACGACGCGGGACTGCGGGGCCGCTACGCGCGCGAGGACGAGACGTTCCTCGTGACCTGCACCCGGCTGTCCGTGGAGAAGCGGCCCGGCACCGCGCTGGACGCCGTGGAGGCGCTCGTACGGCGCGGTCGGCGGGCGGTGCTCGTGGTGGCCGGGGACGGGCCGCTGCGGCCGCGCCTGGAGCAGCGGGCCCGGGAGCGCGGGCTGCCGGTCACCTTCCTCGGGCACGTCTCCGACCGCGGGCTGCTCGGTGCGCTCCAGGCCTCCGCCGACGTGTGCCTGGCCCCCGGGCCGGCCGAGACCTTCGGGCTCGCCGCGCTGGAGGCCATGGCGTGCGGTACGCCGGTGGTGGTGAGCGCCTCCTCCGCGCTGCCGGAGGTCATCGGATCGGCCGGGGCCGTCGCCGCCGACCGGGGGGAGGCCTTCGCGGACGCGGTGGACATGCTGCTCGAACGTTCCGAGGCCGAACGCCGCGGGAACGCACGCGCGCGTGCGGAGTGCTTCGGCTGGGACACGGCGGTGCGGGCGTTCCTCGCCGCGCACGACGCGGAGGTCTTCCTACGGCGCTCCGTGCCCGGAGGCGTGGCATGAGCGGGGGCGCGTCATGAGAGGCCTGCGCTTCGTCGCCCTCGGTGACTCGCTCACCGAGGGCGTGGGGGACCCGGTGGGGGACGCGTGGCGCGGCTGGGCCGCGCTGCTCGCCGACGGGCTCTCCCGGGCGGACGTGGACTTCACCAACCTCGCGGTGAGCGGAGCGCAGACCCGGGACGTGCTGGAACGGCAACTGCCCGCGGGGCTCGCGCTGCGGCCGGACGTCGTGTCCGTGGTCGTCGGCGTCAACGACACGCTGCGCTGCACCTTCGACATCCACGCCGTGGCCGCCCGGCTCGACACGATCTACGCGGCCTTTCGCGCCCAGGGGGCGGTGCTGCTCACGGCGTGTCTGCCGGACCCGGGCACGATGCTCGGTCTGCCCGGCGCGTTGGCGCGGCCGCTGGCTCGCCGGCAGCGGGCGGTGAACGCCGTGGTGCACGCCCTGTCCGAGCGCTACGGAGCCTTGCATCTGCACGCCGCTGAGGGGGCCTGGACCACCGAGCGTGCGATGTGGAGCGCGGACCGGTTGCACCCCAGCGAGCGAGGGCACCGGCAACTGGCCGTGCGGTTCCATGAGTTGCTGGTGGAGCGGGCAGTCGCGTCCGGAGCGGCGCCCTCGGCCGAGCCGGAGCTTCCCGCGCCCGCCAAGTCGGCGAGTCTGTGGTGGCTGGCCACGGCGGGGACCGGGTGGCTGGTGCGGCGGTGTACGGATCTGCTGCCGCAGTTGGTGACGTTGGCCGTGGACGAGATGCGGCACCGCGCGCGGGGGACGAGTGGGCGGCTTGACCTGCGGGCCGCGCACGCGGTCTCCATGGCGTTGGCCGCGTTGTCGGTGGCGTCGGGGGAGCAGCAGGTGGAGGCGGCTTGAGCGGTTCGGGGGGTGCGGCCGCGTCGTGGCTGGTCGCGCAGTTCCCCGCGTCCCTGAGGGGCAATGCATCTAGCGCCTACGTACGTCTATGAAGCGCACCGGAGTCCCCGGTACCGCCTGGGCTGCCGCCGGGAGGTCTGTCTGGCGGACCACTCCGATCACCGGGTAGCCGCCGGTGGTCGGGTGGTCGGCCAGGAAGACCACCGGTCTGCCGTCGGGTGGGACCTGGACGGCGCCCAGGACCATGCCCTCGCTGGGGAGTTCGCCTTTGAGCCTCCGCTCCAGGGCGGGCCCCTCCGTGCGCAGGCCGATGCGGTTGCTCGCCGAGGACACCTGGAATGTGCGGGAGGTGAAGGCCCGTACCGCTTCCGGGGTGAACCAGTCGTCCCGTGGGCCCGGCGTGACGCGCAGGACCAGTTCTGCGGGGGGTGCCGGCTGCGGCGCCGTGTCCACGTGTGTGTGGAGGGAGTTCGGCGTGCCGAGAGGCAGTACCGCGCCGTCCGTGAGGGGGGCCGGGCCCAGGCCCGACAGAAGGTCCGTGGAGCGGCTGCCCAGGACCGGCTCCACGGTGATTCCGCCGGAGACGGCCACGTAGCTGCGCAGTCCTGAGACGGCTGTGCCGACGGTCAGCAGTGCTCCGGCCGGCACGCGTACGGGTGCGCCCCAGGCTGCCGGGCGGCCGTCCACCGATACGTGGCAGGGGGCGCCCGTCACGGCCACGGTGACCGTCGAACGGGGGCGTACCGCACAGCCGTTGAGGGTGGTCTCCAGGACGGCTGCCTCGGGGCGGTTGCCGACCAGCCGGTTGGCGAGCGCCGCGGCGGGGCCGTCGAGGGCACCCGAGCGGGGCACGCCGAGGTGGGCGTGGCCCGGGCGGCCCAGGTCCTGGACCGTGGTCAGGGCTCCGGACCGGACGACGGAGAGGGCGCGGTCCGTCATGCCGCACCCACGAAGCGCACCCGCGTACCCGGCGACAGCAGCGCGGCCGGCACGCGCGCGTGGTCCCACAGCACGGCGTCCGTGGTCCCGATGAGCTGCCAGCCGCCCGGCGACGAACGCGGGTAGACGCCGGTGTACGGGCCCGCGAGCGCCACCGAGCCCGCCGGGACGGCCGTACGAGGGGTGGCCCGGCGTGGGACGTCGTAGCGGGCGGGCAGGCCGGTGAGGTAGCCGAAGCCGGGGGCGAATCCGCAGAAGGCGACGGTGAATTCGGTGCCGGCGTGGATGCGGGCCACCTCCTCGGGGGAAACACCCCAGTGCGCGGCCACGTCGGCCAGGTCGGGGCCGTCGTAGCGCACGGGGAGTTCGACGACTTCACGCGCGCGTGGGCGAGCGGGTGGTACCTCGGCGGCGGTGAGTTCGGCGGCCAGGCGGGCCGGGTCGGTGAGGCCGTCGAGGAGGACCGTGCGGGCCGCGGGAACGATCTCGCGGACGGACAGCGAGCCCTCCGCGCGGCGCCGCACCAGCTCCGCGTGCAGCGCCTGTGCCTCGTCGCCCGAGGACACCTCGACGAGCAGGGCGGCGTCTCCGACCGGCAGTGCCCTCATACGAAGGCCTCCACCCGGACGCCCGACGTCTCCAGCCGCTCCCGGACCCGGCGGGCCAGCTCCACCGCGCCCGGTGTGTCCCCGTGCAGGCACAGGGAACGTGCTTCGACCTCGATGCGGGCGCCGGAGCGGGTGGTGATCACGCGGTCCCGGGCCAGGCCGAGCGAGCGTGCCACGACCGCCTCCGGATCGGTGACCACCGCGCCCTCCTGGCCGCGCGGGACCAGCATGCCCCCCTCGGTGTACGCGCGGTCCGCGAAGGCCTCCGTGACGCCCTCCAGGCCCGCCTTGCCGGCTGCCTCCAGGAGGCGTGAGCCGGGCAGGCCGAGCACGGGCAGCGAGGCGTCCGCGAGGAGCACGCCGTCGACGACCGCGGCGGCCTGCTCCTCGTCGTGGACGACTCGGTTGTAGAGCGCGCCGTGCGGCTTGACGTACGACACGCGCGCGCCCGCCGCCCGGGCGAAGACCTCCAGGGCGCCGATCTGGTAGGCCACTTCGGCCGTGAGTTCGGCGGACGGCACGTCCATCGCGCGCCGCCCGAACCCCGCCAGGTCCCGATAGGAGACCTGGGCGCCGATCCGGACCCCCCGCGCGGCCGCCAGCTCGCACACCCGCCGCATGGTGGCCGCGTCCCCGGCGTGGAACCCGCAGGCCACGTTGGCGCTGGTGACGACGGACAGCAGTTGCTCGTCGTCGGTCAGCTGCCAGCGGCCGAAGCCCTCGCCGAGGTCGGCGTTCAGATCGATCGTCGTCATGGAAGCTTCGCGTCTCCTTCTCAGCCCACTCGGTACTGCTCGTCGCGGGCGTCCGTCAGGAACATCTGGCCGGGTGCGTGCGTGAGGGCGAACGGCGGGCGCGAGGCCATCACCGCGGCCTGCGGGGTCACTCCGCAGGCCCAGAACACCGGGATGTCATCCGGTTCGGCGTCCACCGGATCGCCGAAGTCGGGACGGTCGAGGTCGTCGATGCCGAGCGCCGAGGGATCGCCGCAGTGCACGGGGCTTCCGTGCACCGCCGGGAGCAGACTGCTCTCTCTCAGCGCGGCCGCCAGGTGTTGCGGCGGCACCGGGCGCATGGACACCACCATGGGGCCGTGCAGCCGCCCCGCGGGACGGCACTGTCGACTGGTCACGTACATGGGAACGTTCCGGCCCTGCTCAATGTGCCGGATCGGGACGCCCGCCTCGGAAAGTGCCCACTCGAAGGTGAAACTGCACCCGATCAGGAACGAAACGAGGTCGTCGCGCCAGTGCGCGCGCACGTCCGTCGGCTCGTCCACCAACTCGCCGTTCTCCCACACCCGGTAGCGCGGGAGATCGGTGCGCAGATCGGCGCCTTCCGCGAGGACGGTGGTCCAGTCACCGGCGTCCGTGACGTCGAGGACCGGGCAGGGCTTGGGGTTGCGCTGGCAGAACAGCAGCATGTCGTACGCCCAGTCGGCGGGCACCGAGATGAGGTTGACCTGGGTGTGGCCGGCCGCGACTCCGGCGGTGGGGCCCGTCAGGCCCGCGCGGAAGCGGGTGCGCGCCTGGGCCGCGCTCCACGCGTGCGCGTGCTCGTCCACGAGGGTCAGGGGACGGTCTTCCGTACGGTTCACGCGAGTTCCTTCCCACGGGTCTCCGGCAGTCCGAGCAGGGCCAGTGCGGCGATGCCGTAGCCGATGGCGCCGAAGACCAGCGCCCCGCCCACGCCCCAGCTGTCGGCGAGGAAGCCGACGGTGGTGGGGAAGACCGCACCGACCGCGCGGCCCGCGTTGTACGTGAAGCCCTGTCCCGAACCGCGCACCGCCGTCGGGTACAGCTCGCTCAGATAGGACCCGAAGCCGCTGAAGATCGCCGACATGCAGAACCCGAGGGGGAACCCGAGGACCAGGAGCCAGGTGTCGGCTCCGCTGGGGATGTTGCCGTACGCCACGATGCAGACGGCCGACAGCAGGGCGAAGAGCCAGATGTTGCGCCGCCGGCCCAGGCGGTCGGTGAGGTAGCCGCCGGTCAGATAGCCGAGGAAGGCGCCGGAGATCAGGAACGTCAGATAGCCGCCGGTGCCGACGACCGACAGTCCGCGGTCGCTCTTGAGGTACGTCGGTACCCAGGTGGCCAGCGTGTAGTAGCCGCCCTGGACGCCGGTGGACAGCAGCCCCGCGAAGATCGTCGTACGCAGCAGGTCGGGCTTGAAGATCGCTGCGAACGAGCCCTTCCCGGCACTTTTTTCGCGCACCGCGATCGCCTCGGGGGCGTCCTGGACCTGGCGCCGCATCCAGACGACCAGCAGTGCGGGCAGCGCGCCGGTCCAGAACATCACGCGCCAGGCCGTGTCGGCGTCGAAGACCGAGAAGACCAGCGTGTACACGATCGCGGCCAGTGCCCAGCCCACGGCCCAGGAGCTCTGGATCGCGCCCAGGGTGCGGCCCCGGTGCTTGGCGCTCGCGTACTCGGCGACCAGGATCGCGCCCACTGCCCATTCGCCGCCGAACCCGAGGCCCTGGAGGGCGCGGAAGACCAGCAGTGACTCGAAGTTGGGCGCGAAGCCGCAGGCCACGGTGAAGATCGCGTACGTGATCACCGTGATCATCAGCGCCCGGACCCGGCCGGCCCGGTCGGCCAGCACCCCCGCCAGGGCTCCGCCGATGCCGGAGGCCAACAGGGTGACGGTGGTGAAGAGACCGGTCTGGCCGCTGTCCAGGCCGAAGTAGGCGGCCAGCGCGACCATGCTCAGCGGGAGCGTGAAGTAGTCGTAGGAGTCGAGGGCATAGCCGCCGAACGCGCCGGCGAAGGCGCGGCGGCCGCGCGGACCGAGAGCGCGGAACCAGCCCAACGCCCCGTCTTCCGCGGGGCGTTCGGTCGCTGTGGGGTCATCGGTCAGGGTCTGTGGGGGCGGGGTCGTGCTCATGAGCACCTCGCAGGAGGGGGGACGGAGGATGCGGAGCTGAGCCGTGCGGTGTAGAGCACCGTAGAGGATCGTTCAACGATCCTTCAATACCCGTGTTGTTTCGTTCTCGTGACTGCGGTTGAATTCCGGGCATGGCAGAGCAGCTGAGCGGACTGGCCGACGACCGTGCCCTCCTGGGCCGCACGAGCACGGCCGAGCGGGTCTCGGACATCCTCAGAAGTCGCATCGCCGAGGGGTATTTCCCGCCAGGGACCCGGCTGTCGGAGGACAGCATCGGAGGGGCGCTGGGTGTGTCCCGCAACACACTGCGCGAGGCGTTCCGCCTGCTCACGCACGAGCGCCTGCTCGTCCACGAGTTGAACCGAGGCGTGTTCGTCCGGGTCCTGGCCGTCGAGGACGTGGAGGACATCTACCGGACCCGCGCCCTCGTGGAGTGCGCCGTCGTCCGCGGGCTGGGCGAGCCTCCGTATGCCCTGGACGCGCTTGCCGAGGCTGTCGTGGAGGGGCAGCGGGCGGTACGCGAAGGTGACTGGAAAGCGCTGGGCACGGCCAACATCCACTTCCACCGGGAACTCGTCGCCCTCGCGGGCAGCGACCGCACCGACGAACTGATGCGCAGCGTCTTCGCCGAACTGCGGCTCGCCTTCCACGTCGCGGACGACCCCAAGGCCCTCCACGAGCCGTACCTGGCCCGCAACCAGCAGATCCTCGGGGCGCTACAGGAGGGTGACAAGGGTGAGGCCGAAAAGCTGTTGGCGGTGTATCTGCGCGATTCGCTGGAACGAGTGGTCGATGTCTACCTGCGCAGGGTGAGCGCCCCGTAGGGGCGCGGGGAACTGCGCGACAAGCCCCCACCGGCCTGCCGACGCAACACAACCGGTGGTCCCCCGTCCAACCGCCGGAGGCGATCCGCGCCGTTTGGGGAGTTGTCAGACCGAGGACCTAGTCTGTGCACCGTGACTTCGCCTGCGACGACGGACAGCGTTCCGCCCCAGTTCAGCGCGGGGCCGCGCCCCGCACCGGGCCCGGCCGCCGACGAGGGACTGGCGCGGCGGCTGCGCGCGCTCGCCTGCACCGCGCCGCTGCACGACCTCGACACCCGCAAGGCCAACCTCGCGGGTGAGTACTCGGTGTACGGCATGGCGGAGGTGGCCCTCTCCGCCATCGACCTGGTCACCCTGAACATGGACTTCGACACCGGCGCCGACCACGATCAGATAGTCGCCCGCCTCATCCCTCGCATCGCCGCCCAGGCCCCGCAGCGGCCCGTCGCCGAGCATGAGCGCGTGGCCCGCTGGGTCCTGGAGAACCTGATCAACGTCGGCAGCGTCGACCGCGGTTTTCGCGCGGTCTACGGCACTTTCGCACCAGACGGGACCTATGTCCGGCGTGATTACGACTTCAAGCTGATCGAGGAGGTGCCGGGGCCCGGCGGCTCGGTGTACCTCCGGACCACCGACGAAGCGGTCAACGTCCTCGTCGGTGCCCTCGACACCGACGTCACCAGCGCCCAGATCGCCGCCGAGGTCAAGCTGGAGGTGCTGATCAGCCGCGGCCGCCTCGCCGACGCCCAGCTCGCCGCCGAGCAGGCCCGGTACCGGACCGTGCAGTACTCCGAGACCCTGCGCAGGGCACTGGACGCCACCCGCCGCAATGTCCGGGCCGTCGACTGGCTCAACTCCGTGCCCGACATGATCGCCGAGGCCCTCGACCACGTCGCCGACCGGTACCGCCACGAGAACGCGATCCTGACCAACATCCGCAAGGCGCGGGACGAGTCCGAGGATGCCGAGCAGAAGCGGCGGGCCGCCGAGCTCGTGGACATCGTCAAGGACTGCATCCGGCGCCACACCCAGCTCCAGTCCCGACTCCTCGAAGCGGGGCCGCTGTTCCGCGCCGAACAGGACCGGCAGGCCTTCGCCACGCCCATGACGACGTCGGGGATCGATCTGTACGGCCACCTCGTCGCGCCGGTGCTGCCGCTGCCGCTGGAGCAGGCCACCCGGGTCACCGACGCGTACTTCGCGCGCGGGACCGGCCTGCGCACACCGGCGTCGGTCCGGGTGGGCGATCTCGTCGACATACTGCTGACGCCGCCGATGGAGCGGGAGCACCTGGGCGCGGAGATGCCGGAGCCGGACCTCATCGCCACGCCGGACGACAGCCGGTTCAGCGAGGAGCAACTCGCGTCCGCGAAGGAGCTGCTGGACCTGCCGGCCGACGCCCCGCGACGACTCTCGGGACTGCTCGCGGAGGCCCGCCGGACCGGCGGCTTCGATCTGGCCTACCTGGTCGCCCTGTTGGCGGTCCACGCGGCGAGCCCCGCCGTCGGCACCGCCTACCGCCAGGGCGAGGAGAAGCTGCTCTTCGCGGTGGACGACGGGACGGAACTGGACGATCCGGACTTCGGTGGCGCCGACCTCATCGTCGGCACAGCCCTGCTGGACGCCGTGGGGATGGCGGCGGACCGGACGGAAGCAGCATGAGTGAGCAAGAGCGTGACAAGGAGCCCAAGCCGTGAGTGAGCATGTCGAGTGGAGCGACACGGAGGCCCCGACCCCGTCGGCGCCCGCCGCCGTCACCCCCGCCGACGCCGCCGACGCCGCTCGGCTCGTCGCCTTCGGACTGCAGCCCAAATTGCAGCCCGCGCGGGACCAGGAGTACGCCGAACTGCTGCGGCGCTACCGGGAGGACCCCTCGTTCGCGCGGCTCGCCGACGCCGTCGCCGCCGGACTCGGCCTGGTCGTCCTCGAAGTGTCCCCACGCGCGGGCATGGCCGTGACCGCCGCCGAGGACTCCGTGTTCGCCGTCCGGATGGGGGACTACGCGCGTCGTACGTCCGCCGACGGCGGGGACCGCTTCCTGCACGGCCTCGCCCATCTCGCCGTGGCCGCCATGGCGTTCCCCCGGCCCGAGGACCTCGCCGACGACGGATACATCGGGCGGGTCTCGGTCAACGGCGTCGACGCCTTCGTACGGCAGGCCTGCCGACGGCTGGAGGAGCGGGCCGAGGAGGTCGGCGAGAACACCGACCCGGTCACGGACGCGCCGGGCCTCGAGGCGGCCTGGCGGATCTGGGCCAGACGCAGCGCGGCCGGTGCCACCAAGGACGCGCGCCGGCTCGCCGGGTCCACGACCGGCATCGTGGGCAAGGCCGCCGCCTTCCTCACCGACTCCGGGTTCCTGCAGCGCACCGGGGACGACAACGGCGGTACCTACCGGACCACGGCTCGTTACCAGCTCCAGGTGCGGGACATGGCCGGAAGTGCCGGCATGGCCGAGCTCCTGGAGCTGGGTGTCGTCCCGGTCACCGACGGCACGCCGACCCTGCTGCCCGCCGAGGACCGCGACGACCTGGAGCTGGCGGCCGATGCCGGGCTGCCGTTCCACTCCTGAACTTCCCTGACCTGCCGAAGACTTACGAGAGTCCGCCATGTACGAGCTGTCCCGGGTCCGCCTCTACTCCATCGGTCCTGCCGGTGCGCGCTACGCCGACACCGTGCTTGACCTGCGCGGCGTCGGCGCGGAAGTGCCCGACCCCGCGCCCACCCAGGCGGAGTTCTTCGAGGAGGAGCCCGTCGGACCGCCCCGCCGGCCCGCCCCGGCCGGCGTGCTCTTTCTGGAGAACGGCGGCGGCAAGTCGGTGCTGCTCAAGCTGATCTTCTCGGTGATGCTGCCGGGCCACCGGAACACGCTCGGCGGTGCCAGCTCCGGTGTCCTGCGGAAGTTCCTGCTGGCGGACGACTGCGGGCATGTGGCCCTGGAGTGGCAGCACACCCTCACCGGCGAATGTGTCGTCGTCGGCAAGGTGAGCGAGTGGCGGGGGCGCCAGGTCTCCAACGACCCGCGGAAGTTCGCCGAGGCCTGGTACTCGTTCCGGCCCGGACCGGGGCTCAGCCTCGACAACCTGCCCGTCGCCGAGTCCACCGCCGTACGGCCGCCCGCCGAGGGCCAGTCGGCCGCACAGGGCCGTCGCCGGACCATGAAGGGCTTCCGGGACGCCATCACCGAGGCGGGCAAGGCGTATCCGCATCTGGAGGTGCACTGGGAGGAGATCCACGACCGGTGGATCGAGCACCTGGGCGACCTCGGCCTGGACCCCGAACTCTTCCGCTACCAGCGGGAGATGAACGCCGACGAGGGCGAGGCCGCCGGCCTCTTCGCGGTGAAGAAGGACTCCGACTTCACCGACCTGCTGCTGCGTGCCGTGACCGACACCCGTGACACCGACGGGCTCGCCGACCTGGTCGGCGGATTCGGCAACAAGCTCGGGCGACGCGCCGAACTGATCGCCGAACGGGACTTCACCGCAGGGTCCGTGGACCTGCTGGGCCGGATCGTCGAGGCCGCCGAGGCGCGCTCCCGCGCGCGCGACATCCACGCGGGCGCCGAACGCCGTACCCGGACACTGGCCCGACGGCTGTCCGCGCGAGGCGTCCAGGAGCGGGTGCGGGCCACCGACCTCGCCCAGCGGGTCACCGCCGCCGCGTACGCCGTCACACACGCCGAGTCCGGCCGGGAGCGCAGTGCGCTGATCGCCGCCGAACTCGCCTACCGGCACGCCTCCCTGGCGCTCGCCGCCGCCGAGAAGTCGGCCGCCGCCCAGAAGCGCGAACTCGCCGAAGCGCGCACGCTGCACTCCGCCTGGCAGGCCGCCGAGGCCGTCCTGCGCCACCGTGCCGCAGCCGACCGGATCGCGCGCGTGGCCGCCGCCATCCAGGAGGCCGAGCGGGACGCGGCCCCCGCGCTCGCCGCCCGGGCCAAGGCCGCCGTCGACCTCGTACGGGCCCTGCACGCGGCCGCCCAGAGCGCCGAGGCCCTCGCCAACGAGGAGGAGGAGAGGTCCGCCGCTCTCCAGGAGGTCGGCGAGTCCGCTTACCGGGACTCCACCTCGGCCGCGACCGAGGCGCAGCGCGCCCGCAGCGAGATCGGGCATCTGCGCCAGCGGCTGAGCGAGGTCGAGCAGGAGACCGCCGAGGCGGTCCGCGCGGGCTGGCTCGACGACAGCGCGCCCGACGCCGACCCCGCGCGCGCGGCCCTCGCCGCGAGCGACGCCGAGAAGAGCGCGGTCGCCGCCTGGGACACCGCCCGCGAGGCCTCACACCGAGCCGCCGAGCACGCGCGCGAGGCAGCCTCGGCCGAATCCCGCGCGGAGCTCACGGCCGCCCGCGCGGAGGACGCGGCCACCGCGGCCGCGCGGTCCTACGAGGCCGAGCGGCGGCTGGCCGAGGGGCTGGCCGGCGAGGAGCGGCTGGCGGAGATCCTGAGCCTGTCCGGGGCCTTCGGGGGAGTGCCCGGCCCGCGGACGGCGGCCGAGGACACGAAGGCCAACGGCGCGGCCGGGCGCGAGGGTGCCGGTGCCGGACGTGGCGCCGACCCGTACGCAGGCTCCACGGGTGCTTTGGCCGACGACGGTCTGAACCCCGAGGACCTCGACCGTTTCGCCGATGAACTGCGGGAACTGCTCGACGACTCCGTCTCCTCCGCCGAACGCCAGCTCTTCGAGCTGCGTACGGCCGCCGCCGACGATTCACGGATCCTCGGCGCGCTCGGTGACGGCGGGCTGCTGCCGCCGGGACCGGACGTGCTGGCCACGGTCGAGTTCCTCGGTGAGAACGGCATCCCCGCCCTGCCCGGCTGGCGCTATCTCGCCCAGGCCGTCGATCCCGTCGACCACGCGCGCGTGCTGGCCGCCAGGCCCGAACTGGTCGACGGCGTGATCATCACCGACCCCGACACGCACGCACGCGCCCGCGAGGTCCTGAACGACGCGGCACTGCTTCCCCGGTCCGCCGTCGCCGTGGGTACGGCGGCTGCCCTCCTCGCACCCACTCCGGCCCCCGAGTCGGACAGCGGGGACGTCTTCCTCGTACCGCCGAACCCGGCCATGCACGACGAGCATGCCGCCGACGAGGAGCGCCAGGCGCTGCGCGCGCGGGCCGGTGAGCGGGACGAGGAGATCCGGTCGCTCGCGGCCCGCCTCGCCAAGGACCGTGAACTGTCCGCCCGGCTCGCCTCCTGGCGTACCGGCTGTCCGGCCGGCCGACTCGTCGAGCTGGCGCAGGCCGCCCGGGACACACGCGCGTTCGCCGAGGAGTCGGAGGCCGAACTGGCCGAGGCGCGCACCGTGCGGGCCGAGGCCGACGAAGCCGCCGCCGAGGCCGCGCAGACGCGCGACGAGCGACAGGAGGCCGCACAGAAGGCCCGGCGCGCCGCCGACGCCCTCGCCGGACTGGCCTACCGACTGCGCGAACGGGCCGGCTGGCAGGTCAAGCTGCGCGAACTGGCCGACGAGGCCATCGAGTCGGAGGCCCGCGCCCAGACCTGTCTGGAGCGCGCCCGCGCCGCCGACGAGGACCGGCGCGGTGCCCAGCGGGCCGCCGACGACGCCCGTCGCACCGCCCGTGCGCTGCGCGCCGAGCGCGCCGAGATCGCGGGCGCCCCCGACGACGTACCGGACAGTGCTTCGGATGGCTCAAAGGCGTCCCTGCCCGCGCTCCGCGAGGCCTATCGGGCCGCGTCCCAGCTGTACGAGAAGGTGGGTGTCGGTGCCGACCTGCGGGCCGAACAGGCTCGGGCGGAGAGCGACGAGAGCGCGGCCCTGGCCGAACTGGACCGGCTGAGCAACAAGGTCCGCACGCGCGCGGCGCAGTTGCTCCAGTCGCCCGACGGGTCCGACGGGCCCTCCCGGCAGGCCGCCGCTGCCCGTGCGGAGGAGCTGGTGCAGCTCCTGGAGACCCGTGTGTCGACCGCGAGTGAGCAGCTCGGGCGGTTGCGCGGCGAGGCTGAGCGGCACGCCCCCGAGGACGGTGAGGCGCACACCGAGCTGTCGCCGGAGCTGGAGCCGCGCGACGCCGAGCACGCACAGGCGCTGTTGCGCACGGCCACCGCCGAACTCGCCTCCCGCACCGAGGCGTTGGCGCAGGCCCGGGAGGCACACGCGGAACTGCTCGGCTCCCACCGGGCCGCCGAGGACGCGGCGGGCGGCTTCGACGAGATCGCCGCGATGCTCCGCGATCTGCTGCGCGAGCACTCCATGGAGGACGAGCAGGAGGAACAGGAGCCGTACCCGGGCAGCCCCGAGGAGGCCCGTCAGGCCGCCGCTGAGGCCCGCCGGTCGCTGCGTGGCTGCGCCGCCGACCTCTCCGCCGCCGAGGCCGCCGTGCGCGAGGCCAGCGACGTACTCGTCCGGCACGCCAACTCCACGCGCTACGAGCAGGTGCGTACCCCCGCGCGGCAGCAGATCCGTGAGCTGCCCGCGTCCGCGCTGCCCGAGCACGCACAGAAGTGGGCGGACGCCTTCGCGCCCCGACTCCGGGTACTGACCGACGAGTTGGTCCAGCTGGAGCGGAACCGGGACTCGATCGTGGACCGGCTGCGGGGGCTCGTGGAGTCCGCCCTGGCCACGCTCAGGTCGGCCCAGCGGCTGTCCCGGCTGCCCGAGGGGCTCGGCGAGTGGTCCGGGCAGGAGTTCCTGCGGATCCGCTTCGAGGAGCCCGACCAGGCGACGCTGACCGAGCGGCTCGGCGAGGTCATCGACGAGGCGACCCGGGCCGCGGTGAAGAAGAACTCCGACCTGCGGCGGGACGGAATGTCCCTGCTGCTGCGGGGAGTCGCGGCAGCGCTGCAGCCCAAGGGCGTGGCCGTGGAGATCCTCAAGCCGGACGCCGTGCTGCGCGCCGAGCGCGTGCCCGTCGGGCAGATGGGCGACGTGTTCTCCGGCGGCCAGCTCCTCACCGCGGCCATCGCGCTGTACTGCACGATGGCGGCCCTGCGCTCCAACGACCGGGGCCGGGACAAGCACCGGCACGCCGGGACGCTGTTCCTGGACAACCCGATCGGCCGCGCCAACGCGACGTATCTGCTGGAGCTCCAGCGGGCGGTGTCGGACGCGCTGGGTGTCCAACTCCTGTACACCACAGGCCTGTTCGATACGACTGCACTCGCGGAGTTCCCGCTGGTCATCCGCCTGCGCAACGACGCGGACCTCAGGGCCGGCCTGAAGTACATCAGCGTGGAGGAACACCTCCGGCCGGGCCTGCCTCAGCGGCCTCAGGCGGGCGAGGCGGTGCGCAGCGAGATCACGGCGACCCGGATGTTCAAGCGTCCGGCGCCGACGACTCCGTAAGGAAGCTCAGCCGCTCAGGGGTGCGACACGCTCAGGGGTGCGACAACTGCCCTGTGCCGCCGCCTTGTCGCTGTATCCGCTCCTGAGTCCGCTCGGCAACCCGCGCCTGCCGCCGGGCCTTGCGCCGCTCACGCCGCAGTGCGCGCGCTGTGCTGCTCGGGGTCGACACGACGCCGTGGCGCTGGTTCCACACCTGGCGGGTCACCCAGACGTCCAGGGCGCCCCAGGTGGCCACCACGGTGCTGGCCACACTGCTGAGCACCATCGGGAACGCCAGCCAGGAACCGGCCAGGGTGCACAGGAAGGCCACCATCGCCTGAAGCAGGGTCACGGCGATGATGAGCACCGCCCGCACCGCGGAGTTGCGCACCGGATCCGGCAGCCGGCGCCTGCGCGCGGGTTCCTCGACCCACAATGGCTGGTACGGCTCCTCCCGGGCCGCGCCGCGCCCGCTCGGCATATCCGACGCCGCCGGTATGTCGTGAACCCGCGCCGCCCGGTGCCGAGGCACCGTCGAACCCGCCGACTCCACGCCGCTTCCCGGCGCCTCCTGCCGCTCCGCCGTGCCCATCACCGTGTCACTCCCCACCGCCGGCAGACCCCTCGTCCCGGTGTCCGTAAACCGGGCTTCAAGGTGACTGCCCGGCTTGCGCTGGTTTACGCCGCCCAGTTGCAGATGCGGCTCCTGTGGCCGAAACCACCGCCATTTCCCGAAGAGAAGGACGAACAAGACCTCTTCAAGATTCCCGCAGGACGTCAAAGAAACGAAAAAATCCAGCCAACCACCCGCCATGGCTGATCGGTTCCGGTCGGACGCGGACCGCCTCCTCGCAGGAGGCAATCTCCCGCAATGGGAGGACAACTACCCATGTCGCGACACCGGAGCGGAAGTTCGGGTTCCGGACGCAACTTCGAGTTACGGGTGCGTCGGTAGTAGGCTCGCGCCGTTTATTGACGTACATGTGTACCCCCGGCCGGCGGGGGTCGAGCTGGGGGAGGCCATGCGCTTTCGCGGGAAGTCGATCCGCCGGAAGATCGTGGCGCTGCTTCTCGTGCCGCTGGTGTCCCTGATCGCGGTGTGGGGCTTCGCCACGGTGCTGACGGGACGCGAGGTCGCCCAGCTGTTCCAGGTGTCGACGGTCACGGAGAAGCTCGGTTATCCCATCGAGGACACCGTGCGCGTGCTCCAGCAGGAACGCCGCCAGACGCTTGTCTATCTGGCTGATCCGCGCGCGTCGGACGCCCTGTCCGCGCTGCGCAGCACGAGGAACGCCTCCGACGAGGCCATCGCCAAGTTCCGCCAGAACGCGCGCGATCCCGATGTCCGCGACGGACTGGACCAGGACGACGACGAACGCCTCACCGCTGTCCTGGACGAGTTCGACGGCATCGACTCACTGCGCCGCACCGTCGAGGAGGGCACGGTCACCCGCCTCCAGGCCTTCTACCAGTACAACCGCCTCGTCGACCCCGCCTACGACCTGCTCGCCACCCTCGACGGCGTCGACAGCGTCGAGTTGGACAAGCAGGCACGGGCTCTGGTCAACATCACCCGGGCCCGCGAACTGCTCTCCCGCGAGGACGCCCTGCTCGGCTCCGCCCTGGTGGTGGGCAAGCTCACTCGCGAAGAGATCCGCGACGTCTCCGACCTCGTCGCCCAGCGGACCCTGCTGTACGACATCAACCTGGGAGTCCTGCCGACGTCGGAACGCGAGCGGTACGAGCGCTTCTGGAAGAACGCCGGCACCGCCCCGCTGCGCTCCGCAGAGCAGTCCGTCGCCGGTGCTGAACCCGGCACCGTCGGCAACGTCAGCGCCAAGAGCTGGGACACCGCTGCGGGCAGTGTGCTCGACGAACTCGCCAAGCTCGACGACCAGGCGGGCGACCGCCTCCAGGACCGAGTCCGGCCGGACGCGATGGGCGTGATCATCAAGGCGGCCGTTGTCGGCGTCCTCGGCCTGGTCGCCCTGCTCTTCTCGCTCGTGCTGTCCGTGCGCGTCGGCCGCGGCCTGATCCGTGACCTGAGGCAACTGCGCCTGGAGGCCCACGAGGCCTCCGGCGTACGGCTGCCCAGCGTGATGCGCCGCCTTTCCGTGGGCGAACAGGTGGACGTCGAGACCGAGGTCCCGCGCCTGGAGTACGACAAGAACGAGATGGGTGAGGTCGGCCAGGCCCTCAACACCCTCCAGCGCGCAGCCGTCGAAGCCGCCGTCAAGCAGGCAGAGTTGCGCGCCGGGGTCTCCGAGGTCTTCGTCAACCTCGCCCGCCGCAGCCAGGTCCTGCTGCACAAGCAGCTCACACTGCTCGACACCATGGAGCGCCGCACCGAGGACACCGACGAGCTCGCCGACCTCTTCCGCCTCGACCACCTGACGACCCGAATGCGCCGGCACGCCGAAGGCCTGGTGATCCTCTCCGGCGCGGCTCCCTCCCGGCAGTGGCGCAAACCCGTCCAGCTCATGGACGTCGTCCGCGCCGCCGTCGCCGAGGTCGAGGACTACGAGCGCATCGAGGTCCGCAGGCTGCCCAGGGTGGCCGTGACCGGCCCGGCCGTCGCGGACCTCACGCATCTGGTGGCCGAACTCCTGGAGAACGCCACGGTGTTCTCCCCACCGCACACCGCCGTCCAGGTCCTGGGCGAGCGCGTCGCCAACGGCTTCACCCTGGAGATCCACGACCGAGGACTCGGCATGGCCGCCGATGCGCTGCTGGACGCCAACCTCCGGCTCGCCGAGACACCGGAGTTCGAGCTCTCCGACACCGACCGGCTGGGTCTTTTCGTGGTCAGCCGTCTCGCCCAGCGGCAGAACGTCAGGGTCTCGCTGCAGCCTTCGCCGTACGGCGGCACGACGGCCGTCGTCTTCATTCCCGACGCGCTGCTGACCGACGACGTCCCGGACACCAACGGCATCGGCTTCCGTCTCGACCGCCCCCGGCCGTCGAAGGAGGCCGAACTGGAGGAGGCCCAGCGCGTCTCGCTCACCCGGGGACCGGCCCAACTGGCGGGCAGGCCGCCCGCGATCCTGGACGGCCCGGTCGAACTGGAGGCTCCTGTCGACCTGGACACCCTGAACGACTTCCCGGGTGTGCTCGACTCCGAGGACAGCGAGCGTGGCGGACTGTTCCGCCCGCGCCGCTCCCTGACCCAGGTCGGCGACGAAGCCCCGGGAACCGACGGGGCGGACATCGGCGACGGCGGCCCGGACGCCCCGGTGTCACTGTCCCGACGCCGGACTCCCAAGCTGGTCACCTCCCACGGACGTCCGGTCACCGACGAGCGGACGGGACGCGAGGCGACGGACGAGCCACCGGCCATCGGCCCGGGCGCGTCCCGGCCGCAGACGACCCCCTCGGCGGGGCAGGGTCCCGCGCGCTCCGAACCTCCCACGCTGCCGAGCCGCCGCCGCGCCGCGGCCCTGCGCCGGGGCACCGGCGTGGCCGACCGTCTCGACGAGCTGACGGAAGCACCGAGCTCCCCGGCATCCCCGAGCCGTGAAACCGGCGGGCCGTCCGGCGCTCCGGTCCTGCCCCGACGCACCCGGCGTGCCGAAATCGCGTCCAGCGGCACGGGCCCGGACTCGGGCGACTCCGCCACCGACACCACCGGCACCACCGGCAGGCCGGACGCGCCCGCTCTCGGCCCTGTCGCGTCCGCTCCGGGCGCCCTCGGCAGGGGCGGCCCGGCCGGCTCCGCACCGGACGGCGTCGTACGTCCCGGCTGGGGCGAGTCCGCCCGCGGCGCCTCCGGAGCATCCGGCTCGGGCAGGCCGCCCCTCGGCGCCGTACGCGGGTCCCAGGACGCCGCCTCCGGCACCGCCCCGCTACCCCGCCGGGTCCGCCAGGCCAATCTGGCCCCCCAGCTCAAGCAGGCCCCGGAGCGGCGCCCCCAGAACCAGGCGGAGCCCGCCGAACGGGACGCCGACGAGGTCCGGAGCCGAATGGCCTCGCTCCAGCGCGGCTGGCAGCGTGGCCGTGAGGAGAACGCCGTGGGCGACGACACGCCAGGCGGCACAGCACCACAACGAACGACTAAGGGGGACGGTCGATGACCGCACCGAAGGCGACCGACAAGTCCGGCGAGCTGAACTGGCTCCTCGACGACCTGGTGGACCGCGTCGCGAGCATCCGCAAGGCCCTGGTGCTCTCCAGCGACGGCCTCCCGACCGGCGTGTCCAAGGACCTGACCCGCGAGGACAGCGAGCACCTCGCCGCCGTGGCGTCCGGGTTCCACAGCCTCGCCAAGGGCGTGGGCCGCCACTTCGAGGCGGGCAACGTCCGGCAGACGGTCGTGGAACTGGACGACGCCTTCCTGTTCGTGACGGCCGCCGGCGACGGCAGCTGCCTCGCCGTCCTCTCGGACGCCGACTCGGACGTGGGCCTCGTCGCGTACGAGATGACGCTCCTGGTCAAGCGGGTCGGTGTACATCTCGGGGCCGCCCCGCGCACCGATCTGCCTCAGGGCGGGTAGTGAGATGGCATGAGCACAGACGGTCAGGGAAGAAGCCACTGGTTCGACGACGAGGCCGGACCGGTGGTCCGTCCGTACGCCATGACACGCGGCCGCACCACGAGTGCCGGGCAGCACCGTCTCGACCTCATCGCGGTCGTCGTGGCCGAATCCCATACGGTCGATCCCGAAGGGGACCACTCGCTGTCCCCCGAGCATGTGGACATCGTCGACCTGTGCCGGGACACCCCCCAGTCGGTTGCCGAGCTGTCCTCCGAACTCGACCTGCCCATCGGGGTCGTACGGGTCCTCATAGGCGACCTCGTGGCCTCGGAGTGGGTCCACGTGAACCGGCCGGTGCCGCCCGCCGAGCTCCCGGACGAGAGCATCCTGCGCGACGTGATCAACGGCCTCAGAGCCCTGTGACCGACTGGCCCACCCGCCCATGGGCCGCTCCGTCAGTGCCGGGAGACGCGCCCGGACGGCGTCCGGGCGCGGTGGGCGCGCCGGCCGGCGCGCCCACCGCGCGCGCCTGACCTCGGTGAACACCGAGCACATGCCATGGATCCACGCCGGGAGTCCCCACCGGTCCACGGCGGGCGCCGGCACACCCCTGCCGATATGATCTGACTGATCGTCGACGACCATCCGCGGACGGTCGCCCACCCGTCCGCGGACACGGTTGCGAGCAGTGCGATCGGGGAGACCGACGTGACGACAGGCTGGCAGTTCTGGGTCGACCGAGGCGGCACCTTCACCGACATCGTCGCGCGACGCCCGGACGGCCGCCTGCTCACCCACAAGCTGCTGTCGGAGAATCCGGCCCGCTACGCCGACGCCGCGGTCGCCGGGGTCCGGGCGCTCCTGGACGGCTCCGGGGAACCCGTCGACGCCGTCCGCATGGGCACCACCGTCGCCACCAACGCCCTGCTGGAACGCAAGGGGGAGCGCACCCTCCTCGTCATCACCCGCGGCTTCCGCGACGCCCTGCGCATCGCCTACCAGAACCGCCCCCGCATCTTCGCCCGCCGCATCGAACTCCCCGAGCTCCTCCACGAGCGGGTCGTGGAGGCCGACGAGCGCGTCGCCGCCGACGGCACGGTGCTGCGCGCGCTCGACCTGGACGCCCTCGCCGGTCCCCTGCAAGAGGCGTACGACGACGGAATCCGGGCCGTCGCCGTGGTCTGCATGCACAGCCACCTCCACCCCGCCCACGAGCAGGCGATCGGACAGCTCGCCGCCCGTACCGGCTTTCCGCAGATCTCGCTCTCCAGCGAGGTCAGCCCGCTGATGAAGCTCGTCCCGCGCGGGGACACCGCCGTCGTCGACGCCTACCTGTCGCCGGTGCTGCGCCGATACGTCCGGCACGTCGCGGACGAACTCGAAGGCGTGCGGCTGATGTTCATGCAGTCGAACGGCGGTCTCGCCGAAGCCCGGCAGTTCCGCGGCAAGGACGCCATCCTCTCCGGCCCCGCCGGCGGCATCGTCGGGATGGCCCGCATGTCCCAACTGGCCGGTTTCGACCGGGTCATCGGCTTCGACATGGGCGGCACCTCCACCGACGTCTCGCACTTCGCGGGCGAGTACGAACGCGTCTTCACCACCCAGATCGCCGGTGTCCGGCTGCGCGCCCCCATGCTGGACATCCACACCGTCGCGGCCGGCGGCGGTTCGGTCCTGCACTTCGACGGCTCCCGCTACCGCGTAGGGCCGGACTCGGCGGGCGCGGACCCGGGCCCCGCCTGCTACCGGGGCGGCGGCCCGCTTGCCGTCACCGACGCCAACGTGATGCTCGGCCGCATCCAACCCGCCCACTTCCCCAGGGTGTTCGGCCCGGACGGCGACCAGCCCCTCGACGCCGAACTCGTCCGCGACCGCTTCACCGCCCTCGCCCGCGAGATCCGCGAGCGGACCGGTGACGACCGCACTCCCGAACAGGTCGCCGAGGGGTACCTCCAGATCGCCGTCGCCAACATCGCCAACGCCGTCAAGCGGATCTCCGTCCAGAAGGGCCACGACGTCACCCGCTACGCCCTCACCACCTTCGGCGGGGCGGGTGGCCAGCACGCGTGCATGGTCGCCGACTCGCTCGGCATGCGCACGGTCCTGGTGCCGCCCATGGCCGGTGTCCTCTCCGCGCTCGGCATCGGACTCGCCGACACCACGGCCATGCGTGAACAGTCCGTCGAGGCCCCCCTGGAGCCCGCCGCCATGTCCGGCGTCCTCAAGACCGCCGCCGACCTGGAAAGCGCCGCCCGCGCCGAACTCCGCGCCGAGGACGTCCCCGAGAACCGAATCCAGGTCACCCGCCGTGCCCAGCTCCGATACGACGGCACCGACACCCCTCTCACCGTCGAACTGACCGAGCCGACCGCGATGAGGCACGCCTTCGAGGAACGTCATCGCGCCACGTACTCCTTCACCCTCGACCGCCCGCTCGTCGTCGAAGCCCTCTCCGTCGAAGCCACCGGCATCACCGACCCCCCCGATCTCTCCGCCCTGGCCCTCTACCAGGGCAGTCCCACCGCCCCCGGCACCGTCCGCCTCCATACGGCCGGCGCCTGGCGCGACGTCCCCCTCCACCGCCGCGAGGACCTGCCTCCCGGCGAGACCGTCACCGGCCCCGCGATCATCACCGAGACCAGTGCGACGACCGTCGTCGACGACGGCTGGCGGGCCGCGACGACCGACGACGGGCATCTGGTCATGGAACGCGTGACGATTACGGAGAGTTCCGATCTCGACACAGAAGCCGACCCGGTTCTGCTTGAGGTCTTCAACAATCTCTTCATGTCCATCGCCGAACAGATGGGCGCCCGGCTGGAGTCCACGGCCCAGTCCGTCAACATCAAGGAACGCCTGGACTTCTCCTGCGCGCTCTTCGACCCGGACGGAAACCTGGTGGCCAACGCCCCACACATCCCCGTCCACCTGGGCTCCATGGGCACCAGCGTCCAGGAGGTCATCCGCAGGCGCGGTCCGTCCATGAACCCCGGGGACACCTACGCGGTCAACGACCCGTACCACGGCGGTACTCACCTGCCCGACGTCACCGTGATCACCCCGGTGTTCGATGCGAATGCCACGGAGAGTGACCAGAGGATCCTCTTCTACGTCGCTTCCCGCGGCCATCACGCCGAGATCGGCGGCATCGCCCCCGGCTCCATGCCCGCCGACAGCAGCACCATCGAGGAGGAGGGCGTCCTCTTCGACAACTGGCTGCTCGCGGAGAACGGCCGCTTCCGTGAGGAGGAGACCCTCCGACTGCTCACCGAGGCGCCGTACCCCTCCCGCAATCCGGAGACAAATCTCGCCGACCTCCGCGCCCAGATCGCCGCCAACCGCAAGGGCGTCGACGAAGTCGGCCGCATGATCGAGAACTTCGGTCTCGACGTCGTCCAGGCGTACATGAAGCACGTCCAGGACAACGCCGAAGAGGCCGTGCGCCGGGTGATCGACGTCCTGGACGACGGCGAGTACGCCTACGAGACCGACTCGGGCGCCGTCATCCACGTACAGGTGCGCGTGGACCGCGAAAACCGCTCCGCCACCGTCGACTTCACCGGTACGTCCGCCCAGCTGACCACCAACTTCAACGCGCCCTTCGCGGTGGTCAACGCGGCTGTCCTGTATGTGTTCCGGACGCTCGTCGACGACGACATCCCGCTCAACGACGGCTGTCTGCGCCCGCTGGACATCGTCGTACCGCCCGGCTCCATGCTGGCGCCCGAGCCGCCGGCCGCCGTTGTGGCGGGCAACGTGGAGACCTCGCAGGCCATCACGGGCGCCCTGTATGCGGCGCTCGGTGTCCAGGCCGAGGGCTCCGGCACCATGAACAACATCACCTTCGGCAACGAACGCCACCAGTACTACGAGACCGTGGCCTCCGGGTCCGGCGCGGGCGAAGGCTTCCCCGGCGCGCCCGCGGTCCAGACCCACATGACCAACTCGCGGCTCACGGACCCCGAGGTCCTGGAATGGCGACTGCCCGTACAGCTCGACGAGTTCGCGCTGCGCCCCGGCAGCGGCGGCGCCGGAAGGTGGCACGGCGGAGACGGTGCCGTACGCCGCATCCGGTTCCACGAGCCCATGACGGTCTCCACCCTGTCCCAGCACCGTAGGGTGCCCCCGTACGGCATGGCGGGCGGCGAGCCCGGTGCGTTGGGCGCCAACCGCGTGGAGCACGCGGACGGTACGGTCACCGAACTCGCCGGTCGTGACTCGGCGGACGTCGGCCCCGGCGACGTACTCGTCATCGAGACCCCCGGCGGCGGAGGCTATGGCCCGCCGTCGACCCAACACCCCCAGCAAGCAGGAGAAGAGACCAATGATCTTCGGGCGTTCTGAGCGCGGCAAGCCCCCGGTCGAGCCCGTCACGCTCAAGATCCTGGTGGCCGGCGGCTTCGGCGTGGGCAAGACCACGTTCGTGGGCGCGGTCAGCGAGATCAGGCCGCTGCGCACCGAGGAACTGCTGACCGAGGCAGGACGCCCCGTCGACGACACGAGCGGTGTCGAGGGCAAGCGCACCACCACCGTCGCCATGGACTTCGGACGCATCACCCTGCGCGAAGACCTGGTGCTGTACCTGTTCGGCACACCCGGGCAGGAACGGTTCTGGTTCATGTGGGACGAGCTCTCCGAAGGTGCCCTCGGAGCCGTCGTGCTTGCCGACACCCGCCGCCTGGAGGACTGCTTCGCGGCCATCGACTACTTCGAGCGGCGCTCCATACCCTTCCTCGTCGGCGTCAACTGCTTCGACGGAGCGATCCGTTACCCCGAGGAGGATGTACGCCAGGCCCTCGACCTCGACGAGGACGTACCGATCGTGCTGTGCGACGCGCGGCACAAGCAGTCGGTCAAGGACGTCCTGGTGGGCGTCGTCCAGCACGCCATGGCGTACTCGGCGCGGCGCCGTCAGAGCATCACCACCTGAGACACGGGTGCGACCCGTACCCCCGCCGACAGGGGTACGGGCCGCGGCTTTTCGGCACCACGCGCGCGGGCCTAGTTCTCGCCGTCCTCTTCCCAGCCGAAGCTCTTCTCCACGGCCTTGCGCCAGTTGTGGTACTGACGGTCCCGGACGGACGCCTCCATGTTCGGCGTCCACTCGACGTCCTTCTGCCAGTGGGACTTCAGTTCGTCGAGGTCGTTCCACACGCCTGTGGCGAGCCCGGCCGCGTACGCGGCACCCAGGCAGGTGGTCTCGGAGACCTTCGGCCGGACCACCGGCACGTCGAGCACATCGGCCTGGTGCTGCATGAGCAGGTTGTTCTTGGTCATGCCGCCGTCCACCTTCAGGGTGGTGATCTGCACCCCGGAGTCCTGGTACATGGCGTCCACGACCTCGCGCGTCTGCCAGCTCGTCGCTTCGAGCACCGCGCGCGCGAGGTGCGCCTTGGTGACGTACCGCGTGAGACCCGTGACGACACCGCGTGCGTCGGAGCGCCAGTAGGGCGCGAACAGGCCGGAGAAGGCGGGCACGATGTACGCGCCGCCGTTGTCCTCGACACTCGCCGCCAGGGGTTCGATCTCGTCGGCGGTACGGATGATGCCGAGCTGATCGCGGAACCACTGGACCAGCGCGCCCGTGATGGCAATCGACCCCTCCAGGCAGTACACCGGCGCCTCACTGCCGATCTTGTAGCCCATCGTCGTCAGCAGGCCGTTCTTCGAAGGGACCGGCCGATTGCCCGTGTTGAGCAGCAGGAAGGAGCCCGTGCCGTACGTGTTCTTCGCCGTGCCCACGTCGTAGCAGGCCTGCCCGAACACCGCGGCCTGCTGGTCGCCCAGCGCGGACGCCACGGGTACGCCCGCCAGTTGGCCGACCGCGGTGCCGTAGACCTCGGCGGACGACTTGATCTCGGGCAGGACGGCGTCGGGCACGTTCATCGCGGACAGGATGGACTGATCCCACTGGAGGGTCTCCAGGTTCATCAGCATGGTCCGTCCGGCGTTCGTCACGTCGGTGACGTGCTGCCCGCCGTCCGTGCCGCCGGTGAGGTTCCAGATCAGCCAGGAGTCGATGGTGCCGAAGGCGATCTCACCGTTCTCGGCGCGTGCGCGCAGCCCCGGCACGTTGTCCAGCAGCCAGGCCGCCTTCGGTCCCGAGAAATAGGTGGCCAGCGGCAGCCCGGTCTGCTCGCGGAAACGGTCCTGCCCGTCGGAGCCGCCGAGTTGCCTGGTCAGCGCCGCGGTGCGGGTGTCCTGCCACACGATCGCGTTGTGTACGGGCTTGCCCGTCGCGCGGTCCCACAGGACCGTCGTCTCGCGCTGGTTGGTGATGCCGAGCGCGCTGAGCTGGTCGGCCCGCAGCCCGGCTTTGGCGATCGCCCCGGCGACGACGGCCTGCACCTTGGACCAGATCTCGGTGGCGTCGTGCTCCACCCAGCCGGGCTTGGGGAAGATCTGGCGGTGTTCGCGCTGGTCGACGGCGACGATCGCGCCGTCCTGGTTGAAGATGATGCAGCGGCTGGAGGTGGTGCCCTGGTCGATAGCGGCGACGAACTTGTCCGTCATGACGTCCCCTTCGTCGGTTCCTGCACAAGGCTGCGTTTCACGGGCTGCGTTTCACGGGGGCTGCGTTTCACAAGGGCTGTGTTCAGAAGGCTGCGTTGAAGATCACCCCGGCCAGCGCCCCGCCGATGAGCGGTCCCACCACCGGGATCCACGCGTAACTCCAGTCCGAGGTGCCCTTGTTGGGAATCGGCAGCAGGGCGTGGACGATGCGCGGGCCCAGGTCACGGGCCGGGTTGATGGCGTATCCGGTGGGTCCGCCGAGCGACAGACCGATGCCGACGACCAGGAAGGCGACGACGAGGACCGCGGTACCGGACTCGCCGAGTCCCTTGGTGAGGCCGAAGGCCAGGATCGGCAGGACCAGGCCGATCGTCGCGATGATCTCCGTGACCAGGTTCGCCACGGGGTGGCGGATCGCGGGCGCGGTGGAGAAGATCCCGAGCGTCGGCTGGGCGATCTCCTCCTCGGCGTTGGCCTGGAACTGCGCGAAGTAGACCAGCCAGCACAGGACCGCCCCGAGCATCGCGCCGACCATCTGACCGGCGATGTAGAGGGGAACCTGGTCCCAGTCCCCGGTGTCGATGGCGATCCCGAGGGTCACGGCCGGGTTGAGGTGCCCGCCGGACAGCGGTGCGGCGGTGTACGCCCCGGCGAGTACGCCGAAGCCCCAGCCGAACGCGATGACGACCCAGCCGGAGTCCTTCGCCTTGGAATAGTTGAGTACGACGGCAGCGACCACGCCGGCGCCGAAGAGGATCAGAATCGCCGTACCGATGACCTCGCCGAGGAATACGTCTCCGTTGCTCATGGCGGCTCCTAGGCCCTGGCCCGGGACGTTCCCGCCCCGGTCCTCCGTGCAGGGTTGCGGTTCCCTTTGGCGAACTGCCGAGGGCAGGGAGAATCCCGCGCCCCGCCCGGCGTCCGCGACGAGCGTGCCGTCGCAGCCGAATCGCCCGTGGGGGAATGGGCCTGAGCACGTGGGGGGCCCGCGCGGCGTGGTGCCTGGATACGCCGAGAATGTACGGCGATGTCGACTGACACCGGAAGTGTTCACCGGGCCCCGGGGGGCGTCAAGGTCGCCGACGGCAACGGTTGGGACGGGCGGCCGAACCGCCTCGACCAACGGGCAGGATCGGCCTGAGCCGAACGGCGCTCACCGGCCGTGCGTTCAGCCGCTCCCCGGCTCCGCCACCGCATACCCCGAAGGGGCCTCCGCGCCCGCTGCGCGCCGGATCTCGTGCCCAGGCAGCCCTGCCCGCCCCACGACCCAACTCGCCCCGCTGAGCGCCTTCGCGGCCTTCTTCAGTGGCGCCAGACACGCGGCCGCCTCCCTGTGGTCAGCCACACTGCCGGGCACGCACTCCACGGTGGCCAGGGACAGTGTCACGGGCCGCCCGCCCGTGGCCCAGGGCGCGTCCAGCACGGCGGCGGCCAGCGGAGCCAGCTCCTGCGGGTCCGCCAGCACCAGGAAGTCGTCCCCGCCGATGTGCCCCACGCGCGCGGTGCCGGTCGCCGCGTGCTGCAGCAATCGTCCCACCGCGCGGATGAGCTCGTCGCCCGCCGCGAACCCGGCCCCGTCGTTGACCTGCTTGAAGTGGTCGACGTCCAGCCAGCTCAGCGCGAACGTCCGCCCGGCCGCGATACGCTGGTCCACCTCACCCGTGATCGCGTCCGAGCCCGGCAGCCGCGTCAGCGGATTGAGGCCGGCCGCCTCCTCCACCCGGGTCTCGCTCAGCGCGCGTACGAGATCCGCGAGCCGTACGACACCCACGCAGCGGCCGTGCCGGTCGACCACGGCCACGTCGTCCGACGTACGGTCCCGGTCGCCCACGGCGACCACGTCCAGGACCTCCCACGCGGTGGCGTCGATTCCCACCGTCCGTGGTGGATCGCCGAGCTTGGCCGCAGGGCGTTCGGCGTACAGGGCGTGTCCGTAGCGGCCCGACATCGACAGCAGGAATCGTGACCGGTGCACCGAGCGGATCGGCACGCCGGTTCTGTCCACGAGCAGCACCCCCGACACGTCGGGCGCTCCGGTCAGCAGCGCCCGCACCTGACCCGCGGAGGCGGTGGCCGGCAACAACGCGGCGGGGCGCACGAACTCCCGTACCGAAGGACCCGGCCGCGGTGGCGGCCCGTCAGCGGGGGAGGGGGGCGGAACGTACACCTCCGCCGCGGGAAGCCGGGACGGCGGCGCGAACAGCGTGCCCTGGGCCAGCTGCGCGCCGGCCGACAGCGCGGCCCCGTACTGCAGTTCCGTCTCCACGCCCTCGACACAGAGGAGCGCGCCGAGTTCGTCGCACAGGGTCCGCATCGCCCGTACCGCCGAAGGCCGGACCAACAGCGAGGTGTCGAGCTTCACGAGATCGGGCGACATGTCGACAAGCAGTCTCAGTGGCACGTCCCCGTCCCCCACGCCGTCCGCGCTGATCCGGAAGCCCTGTCCCCGCAGTTCGGCGAGTGCCTCCAGCAGCGCCTGATGCGGCACATGCGTGTACGGCGGACCCACGTCGATCGTGACCTCCCACGGCAGCCGTCCCGCCTCACGTACGGCGTGGTGCAGCGGGGTGAGGCCGCCGAGGTCGGCGAGCGTGCCCGCGAACACGTTGACGTGCAGCGGCAGCAAGGTTTCCCTGCGCACTGCCGCCCGTAGCGCCAACACGACGAGCTGACCGTCGAGTTCGGGGTCGCGGCGGGCCTCCGCCAGGATGTCGCCGGTCTCCGGACGGGCGAGTATCTCCAGCCCTGCGACTCCGCCAGTGGCCAGATTGACCACCGGTTGGAAGGCGAAGCGGAGAGTGTCCGTCCAGGAGTGCACGGGAGCATGATGGCGTCATTCGCGCATGCCCAAGCGCAGTTCATGAGACGTTCACGCAGGATTCCGGGTCGCTCACCGAGCGTATGAGAAACCCCTTTCCCTCCGATCACCTGATGGCGATCACTGCCGACCCGTGTCCGAACAGCCCCTGGTTGGCGGTGATCCCCACGCGCGGGTGCTCGACCTGCCGGGCACCCGCGTCCCCCCGCAACTGCCAGGTCAGTTCGCACACCTGGGCGATCGCCTGGGCCGGGACCGCCTCGCCGAAGGAGGCGAGTCCGCCGCTCATGTTGACGGGTACGCGCCCTCCCGGTGCCGTCGCCCCCTCGCGCAGGAGCTTCGCGCCCTCGCCCTCTCCGCACAGTCCGAGGTCCTCGTACCACTGCAACTCCAGGGCCGTGGACAGGTCGTAGACCTCGGCGAGGGAGAGATCCTCCGGCCCGACGCCGGCCTCCTCGTAGGCCACGCGTGCGATCGACGCACGGAACGTCCCGGCGGCGGGCTCGACCGCGGCGGCGGAGTCCGTCGCGATGTCCGGCAGGTCCAGCACCGTGTTCGGATACGTCGGTGTCACCGTCGACACCGCCCGGATCCGCACGGGCTCGGCCACACCCCTCCGGCGCGCGAACTCCATGCTGGAAAGCACGAGCGCCGCACCGCCGTCCGAGGTGGCGCATATGTCGAGCAGCCGCAGCGGGTCCGCCACGACGGCGGAGGCCGCGACCTCTTCCGCGCTCACCCGCTTGCGGTACCGCGCATACGGATTCAGCGCCCCCATGGCCGCGTTCTTCACCTTGACCTGAGCGAAGTCCTCCACCGTGTCCCCGTGCACGGCCATGCGCCGCCGCGCGTACAGCCCGAAGTACGTCGGGTTGGTCGCGCCGAGGACCCGGAAGCGCAGCCAGTCCGGATCGTCGGGCCGGTCGCCGCCCGCGGGGCGGAAGAACCCCTTCGGTGCGGCATCGGCGCCCACCACGAGCACCACGTCGGCCAGTCCCGCGAGGATCTGTGCCCGCGCGGCGGCAACCGCCTGCGCCCCGGACGCGCACGCCGCGTACACGCTGGTGACACGGGCCCCCTGCCAGCCGAGTGCCTTGGCGAAGGTCGCCCCTGCCACATAGCCCGGATAACCGCCCCGCACGGTGTCCGCGCCGACGATCGAGCCGACGTCCCGCCACTCGAGGCCCGCGTCGGCCAGTGCCGCGCGGGCGGCCGCCACGCCGTACTCGACGAACCCGCGCCCCCATTTGCCCCACGGGTGCATGCCCGCGCCGAGCACCGCCACCTCTGCCGTCATGCCGTCACCCCCGTCGGCCGCCAGTGCCATGTCGTCCACACCGTCTCGTCGTCCTCATGGAGCACACCGGGGACGACCTCCACCTCCGCGCCCAGCGCCAGGTCGGCGACGGTGACCCCGGGAACCGCCTGCCCCAGCACCACGATCCGCTCGGCGGCCAGCTCCACAGCGATCAACGTGTACGGCTCCCACGGAAGTTCCGGTGCAGTCACATACGGTGACGGAGGCCGGTACCGGCTGTCCGTGTACGACCAGACGCGACCGCGCCGCGAAAGGGGAATCTCCGCCAGATCGCCACTGTCGCATCCGGGGTTGCGACAGTGACTGTCCTCGCGCGGGAAGAAGACCGACGCGCAGGCGGAGCAGCGGGTCCCGAGAAGCGTGAAGTCGTCTCCCTCACCGGCGAACCACCCGGTGACCACAGGTGTGCGTGTGCGCGGCAAGACCCCTCCCCGGGCCGAATCTGACGGAACGTCAGAAGTGTCGCACGGGCGGCCGCAAAGAGGCAGAGGGCCCAACGGAACCGGAGCACCCGGTGATCAGATACAGTCCGCCGCGTGTCCGAAACTCAGCACTCCATCCCCAACTCCGCGCCCGACTCCCACTGTTCGAGCTGCGGAGCGCCCTACGGAGAGGGCGTCGCGGGCTGGCCCCGCACCTGTCCCGCCTGCAACACGGTGGCCTACCGCAACCCCCTGCCGGTCGCCGTCGCACTCCAGCCCGTGTACGACACACAGGGCACCGCCCTGGTCGTCATCACCCGAACCATCGCCCCCGCGCGCGGAGGCATAGCCCTGCCCGGCGGTTACCTCGACGACCGTGAGGACTGGCGGCACGCCCTGGTCCGCGAACTCAAGGAAGAGACCGGCATCGACGCGGCGAGCCGCGACGTGCGGCTCGTCGACGCGCTGAGCTCGCCCGACGGGCACCTGCTGCTGTTCGGGGTGTTGCCGGAGCGTCCCGCCGACGGCCTCCCGCAGCCCGCCGCCACCGACGAGACGGAGGGCTGGCACCTCCTGCGCAGGCCGGAAGAGCTCGCCTTCCCGCTGCACACGCTGGCCGTACGGGCCTGGTTCGAGGGCCGCTACGTCTGATCCTCAGCGCGCTCCCAGCCCGCGCAGCCGCACCGGGTGGGACGGCTCGCTCACGCCGTCCTCGCCCTCCCGCTGAACGACCACCTTCCGGCCCTCCCAGCGGGCGACGTAGCGTTCGATCTCCGGTTCGTCCCAACCGTCGCCCGCGTCCGCAACGACCAGTCCGCCCCCGCTCCGCCCCCGGGCGGGCGCCCACACCTCCAGTTCGAGACCGCCGTCGTCCCCACGCACCGGAATGACGGCGCCCGCCCGCGCGAGTACCGGGATGCGTGACAGAGGGGCGTCGACGAGCACCTGACCCGGCCCCTCGTAGACCCGTTCCGTAGCCGTGTCGTACCAGCGTCCCCGCGGCAGCTGAACCGCACGCCGGTCGCTGCCCGGATCGAGCACCGGTGCCACGAGCAGGCAGTCACCCAGCAGAAAGGCGTCCTCGCAGTCCCGCAGGGCACGGTCCTCGGGCGCTGACCACCACACGGGCCGGACATAAGGCGCACCGGTACGCCGGGCCAACTGTGCGAGCGTCATGAAGTACGGCAGCAGCCGTCGGCGTTCCACGAGCGCCACGCGCGCGTGCTCCAGCACCTCGGCTCCGAACTCCCACGGCTCCCTGCGCCCTGCCCGCAGACTCGCGTGTGTACGGAACAACGGCAGGTAGGCGCCGAGTTGGAGCCAGCGCAGATACAGCTCGGGCGAGGGGTGCCCGTCGTAGCCGCCCACGTCGGGCCCCGAGTACGGCACCCCGCACAGCCCGAGTCCCATCACGAGCGACAGCGAAGCCCGCAGGCCCGGCCAGCCGGTGGCCACGTCACCGGACCAGGTGCCGCCGTATCGCTGTATGCCGGCCCATCCGGAACGCGAGAACAGAAAGGGCCGCTCGTCCGGCACCAGGTCACGCAGACCCTCGTATCCGGCCTGGGCCATGCACAGCGCGTAGACGTTGTGCGCCTCGCGGTGGTCACCGCCGCGGCCCTCCAGAAAGTGCCTGGCCGACCGCGGCAGAGTGGACTCACCGAACGCGTTGAAGGACGTGGGCTCGTTCATGTCGTGCCAGAAGCCCTTGAACCCCGCGGTGAGCCTCTCCTGGTAGAGGCGGCCCCACCAGGCACGCACGCGTGCGTGCGTGAAGTCCGGATAGACCGCCTCGCCGGGCCACACGACCCCTTCCACGAGCCGCCCCGACGCGTCCCGCACGAAGGCGTCCTCGGCCGTCCCGCTGTCATGGACGGCGTTGCCCGGCGCGGCCTTGACCGCCGGGTTGACGATCGACACCAGCCGGATCCCGTCCCGCAACAGTTCATCGGCCAGTTGGGGCAGCTTGGGAAACCGTTCCTGGTCGACCGTGAACACCTGGTGCTCGTCGTGGTGGTCGATGTCCAGATGGACGGCATCGAGCGGCAGCCCCCGCTCCTGGTATCCGGCGACGATCCGCCGCACCTCCTGCTCACTGCCGAAACCCCAGCGGGCGTGATGATGGCCGAGCGCCCAGGACGGCGGCAGCGCGGGCGCACCGGTCAGCGAGGCCCAGGCGAGCAGCACGCGCGCGGGCGTGCCCACCATCACCCAGCAGCGCAGCGGACCGCCGGCTATCCGCAGCTCGGACATCCCCACCTGGTCGTGCCCGGAACCGGCGCCCTCCTCGCCCTCCCGCAGGGTCACCGTGCCGTCCCACGAGGTGTCGTGGAACACGAGATGGGTGGCGGCGTCGGCCACCACCAGCTGCACCGGCATCGTGATGTACAGCGGATCGTCTCCCGGCCCGAACGCCCGGCCCGGGTCGGTGTTCCACAGCCGATACGTTCCGTTCCGCAACCGAGGCCCCGACGCCCGTCCCCCCAGCCCGAAGAACCGTGCGTCGGCGGCCACCTCCGACCGCTGCATCCAGCGCGCCTCGCCGCCGCCCACCGGCTCCCACCAGCGGGGCGGCAGATCCCGGCGCAGGATCACCCCGCCGGGCGTACGCACCTCCACCGCTCCGTGCCGCGACACCACGACCGTCGCCCGCTCGGCCACGACCCGCCAGCCGCCGTCCTTGTCCGGCTCCAGGACCGCCCGCGGATCCGGCTCCGGGCAGCGGCCCGCGAGCGCGTACGACGGCAACGGCTCGGCCCCGTCCCACCCCCAGAAGACCACCCCGTTCATCGCGACGACGATCCGCAGCTCGGAGCGGCTGAACCGTATGACACCCCCACCGGGGCCCGGCTCGACGTCCCGCATCGGCCCCGGCACCCGCGCCCGCTCGGCCCCCCGCGCCGGCAGCCCGACGGCGTCGGTACGCCTCCTGCGCCACGCGGCGCGCACGGTACGCAACGCCTGGGGCGCCCCCGCCGAACCAACCGCCTTCACCGAACGCACCAGGTCACGACCGTTCATGCTGCTCACCCTGCCACTCAGTGCCTCACCCGTGCGTGCCGTTCAACTGGCGTTCACCCGTGCCGGGGCCACATCTTCACGACACGGACTATGTGGGGCGCACCCTGGCGTAGAAGTTGATCACATGGCATCGTCCCTGTCAGCCGCGTCACGCGCACACCCCTGGCCCGTGCGCGGGAGACGCACACGACGCGCACAGTCCGGGAGCCCCCATGTCGACCGTGAATCCCCAGCCGCTCTGGCAGCCAGATCCGCAGCGCATCGCCCGGTCCCAGGTCACCAGGTTCCAGGCATGGGCGGCCGAACACCACGGCGCCCCGGCCGACGGAGGCTACGAGGCCCTCCACCGCTGGTCGGTGGATGAGCTGGAGCCGTTCTGGGAAGCAGTCACCCAATGGTTCGACGTACGGTTCTCGACGCCCTACGCGCGCGTGCTGGGCGACCGCTCGATGCCCGGCGCCGAGTGGTTCCCCGGAGCCACCCTCAACTACGCCGAGCACGCCCTGCGCGCGGCCGGGACCCGCGCGGACGAACCCGCCCTCCTGTACGTCGACGAGACCCATGAGCCGCGCCCGGTGACCTGGTCCGAGCTGCGCCGCCAGGTCGGCTCCCTGGCCGCGGAGCTGCGCGCCCTCGGCCTCCGGCCCGGAGATCGCGTCAGCGGCTACCTCCCGAACATCCCGCAGGCCGTCGTCGCCCTGCTCGCCACGGCCGCGGTGGGCGCCGTCTGGACGTCCTGCGCCCCCGACTTCGGCGCCCGCAGTGTCCTGGACCGCTTCCAACAGGTCGAACCGGTCGTCCTGTTCACCGTCGACGGCTACCGCTACGGAGGCAAGGAGCACGACCGCCGCGAGACGGTCGCCGAACTCCGCCGCGAACTGCCTTCCCTGCGCGCCGTCGTCCACATCCCGCTCCTCGGCACCGGGGCTCCTGAAGGCGCCCTGGAGTGGGATGCCCTCACGAGCGCGGACACGGAGCCGGTCTTCGAACCGGTGCCCTTCGCGCACCCCCTGTGGGTGCTCTACTCCTCGGGCACGACAGGCCTGCCGAAGGCGATCGTCCAGTCCCAGGGCGGCATCCTCGTCGAGCACCTCAAGCAGCTCGGCCTGCACTGCGACCTCGGCCCCGAGGACCGTTTCTTCTGGTACACCTCCACGGGCTGGATGATGTGGAACTTCCTCGTCTCCGGCCTCCTCACGGGCACGACCGTCGTCCTGTACGACGGCAGCCCCGGCTACCCCGACACGGGCGCCCAGTGGCGGATCGCCGAACGCACGGGCGCCACCCTCTTCGGCACCTCGGCCGCGTACGTCATGGCCTGCCGCAAGGCCGACGTGCACCCAGGCCGCGACTTCGACCTCTCCAAGATGCAGTGCGTGGCCACCACCGGCTCACCGCTACCACCCGACGGCTTCCGCTGGCTGCACGACGAGGTCCGTGAGGACCTGTGGATCGCCTCCGTCAGCGGGGGCACGGACGTCTGCTCGTGCTTCGCGGGCGCCGTACCGACCCTGCCCGTGTACATCGGCGAGCTCCAGGCACCGAGCCTGGGCACCGACCTGCAGTCCTGGGACCCGAGCGGCAAGCCCCTGATCGACGAGGTGGGCGAGCTCGTCGTCACCAATCCCATGCCGTCGATGCCGATCCACTTCTGGAACGACCCCGACGGAAGCCGCTATCACGACAGCTACTTCGACACCTACCCCGGAGTGTGGCGGCACGGCGACTGGATCACCGTCACCACGCGCGGCTCGGTCGTCATCCACGGCCGCTCCGACTCGACGCTCAACCGCCAGGGCGTCCGCATGGGTTCGGCCGACATCTACGAGGCCGTGGAGCGACTCCCCGAGATCAAGGAGTCCCTGGTCATCGGTATCGAGCAGCCCGACGGCGGCTACTGGATGCCGCTGTTCGTGCAACTGGCCCCGGAAGCCGTCCTGGACCAGGCACTCCTCGACCGCATCAAGGCGACGATCCGCGAAAACCTCTCACCCCGCCACATCCCGGACGAGGTCATCGAGGTCCCCGGCATCCCGCACACCCTCACCGGGAAGCGCATCGAGGTCCCCGTCAAGCGCCTCCTCCAGGGCACCCCTCTGGAGAAGGCGGTCAACCCGGGCTCCATCGACAACCTCGAACTGCTCCACTTCTACGAGGACCTGGCCCGCAAACGCGCCTGACGGAGCGGGTCACCCACCGTAGGTGGCCTCGGACTCACCGAGCACGCCGGCGAAGTCCGAGGCCAGCCGCGCCGCATCGGCCGGCTCCAGCTCAGCGGCCGTGATCCGCACGCCCGGACCGGCCGACAGCCGGAACCTGGCCCCGGCCGCGACCCACCAGCCGTACGACCGCAGCCCGTTCACCACGGCCGACTCGTCCCGGACGGGCACCCACACATTCATCCCGCTCGCCCCGTGCGCCTCGATGCCCCGGTCGCCGAGCTCCCGTACAAGAGCGTTCCGGCGCAGCGCATAGGTCTCCTGGGCACGAGCGACCAACGCGCGCGTGCTTTCGTCGGTGAGAAGCCCGTACACCGTCTCCTGGAGCAGATGACTGACCCAGCCGGACGTCAGCAACAGCCGCCCGTCGTGCCGGCCCAGGGTGATCGGATCACACGCGGCGGCCGCCCACCTCAGGTCCGTCCCCAGGAACTTGCTCACCGTCCGCACATGCACCCAGCGCGGCAGCCCTGCGCCGGTCAGCGTCCGCAGGGGAGCACCGGCGACGGCGGAAGCGTGATCGTTCTCCACGACCAGCACCTCAGGGTGCTCCCGGAGCACACTCAGGAGGGCCTCCTGACGCTCGGCGGAGAAGCGACCGCCGTACGGATTCTGCGCCCGCGGACTGCACACGAGCGCCCGCGCCCCAGCCCGCAGCGCTTCGCGTACGGCCTCGGGCAACACTCCCTCGTCGTCGACGGCGACGGGGACCATGCGCAGCCCCAACGCCGTGACCAGATCCAGCAGGTGGTGATACCCGGGATCCTCCATGGCCACGGCGTCCCCGGGCCGTAGCTCCACGGAGAGCAGCCGTCCGACCAGATCCAGCGCCCCGTGTGCGAAGGTCACGTGCTCCACGGGTACGCCCTCGGGCCGCAGCCACGCGCGTACGGCGTCCTCAAGACGTGCCAGCCGGGGCGTCGAACGATGCGAACGAGCGCCGGGGGACAGCCGTGAGGGCGGCACCAGCCCGGGGAGCAGCCTCGGATCGGGGTGACCACCCGCCAAGTCCCGCAGGCCCTCGGGCACTTTGGGTGGCCGACGAGACGCCACCGCCGGGGCCGGTGCCACCACGGTCCCGCCCCGACCGCGGGTGACCACGATCCCCCGTTGCCGCAGTTCCTTGTATGCCGTGGCGACCGTCCCCGGGCTCACGCCGAGGTCGTCCGCGAGGCGCCGCACCGGAGGCAGTGCGGCTCCGGGCGCCAAGGAGCCCTCAGCCACGGCCCGTTCGGCGGACGCCGCAATTCCCTTGGCCGTCGTCCCACTGATCCCATATTGTGTTGCCACGTTGCAGAGTATGTATCAGTACATAAATGAAAAGCAAGCAGGCAAGGGGGAGCAGTGCATCCGATACGGCGCGCGGCAGCATGGTCGAGAAGCGTTCCCGGAGGTCGCGACGGGCGCAGAGTGCTCGCCATCGCGCTCGTCGACCGCATCGGCAGCGGACTGTGGGCTTCCGTCGCCGTCCTCTACTTCATCTACGTCTCCGAGCTCTCCATGGCCCAGGTCGGCACGCTCGCCGCTGCCGCAGGCGCGATCGGCATCGCAGGGGCACCGATGGGCGGCAAGCTCGCCGACCGATTCCCGATCACCCGGGTCCTGCTGACGGTCCAGCTCATACGTGCCGTCGCCTCCTGCGCCCTGCTCACCACCGACAACTACGCCCTGCTCATCGCCTTCTCGGCGGTGGGCGGTCTCGGCGACCGCGCCGCGAGCATCCTCACCAAGCTCTACGCCACCCGAGTCGCCGGCCCGGAGCGCGTCCGCTACCAGGCGTTCCACCGAACCGTGGCCAACGCGGGCTGGGCGCTGGGCGGCCTCGCCGCCGCTGCGGCCCTGTCGCTCGGCACCACGGCCGCCTACCAATGGCTCCTCGCCGGAGACGCCCTGTCCTTCGTCGCCTCAGCACTCCTCACCCTGCGCTGCGGCGAGCCCCCGTCCTCCTCCCGCACCGTCACCACCTCGAAGCACCCGGCCCCCACGACCAGGCCTACGACCCCCTGGCGTGACCGCACCTATCTCGCCTACGTCGCCACCGAGACCGTCCTCTTCCTCGACGACGCGGTGTTCAAGGTCGGCCTGCCCCTGTGGATCGCACACGAGAGCAACGCACCGAACGGACTGGCACCCCTTCTGATGGTCCTCAACAACGTCATGGTCGTGGCACTCCAGGTGCCCCTCGCCCGATTCGGCACCACCACAGCGGCTGCCCGGAACCTCCTCCTCCCGCTGTCCGCCACCTTCGCCCTGGGCGGCACCGCCATGGCGTTCGCGGCCACGGGCGGAGCCGTCACCGCCACAGCGCTCCTCACCGCCGCGGCAGCGGCTTTCACCATGGCCGAGATGCTGCACGCCACCATCTCCTGGGAACTCTCCGTCGCCCTCGCCCCCGAGACCGCCCAGGGCACCTACCTCGGAGTCCACGGTCTGGCCCAGTCCGTGCAGCGCACCTTCGGGCCACTCGCAGTCACCGCCGCCATCGCCACCGGCCCGGCGGGATGGGCCGCCTTCGGCACGGTCATAGCCCTGACCTGCACAATCCAGCACCGGCTGGTCCGGGGGCGCCTCACCCAGTTCGCGTTGTCAGTGCCGCCGGTTACTGTGAGTGAGAATTGATCGACTGTGCACAGGGGGAAACATGGCGCACACCGACCACCAGACAATGCGACGCGTCCTGCGCCGCGAAATCGCCGGAACCATCGGCCTGCTCACCGACGAACACGACTTCCGCGCCATGCGGCGCTACCGCACCTTCACCTTCGACGACCACGCGACCTACCTGAAACAGGTCGAAGACCTTCTGAGGACTCGGGCCTCACAGGGCAGCCACACCACCGTCGCCCTCTTCGACCCCCAGGAATACGCCGAGTTCTGCGAAGAGACCGGCCTCAACCCGGACATCCCGTCGAGCCGAACACGCTTCACGGCAGAACTCGCCAACACCGGACCGACGCTCCCGTACGAGGGCCAGCCGCTCACCGACCTGGTGCCCGCCCTCGTGGACGAAGCCGTCCGCCAGGCCACCTGGGAGTACGCGACCACCCTCCTCGCCCGCCTCGGCGCCTGCGGTTCCTGCGGGGAGGACATCGGTCGCGCGGCCTTCGCCCGCGCCTCCGACCTCCTCCTCCGGATCCTCGACACAGCCCTACCAGGCGAACACCACCTCGTCTGCAGCGTCACCGGCACCCCGGAAACCCTTGTCTCCGTCCTCCACTCCGACGAGAACACCGAGGGGGCCGTCCAACTCGACGAGGCCGAGGCTCTCGAATTCACCACGGTTCTCGCACTCGGCATCGCCACCCAAAGCCCCGGCGGACTCGTCATGCGCACCAGCACCCCCGGGACCACCGACCGCATCTACGGCTGGCGTCTGCGCGGCGACGGCCTCGAACCCCTCACCGCCGGAGAAGTCTTCGACGCCTACTGCACCGACATCGACTCCGGCGACCTGATCTCCCCGGAATCGGGCGTCGACTACTGCGTGCCTCCCGACCTCGGACCGGAAGGACAGACGTCGCGCCACAGTCACTGAACACAAAAGGGCGCTCCACCCATGGGTGGAGCGCCCTCCAGGAACCGTCAGCCGGCCTCTCCGGTCCGACTACTCGCCCGACAGCACCGCCTGGGCCGCGTCGCGCGCGTCCTCGGCACTGTCGGCGGCCCGCGCGGCGGCGGCAGCACGCTCGCACTGCGCCAGCGTGTACTTCGCCAGCGTCGCCCGGACGTAAGGAAGGGACGCCGCACCCATGGAAAGGGAGGTAACCCCCAGACCGGTCAGCACACAGGCGAGCAGCGGGTCGGACGCGGCCTCACCACAGACACCGCAGCTCTTGCCCTCGGCCTTCGCCGCCTCGGCGGACAGCGCGACCAGGTCGAGCAGCGCGGGCTGCCACGGATCCTGCAACCGCGACACCGCACCCACCTGACGGTCGGCGGCGAAGGTGTACTGCGCGAGATCGTTGGTCCCGAGCGACAGGAACTCGACCTCCTGCAGAATCGACCGCGCCCGCAGAGCGGCCGAGGGAATCTCCACCATCGCGCCGAACTTCGCCTGCAGCCCTGCCGCACGGCACGCGTCGGCGAACGCCCTGGCATCGGTGCGGTCCGCCACCATCGGGGCCATGACCTCGAGGTAGACAGGCAGACCCTCGGCGGCCTTCGCGAGCGCCGTCAGCTGAGTCCGAAGCACGTCAGGGTGATCGAGCAGCGTCCGCAGCCCACGCACACCCAGCGCCGGGTTCGGCTCGTCGGACGGCGTCAGAAAGTCCAGCGGCTTGTCCGCGCCCGCGTCCAGCACACGAACGACCACACGCCCCTCGGGGAACGCCTCGAGCACCTGGCGATACGCCTCGACCTGCTTCTCCTCGGACGGAGCGTTCTTGCTGTCGTCGAGGAAGAGAAACTCGGTACGGAAGAGACCGACGCCCTCGGCTCCCGCTTCGACCGCGGCGGGCACGTCCGCCGGACCACCGACGTTGGCCAGCAGCGGCACCTTGTGGCCGTCGGCGGTGGCACCCGGACCTGTCGATGCGGCGAGCGCGGCCTTCCGCTCGGCGGCAGCGGCCTCCAACTGGGCCTTCTTCTCATCGCTCGGGTTCACGAAGATGTCACCGGTGCTGCCGTCGACAGCGATGACCGTGCCCTCGGCCAGCTCACCGGCACCCGGCAACGCCACAACGGCCGGCACACCGAGCGCCCGCGCCAGAATCGCGCTGTGGCTGGTCGGTCCGCCCTCCTCGGTGACGAAACCCAGAACGAGCGTCGGGTCCAGCAGGGCGGTGTCGGCAGGCGCGAGATCCCGCGCCACCAGGACATAAGGCTCGTCGCTGTCGGGGACGCCCGGCATGGGCACGCCGAGCAGACGGGCGACGATACGATTCCGCACGTCGTCGAGGTCGGCGACGCGACCGGCCAGGTACTCACCCGCGCCCGCCAGCAGCTCGCGGTACGCGGCGAACGCGTCGTAGACGGCGCGCTCGGCCGTGCTGCCGACGGCGATACGCCGGTCCACGTCTGCCATCAACTCGGGGTCCTGGGCCATCATGGCCTGCGCTTCGAGCACCGCCTGGGCTTCACCCCCCGCCAGATTGCCGCGCGCCATCAGGTCGGCCGCCACAGCCTCCACGGCCTTGCGGGCGCGCCCCTGTTCACGCTCCGCGTCCTCCGCCGGAATCTGCTTGGCAGGCGGCTCCAGCACCGCCGTTCCCATGTGCCGAACCTCGCCGATCGCCACACCGTGGCTCACGCCGACGCCTCGCAGCGTTGTCTCCATCTCACCCGTCTCCGATAGTGCGGCGGGTCCCGCCGCCGCGGTGGTTGTCGCCCCTACTTGCAGTCGTACGACGGCACTGACGTCACTTCCAGACGAAGAGACTGTCGCCGTCCTTCACTTCGCCGTCCGCACGGAGTTCGGCGAGTGCCTCGGCCGTGGCCTCCAGAGCCACGACCGGGCAGACGGCGGACTTGCCGGCGGCCTCGACGGCGGCCGGGTTCCAGCGCACGATCGCCTGACCGCGCGTGACGGTGTCGCCCTTGTTCACCAGCAGCTCGAAACCCTCACCGTTGAGCTGCACGGTGTCGATGCCGAGGTGGACGAGCACGCCGTGTCCCTGTTCGTCCACGACGACGAACGCGTGGGGGTGGAGAGAGACGATCACACCGTCGACGGGCGCCACGGCCTCGGACGGTTCGCGCACGGGATCGATCGCCGTACCCGGGCCGACCATGGCTCCGGAGAAGACCGGGTCGGGCACGGCGGCCAGTCCGATGGCGCGTCCGGCAAGAGGGGACGTCACGGTGGTCATGGGAAGCCTCCCAGGGGTGGAGCTGCGTATATGCACCGTCACTGCTTGTCCCGGACGGCGCTGTCCAGCAGCGTATGGCATGTGGAGTACGGGGTTCGCAGGAAAGATACCGCTAAGTGGTCTAGACCACCAGCCCAACGGATTTGCACCCACTTCGCGGCCCCATGTACAGTCGTACTCCTGCTTGAGGCCGAGCGGCGCCACCGAGCGTCCCAGCCTGGCAGCACCCAACTTGTCAGATCCTAACTCTGGATCATGTTCTGCATGCTTGCAGGACGGTGGTCAGAGGGCCGGAAAAACACTGATAGAGTTTGGAAACACCGAAGGGAAGCCCGGAGGAAAGCCCGAGAGGGTGAGTACAAAGGAAGCGTCCGTTCCTTGAGAACTCAACAGCGTGCCAAAAGTCAACGCCAGATATGTTGATACCCCGTCTCCGGCCGATCGGCTGGGGCGAGGTTCCTTTGAAGAAAACACAGCGAGGACGCTGTGAGCGACCGCCTTATTCCGGTGGTCGCTCCGCTCTCGTGATGT
>NZ_JAVREZ010000028.1:0-121591 GCF_031845645.1 Streptomyces doebereineriae
GCGCGGTTCGTCTTCCCCCGCCGCTGCCGGTTCGGGCTCCGCGGTGGTGCCTGGTTCGTCTTCTGCGGCCGTTGGTGGTTCGTCGGCGGCTGCCGGGTCCGGTTCGGCTTTCGTCGCCGCTGCCGGTTCGGGTTCCGCGGCTGTGCCTGGCTCGTCTCCCGTCGAGGCTGCCGGTTCATCTTCCGCAGCCGCCCCTGGCCGGTCCTCCGAGACCGCCTCGGGCCGGTCTTCCGAGGCCACCCCCGGCGGGTCCTCCAAGACCGCCCCGGGCCGGTCTTCCGAGGGCGCCCCCGGCCGGTCCTCCGCGACCGCCCTCGACCGGTCCTCCACGACCGCCCCCGCGCGCGACCCCTCACCGTCGGGCCTCCCCGTGTCCCGATCCCCCCGCGGCGCCGACCCCGTCGCCGTACTCCTCACAGCCGCCGAGCAGCTCGGTACCGCCGCGCGTGTGTGTGAGCTCGCTGTGCAACACGCCGGGACGCGGGAGCAGTTCGGGCAGCCGATCGGGGCCTTCCAGGCGGTCAAGCATCTGTGCGCGCAGATGCTGGTGCGGACGGAGACGGCCCGGGCCGCGGTGTACGCGGCCGCTGTGACCGCCGACCCGGTGGACGTCGCCGCGGCCCGGCTGCTGGCCGACGAGGCGGCCGAGCGGGGTGCCAGGGACTGTCTCCAGGTGCACGGCGGGATGGGCTTCACCTGGGAGTGCGAGGTGCAGCTGCATCTGAAGCGGGCCTGGGTGCGGGCCCGGAGGGCCGGCGGCGGTGCGGAGAGTGAGGAGTTGCTCGCCGTCGATCTGTTGGCCTGAGCCGCCCGCGACCGGCCCGCTCCCCGACGGGTCCGGAGCGGATGTCGCGGATTGTGGCATACCGGAATCACGGAGCGTTGGTATCGGGTTGTGTCCTATGTGTGACTCGTCACGTCCTGGAGTCGGCGCCCCGCTCCGGTACCTTGTGTGAGATGCGAGTGGTTCCGAGCATGAGCCATGCCGGTGTTGCCGAAGAGGCGGCCCCGGACCCGGCGATGCGCGCCGCTGCTCGCGGGGCCGGAGGCCCTGCGGCCACCGCCTGTTCGACTTCCCGCGGCGGGCGTCGCACAGTATCCCGCACGGGTACTCCTTCGCGCTGGAATATGCCCGAAGCGCTTGTTGGCGTGACTGTACGTCAACCATGCTGTCCTGTAAGGGATTCACGTTCTGTGACCCCGGCTTTGGTCATTGTTCTGGTCATGCAAAAAATGGCTACGATCGTGGCCCTCGTGAGGCGCGAGGCCATGTGCCCGCCGGTTCGGATGGTGTGAGCGGTGCAGGTGCTTCAAGTGCAGCTGGAGATCCGGCCCGACCCCGCAGAGGTGGGGCGAGCCCGGCGGTGGGCCCGCTCGCGGCTCGCCGTATGCGGGATAGAGGTCGACGAACCGCTCGCCGAGATCCTGATCCTGCTCGTGTCGGAGCTCGTCACCAACGCCGTGGTGCACACCGGCCGACCGGCCGTCCTGCGGCTGTCCCTGCCGGATGCCGAGGTGGAGTCGGCCACCGTCCGCCTCGAGGTCGCCGATCGCAGCGGCCGGGCCCCGGTGCCGCGCTGCGTCGACGGTGAGGCGACCGGCGGTCGCGGCCTCGCCCTCGTCGACGGCCTCGCGGACCGCTGGGGCTGGAGCCCGGAAGGCGCGGGCAAGAGCATCTGGTGCGAACTCGACCGCTGCGAGCAGCCGCGGCAGAGCGCGGAGGCCTACGACATCGACGCCTCGACCTACGAGGGATTCGCGTTCGAGGCGGTGTGACCGGCGCACGGTCGCAGAGACCGCCGTCACCCTTTACTCGCGGCGGGTCGGTGCGCCGGGACGTGCATCCGTGCGCGGTCATGGCAAATAGGTCGTAAGTAATAAATCCCCGTACCGGTGTTGACGCAGCGTGTTCGATTGATGACGCTGGTGGTCAGCGATTCGCCGCGAGGGGACGCCGAGGGCTTCGGTGACGGAAGCCCCCGACGAGTGTGGATCGTGACGCGGTGTCGATTTCCTCAGGGCGGAAGGAAGTCGATGACGGCGGCGCGCGAGACCGTGCTCGGGGCGGATCTGCGCGCCGCCGACCGACCTCCTCACAGAACAGCCACCGGGGCCACGGGCGTTCCGGTGCCGCCGGCGAACGGCTCGGGCATCGCCGACAGCAGGAACGCGTACCGGCCAAGTTGTCCACAGGCTGTGGACAACTCCTCCAGGTTCCAGTTCTGGCCCTGCAGCATCCCCATCTCCACCAGGTCCAGGGCGTGCACCGGCAGCCACAGGTCCTCGATCTCGGGCGGGAAGATCTCGAACGTGAGCGTGTCGTTGGCGACCGCCGCGACATCGCGCGCGTGGAACCACTCCGGGGTGCGCACCGACAAGCCCGGCGACGGATAGGCGTACGCCTCCTTGTCCCCGGCGAGATACACCTGGATCTGTCCGGTCCGTACGAGCACGATGTCACCGGCACGCACACGCGTGCCCGCGAGTTCCTCGGCGGCCTCCAGGTCCTCGGGGGTCACGGCGTGGCCGCCGTCGAGCCGGTCGACGCCCCGCGCCCGGGCCACGTCGAGCAGCACCCCGCGCGAGACGACGTGCCGCGCCTTGTCGATACCGCTGAACTCGGCGCCGCCGTGCGGGGTGATGGTGCCGGCCGGGCGTCCGTTGTAGAGCATGCCGGAGTGCGAGACATGAGTGAGCGCGTCCCAGTGGGTGGCGGCCTGCAGGCCCATGGTCACCGCGTCATCGCTGCACGCGACCGTCCCCGGGCCGAAGATCTCCTGGTTGATCTGCACCATCACATGCAGGGGGTTGACCCGGCCCGGCATCATCCCGGTCTGCACGCCGTCCTGCCTGAGGGGCAGGGCGAGGGGGATGCGACGACCCGTGCGGACGGTCGCGGCGGCCTCGCGGACGACCTCGTCGGTGATCAGGTTCAGGGTGCCGATCTCGTCGTCGGCACCCCAACGACCCCAGTTGTTCACGCGCTTGGCGATGTCGTGGAACGCGGCCGGAAGTGACATCGGGCCCTCCCCGGGGCTTGTGTCCGCACATCTGACGGGTCATAAAATCTAACGGTCCGTCAGAAACCGCGGGAAGGGGCCGGGCATGGGGAACTTCTTGGCAGGCAGGGTCGTCGCCGTGACCGGCGCGGGGCGGGGGATCGGACGGGCGGTCGCGCTGGCCGCGGCGGGGGAGGGGGCGCGCGTCGTCGTCAACGACTACGGCGTTTCCGTGGACGGGGCGTCTCCCGCGAGTGACGTCGCCTCGGGTGTCGTGAAGGAGATCGAGGCGGCCGGGGGTGAGGCCGTCGCCGTGGCCGACGACATCTCGACGATGGCGGGCGGTCAGCGGGTCGTCGATGCCGCGTTGTCTTCCTACGGGCGGATCGACGGTGTCGTCTGTGTCGCGGGGATTCTGCGTGAGCGGATGTTGTTCAACATGACCGAGGAGGAGTGGGATCCGGTCCTCGCCACGCATTTGAAGGGGACGTTCACGGTGTTCCGGGCGGCCTCCGCGGTGATGCGGAAGCAGCGGGCGGGGACGTTGATCGGCTTCACCAGCGGGAATCACCAGGGGTCGGTTTCGCAGGCGAATTACAGCGCGGCGAAGGGCGGGATCATTTCGCTGGTCCGCAGTGCGGCGCTCGGATTGCACAAATACGGGGTGACCGCGAATGCGGTGGCGCCCGTGGCCCGTACGCGGATGTCGGCGAACGTGCCGTTCGAGCTGACGGAGATCGGGGAGCCGGAGGACGTGGCCGCCATGGTGGTCTATCTGCTGTCGGCGCGGGCCCAGGAGATCACCGGGCAGGTGTACACCGTGGCGGGGCCGAAGATCGCGGTGTGGGCTCAGCCTCGGGAGTTGCGCGCGGCGTATGCCTCCGGCGGGTGGACGCCGGAGCGGATCGCGGAGTTTTTGCCGGGGAGCGTGGGGGTGGATCCGATGCCGTTGCTTTCGGGGCCGGATGCCTAGTGGGTCGGGCGTGTGTGGGGCGGCTGCGGGTCGTCTGTGGTTGCTCGCGCAGTTCCCCGCGCCCCTGGGTGGGTCATCGCGACCGGTGTTGAGAGGAGGGGCCTGTGGATTTCGGGTTTGGTGCTGAGGACGAGGTGTTTCGGGGGGAAGTTCGGGAGTGGCTTGCCGGCCATGTCGATGGGGCTCAGGATCGGCGTGTCTGGGAGCGGACCCTCGGCAAGTCCGGGTGGATAGGGCTGGGTTGGCCGGAAGGTGGGTACGGCAACCGGACTGCCACCCTCACCCAGCAGGTCGTCTGGGCTGAGGAGTATGCGCGGTCGGGGGCGCCGGCGCGGTCGGGGCACATCGGGGAGAAGCTGCTCGCGCCCACTCTCCTCGCGCACGGCAGTGACGAGCAGAAGGCGCGCTTTCTTCCTCCCGTCGCCGCCGGGGAGGAGTTGTGGTGCCAGGGCTACAGCGAACCGGGGGCGGGGTCCGACCTCGCGGGGGTGCGGACCAGGGCCACGCGGGTCGAGGACGGGACGTATCGGATCAGCGGGCAGAAGATCTGGACGTCCCTCGCTCATGAGGCGGACTGGTGTTTCGTCCTCGCGCGGACCGATCCGGAGTCCCGTCGGCATCACGGGCTGTCGTTTCTCCTCGTTCCCATGGATCAGCCGGGGCGCATCGAGGTGCGGCCCATTCGGCAGATGACCGGGACCAGTGAGTTCAACGAGGTCTTCTTCGACGGGGCACACGCGCGTGCGGAGCATGTCGTGGGGGGTGAGGGGCGGGGCTGGCAGGTGGCGATGAGTCTGTTGGGGTTCGAGCGCGGGGTGTCGACGTTGGCCCAACAGGTCGGGTTCGCCGAGGAGTTGACGCGGGTGGTGCAGGCCGCCGCACGGACTGGCGCGGTGTCCGATCCGGTCGTGCGGGCGCTGCTCGTGCGGCAGTGGGCCGAGCTGCGGACCATGCGGTGGAACGCCCTGCGGACGCTGGGGGGTTCGGGGGACGCCGGGGCATCCAGTGTGGCCAAGCTGCTGTGGGCGGGGTGGCATCAACGGCTCGGGGAGCTGGCGATGCTCGTGCGGGGGGCGGAGGCGACGGTCGGGCCCGGGGACTGGTCCCCTTCCTCGCCGTACGAACTCGATGCCCTGCAGCATCTGTTCCTGTTCTCGCGGGCCGACACCGTCTACGGCGGCTCGGACCAGATCCAGCGCACCATCATCGCCGAGCGGGTGCTCGGTCTGCCCAGGGAACCCAAGGGGGTCGTCTGATGCGCGGCGTGCTGTTCGACGGGAGGCAGATCCAGGTCGTCGACGATCTGGAGGTGCGGGATCCGGGGCCGGGCGAGGTGCAGGTCGCGATCTCGGCGGCCGGGCTGTGCCACAGCGACCTGTCCGTGGTGGACGGGACCATTCCGTTTCCGGTTCCGGTGGTGCTGGGGCATGAGGGCGCGGGCGTCGTGGAGGCCGTGGGGGAAGGGGTCACCCATGTCGGGCCCGGTGACCATGTGGCGCTGTCCACGCTCGCCAACTGCGGCGCCTGCGCCGACTGCGACCGGGGCCGGCCGACCATGTGCCGCAAAGCCATCGGGCGGCCCCAGAAGCCCTTCTCACGGCGCGGGGAGCGGGTGTTCCAGTTCGCGTGCAACTCCGCCTTCGCGGAACGGACGGTGGTGAAGGCCGTCCAGGCGGTCCGGATTCCGAAGGACATTCCGCTGACGTCCGCCGCGCTCATCGGGTGCGGGGTGCTGACCGGGGTGGGGGCCGTGCTCAACCGGGCCCGGGTGGACCGGGGGGAGAGCGTGCTGGTCATCGGGACCGGGGGGATCGGGCTCAACGTCATCCAGGGCGCACGGATCGCGGGGGCGTCGCGCATCGTGGCGGTGGACGCCAATCCGGCGAAGGAGGCGATGGCCCGGCAGTTCGGGGCGACCGACTTCCTGACGTCGGCGGAGGGGGTGCGGGACCTGCTGCCGCACGGCGTGGACCACGCCTTCGAGTGCGTCGGGCGGGTCGAACTCGTGCGCGCCGCCGTGGACTTGCTGGACCGGCACGGCCAGGCGGTCCTGCTGGGGGTCCCGGCGCCGGGAGCGGAGGCGTCCTTCGCCGTCTCGTCGATGTTCCTGGACAAGTCCATCCTCGGCTGCCGCTACGGATCCTCGCGGCCGCAGCGGGACATCCCGCTGTACGCCGACCTCTACCGGCAGGGACGGCTGCTCCTCGACGAGCTGGTCACGGAGACCTATCCCATCGAGGACTTCGAGAAGGCGGTGGGGGACGCGGAGGCTGGGCGGGTGGCTCGGGGGGTGCTGACCTTCTAGCCCCCGAGTTGTCCACAGGCGCTGGAAAACCCTTGGAGCGATGTCAGTGCCGGGCCCTAGCTTCGACGCATGACCTACCGAGACGTCGCCTCCCCACGGGTCCTGGTCTGGGCCTGCACGTCCGTCGGCGCCCGTATGCCGGTGGCGATGGCTCCCCTGGCCCTCGTCTTCCTGGTGCGCGAGAGACCAGGAGGGTATGCGCTGGGAGCGGTGCTCGCGGCGGCCTATGTGATCGGTGAGATCGTCGGCGCCCCGGTGCTCGGGATGCGGCTGCCCCCCGAGCGTCCCCGGCCCCAGCTGGCGGTGGGCCTCGCGACCGGGGCCCTCGGGTTCGCGGGGCTCGGGGTGTTCCCCGACGCGCCCTCCCTGGTGCTGGGCGCGTTCGCCTTCCTGGCCGGGGCCGCCCCCGCCGCCGCGACCGGAGGGCTGCGCGCACTGCTCACCGAGCTGGTCCCGGAGCGGGCCGTCGCGCAGGCGTTGTCCACCGAGTCGATGCTCAACTCCGTCATCTGGGCCGTCTCCCCGGCCGCCGTCGCCGGCCTCGCCCTCCAAGCCGCGCCTCACATACCCCTGTTGCTCGCCGCCGCGCTGATGGCGGCGTCGGTCACGGGGCTGTGGCTGCTCCCGGCCGGCTGGAAGGTGGACGACTCGGCGGGCGGCGCGTGGTCCGGCGGATCGCTGCCCCGGCTGCTGCTGGGCGCCTGGCCGGTGTACGTCATGGGCGCGGCCAGCCTCAGCCTGCTGGGCCTCGCCGAACTCGTCCTGCCCGCCCTGCTCGAACAGCGCGGCATCCGTGTCGGCTGGTCGGGACCGCTGCTGACCGGCCTTGCGGTGGGCGGCGGACTCGGGGCGTTCCTCTACGGCCTGCGCACCTGGCCCGGTCTGTTGCGCACCCGCAGTGTCGTGCTGATGTGCGGCACCTCGCTCTGCGTGACCCTCATCGCGCTGATACCCAACACCGCCGGGATCGCGACCGCGCTCGCCGCGGGTGGCCTGCTCCAGTCGGGCGCGCTGCTCACCCGCAACCTCGCCCTGCGCGACGCGCTTCCGCCCGGCGCCCTGGCCGCCGGCTACTCCGTGATGTACGCGGCGGCGGGCGCGGGTTACGCGGCCACGGGTTCGCTCGCCGGAGCCCTGCTCAAGGTGACGGTGCCGTCCACCGCCGTCCTGGCCGGGGTGGCGTTGACCCTCGCACTGACGGGAATCGGCTGGTGGGGGGAGGTGCGCCGCGCCGGGAGCTCAGCGCGGGGCGCCGACGCCGTCGTAGTGCCCGGGTGTGTGGTCGAGGGTCCCGCTCCCGGTGCGGAAGGTGCGCCGATAGGCGGTCGGTGTGACGCCGAGGGCTGTTTGTAGGTGCTGGCGCATCGACTGGGCGGTGCCGAAGCCGGCGTCGTGGGCGACCTGGTCGACGGAGAGGTCGGTGGACTCCAGGAGGTGCCGGGCGCGTTCCACTCGTTGCTGGGTGAGCCACTGGCCGGGGCTGACGCCGACCTCCTCGCGGAAGCGGCGCGTGAAGGTGCGTACGGACATGGCCTCCTGCTCGGCCATGTCCCGCAGCTGGATCGGCTCGTGCAGACGGCCGAGCGCCCAGGCGCGGGCCGAGGTCGTGGTCGCCTGCTGCGGGTCGGGCACCGGCCGGTGGATGTACTGCGCCTGACCACCGTCGCGGTGCGGCGGTACGACGGTGCGGCGGGCCACCTCGTTGGCGACCGCCGTGCCGTGGTCGCGGCGCACCATGTGCAGGCACAGGTCGATCCCGGCGGCGACGCCCGCGGAGGTCAGGACATCCCCGTCGTCGATGAACAGGACCTCCGGGTCGACCTTGACCTGCGGGAAGAGCCGCTGGAGACGGTCGGAGTCGGCCCAGTGCGTGGTGGCCGGGCGGCCGTCGAGAAGGCGGGCGGCGGCCAGGACGTAGACGCCGGTGCAGATGGAGGCGAGCCGGGTGCCGGGGCGGATGTGGGCGAGGGCGGCGGCCAGTTCGTCGGTCAGCACGCCCTGCTCGAAGACCGGGCCCAGTTCGTACGACGCCGGGACGATCACGGTGTCGGCGCCGGCCAGGACCTCCGGGCCGTGCTCGACCTGGATGGCGAAGTCGGCGTCGGTCCGCACCGGGCCCGGCGGGCGGATCGAGCAGGTGATGACCTCGTACAGCTTGCGCCCCTCGGCGTCCCTGGGGCGGCCGAAGATCCGGTGCGGGATGCCCAGCTCGAACGGGAGGACACCGTCCATGGCGAGGACGACCACGCGGTGCGGGCGGAACTCCGGGGCGCGACGGGCACGACGGTCAGGGCTCATGGCCCGATCCTAACGAATGCTGTCCTTCGGGCCAATGGATCCCGGGCGGCGCAGGACGGAAGCTCTATGTCGTGACCCAGCCAAGCGAAGCCGCCGTGCAGGCAGCTCCCACGCAGAACCCGTCGGCCCCTCGTATCCACCGCGCCTGGTTCGTCGCCGCCGTCACCTTCGTGACGATCATCGGCGCGGCCGCCTTCCGCTCCCTGCCGGGCCTGCTCATCGACCCCCTGCACGACGACTTCGGTTGGTCGCGCGGCACCATCAGTGCTGCCGTCTCCGTCAACCTCGCGCTGTACGGCCTGACCGCCCCCTTCGCGGCGGCGCTGATGGACCGCTTCGGCATCCGGCGGGTGGTCGCGGTCGCGCTGACCGTGATCGCGGTCGGTTCGGGCCTGACCGTGTGGATGACGGCGGCCTGGCAGCTGATGCTGTACTGGGGCCTGCTGGTCGGTCTCGGCAGCGGCTCGATGGCACTGGCGTTCGCCGCGACCGTCACCAACCGCTGGTTCACCGAGCGGCGCGGCCTGGTGACCGGCATCCTGACCGCGGCCTCCGCCTCCGGCCAGCTGATCTTCCTGCCGGTGCTGTCCTGGATGGTCGAGAAGCACGACTGGCGCCCGGCGGCGATCACGGTCGCGCTCGCCGCCCTCGCGGTCGTCCCCTTCGTCTGGCTGCTGCTGCGCGACCACCCTGCCGACGTGGGCCTGAAGCCGTACGGCGCCAAGGAGTTCGTGCCGAAGCCGGAGCCGGTCCCGGGCGCCGCGCGCCGAGCGGTGACGGTCCTGTTCAAGGCCGCCCGCACCGGCCCCTTCTGGCTGCTGGCCGGCACCTTCGCGATCTGCGGCGCCTCCACCAACGGCCTGATCCAGACCCACTTCGTGCCCGCCGCCCACGACCACGGCATGCCCGTCACCGCGGCCGCCTCGCTGCTCGCGGTGATCGGTGTGTTCGACGTGGTCGGCACGGTGGCCTCCGGCTGGTTCACCGACCGCTTCGAGCCCCGCCGCCTGCTCGCCGTCTACTACGCCCTGCGCGGCATCTCGCTCCTGTTCCTGCCCATGCTGCTGGCCCCGTCGGTCCATCCGCCGATGCTCTTCTTCATCGTCTTCTACGGCCTCGACTGGGTCGCCACCGTCCCGCCCACCGTCGCCCTGTGCCGCGAGCAGTACGGCGACGACAGCGCGATCGTCTTCGGCTGGGTCCTCGCCTCCCACCAGGTCGGCGCGGCGCTGATCGCCTTCCTCGGCGGTGTCGCCCGGGACGTGTTCGGCTCGTACGACATGATCTGGTACGCCTCGGGCGCGCTGTGCGCGGCGGCAGCGCTGATGGCGCTGGTGATCAGGAGGCGGCAGGCCGCGGTGCCCTTGCCGGCGACGGCCTAGCCCCTAGAGAAACCGCCCCTTGTGGAACAGGAGGGGCGGTTCGCCGTCTCCGTCGCCCGGCCCGAGCGCGTCCACCCGTCCCACCACGATCAGATGGTCCCCGCCGGTGTGCACCGCGTGGATCGTGCAGTCGATCCAGGCGAGGGCGCCCGCGAGGCGGGGTGAGCCGGAGGCCGGGGCCGGGTCGTGGGCCACGCCCGCGAACTTGTCCGCGCCGCTCACCGCGAACGCCCTGCACAGCTCGCCCTGCTGCGCGCTCAGGACGTTCACGCAGAAGACGCCCGCCTGGGCGATGCGGGGCCAGGTCGTCGACGTACGGCCCACCATGAAGGCGACGAGCGGCGGGTCGAGGGAGAGGGAGGAGAAGGACTGGCAGGCGAAACCGGCCGGTTCCGCGCCGGGTGCCCCGGGTGCCGTCACCACGGTCACGCCGCTCGCGAAGGATCCCAGCACGCGCCGGAACTCGGCCTGCTCGACCGGCGCGCGCTCGTCCTCTCGCACACACCGCAGCTCCGGGCGGGGCAGCGCCTCGACCGCCAGGCTCCTGCCGGACCGGAGGTAGCGGACGGCAGCCTCGGCCATTCCTGCTTGTCCCATCACACCCCCCATTGAAGCTGACGGTGCGTCAGATGGAAAGGGGCGGGGCAGGCGCACGTGAACCACCCGTACGCTGCGTCCATGGGGTGGGGGAACGCACGGCTCAACGAGGCCGCCGCGGTGTGTGCGGTGCAGCTTCCGGCGATCGGCCTGATCTGGTGGATCGGGGTCCTGCTCGGCGACGACTACGCGTACGCGGGCGCGTACGGGTTCCTCTCCGTGTTCGTCCTGGCGTGTCTCCTCGTCGTGGCGCCGCTGATCCTGCCGGTGCTCGGCCTCGCGCACGCGATGGCCCAGATCGTGCCGGCCGAGGCACTCGCAAGGCTCGTCGTCCGCCGCGCGCGCGGGCCCCTGTGGGCCTGGCACGTGCTGTGCGCGGCGGGGCTCGGCGTGGTCTGGGCGGGACTCGCCGGCCTGCTGTGGGACTGGCCGTTCACCGTCACGGCACCGCTCCTCGCCGCCCTCGGCGTGCTCCCGGTGCTCTGCCTCGGGTGGCTCCGGAGACGTACCCGGGGCTTCTGGGGGGTGTGGCTGCCCTCCCTGTTCGCCTCCGTCGGCCTGTTCCTCCTGGTGATCCTCGGCGGCGTGCTGGCCACGACCACGGGAATCGTCGAGGAGTACGAGCCTCCCGCGCTGTCCGCCGAGCAGCTCACCGGGGTCTGGCGGGGCGACGAGGGCGCGGTCCTCAGCCTCGGCACGGACGGCCGGGCCGAACTCAGCGACCTGCCCACCGAGTCCGGGTCCGCCGACCAGTACGCCGAGCCGCCCTTCGCCGTGTGCGACGGCACCGGCACCTGGCTGCTCGACGACAAGGGCGGCCACGACCGCGCCGGTGTCGTCGTACGGCTCGACGGCGGGTGCGGGCAGGAGACGTACTGGAGGATCGGCGGGACCGGGTCCGAGCCCGAGCTGTTCGTGCCGTTCGGGGACCCGGACGCGCCGGACCTGCGGATCCTGACCCAGGACTGAGCCTCAACGGCCCCGGTACTCGGGGCTCCTGCGCTCCACGAAGCTCGCCACGCCCTCCTGCGCGTCCTCCGTCGTCATGTTGATCTCCTGGGCGGCGGCCTCCGCTGCGAAGGCGGTGGCGCGGTCGGAGTCCAGGGAGGCGTTCACGAGCTGTTTCGTCAGGGCGAGGGCGCGGGTCGGGCCGGTGGCGAGACGCCCGGCCCATTCGCGGGCCGTTTTGGTCAGCTCCTCGTCCTCCAGGACCCGGTTGACGAGACCCAGACGTTCGGCCTCGCGAGCGGTGAGCGCCTCGCCGAAGAACATCAGCTCCTTCGCCCGCTGCGGACCGATCAGACGGGGGAGGAGATAGGCGCCGCCGCCGTCGGGGACCAGGCCCCGGCGGACGAAGACCTCGATGAACTTCGCCGACTCGGCGGCCAGGACGAGATCGCAGGCGAACGCGAGGTGCGCGCCGAGACCGGCCGCGGTGCCGTTCACGGCGGCGATCACCGGCTTCTCGCAGTCGAGTACGGCCGCGATCAGCCGCTGGGCCCCCAGCCGCAGAGTGCGGGCCACATCGCCGGCCACGCGTTCTCCCGCACCGGAGGCCTCTCGCAGGTCCGCACCCGCACAGAAGCCGCGGCCGGTTCCGGTGAGGACGACGGCCCGCACGTCCGGATCGGCGGACGCCCGGGCCAACAGCTCGACGAGCAGGTCCCGTTGACCGGCCGTAAGCGCGTTGAGCACCTCGGGCCTGTTGAGGGTGATGTACGAGACCTGGCCGTCGACGGTGTGCCGCACCTCGCTCACCGGCACACCACCAACGCGTCGAGCGCCACCGCCCCCTGCCCCCGGGGCAGCACCATCAGCGGGTTGATGTCGAGCTCCGCGACCTCGTCCCCCAGCTCCAGGGCCATGCGCTGCACGCGCAGGACGACCTCCACGAGGGCGTCGAGATCCGCGGGCGGCCGCCCCCGGACCCCGTCGAGGAGGGCCCGCCCGCGCAGGTCGCCCAGCATGTCCCGGGCCTGCTCCTCACCGAAGGGCGGCACCCGTACGGCCGTGTCCCGCAGCACCTCGACCAGCACCCCGCCGAGCCCGACCGTCACCGTCGGCCCGAACAGCTCGTCGTGCGCGGCCCCGACGACCATCTCGACGCCCCGCTCGACCATCTGGCAGACCAGGACGCCGTCCAGCGTGACGTCCTCGTAGCGGGCGATGTCGGTCAACTCGCGGTAGGCGTCCCGGACCTGGCTGGCCGAGGTCAGGCCGATCTTCACCAGGCCCAGCTCGGTCTTGTGGGCGATCTTCGCGCCGGACGCCTTCATCACGACCGGATAGCCCACCAGGCCCGCCGCGCGGACGGCCGCCGCCGCGCTGGTCACCAGCTGCTCGCGCGGCACCCGGATCCCGTACGCCCGCAGCAGTTGCTTCGCCGCGTGCTCGCTCAGCTGCTGGCCCGGGCGCATCAGGGCCTGCGCCTTGCGGAAGGAGGGCGAGGGGGTGCGCGGGGCCTCGTCGAAGGGGGAGCGGTAGCCGCTGACGAAGCGGTGGTGGTCGAGGTAGGCGCGGACCGCGGTGATGCAGTTGCCGACCGTGCGGAAGGTGGCCACCCGGGAGGAGCCGAGCAGGACCTCGCGGTAGGCCGGCTCGGTGCCCACGGGCGAACCCCACACCACGCAGACCAGCTTGTCGGTCTGCTCGGCCGCGTCCACCAGGTCCTGCACCAGCCGGTCGCTCAGCGGAGGGAAGGGCCCGGTGACCGGGCAGATCAGGACCCCGACCGACGGGTCCGCGAGGATCGCGTCGATGATCTTCCGGCCGCGCCAGTCGCCGACCGGGTGCCCGCCGTTGTCGACGGGGTTGGCCACACTCAGGAACTCCGGTATCCACTGGTGCAGTTCGGTCTGCTTCGCCTCCGAGAGGGCGGGCAGCCGCAGGCCCGCCTCCGTCGCCAGGTCGGCGAAGTGCGCGCCCGTGCCGCCCGAGATCGAGTAGACGACGACCCCCTCGGCGCGCGGCGGCCTGGCGCGGGCCAACAGGGCCGCGGTGTCCTGGAGTTCGTCGAGACCGTCGACGCGGATCACGCCGTACTGCCGCATCGCGGCGTCCACCACCGTGTCGGCGCCAGTGAGTTTGCCGGTGTGGGAGGCGGCCGTGCGGGCGCCGGTCTCGGTGCGGCCGACCTTGACCGCGACCACCGGCACCTTGCGGCGGGCGGCCCGGTCGGCGGCGAGCAGGAAGGAGCGGCCGTCCTTCAGGCCCTCGAGGTAGCAGGCGATGGCGCCGACCTCGGGGCGCTCGGCGAAGTAGGAGAGGAAGTCGGCACTCTCCAGATCGGCCTCGTTGCCGGTGGGGGCCCAGTGGGTGAGGCGGATGCCGAGCTCCTGGAGGGCGAAGACCGGGCGGCCCTGGTGGCCGGACTGGGTGATGAGGGCGATCCCGGGCCCGTCGAGGTCGTCGCGGAACGACGAGAAGGCGTTCAGGTTGGTGTTGGGCCCCAGCAGCCGCATCCCGGACTCCGCCACGGCAGCGGCGAGACGTTCCTGCGCCACCGCCCCCTCCTCGCCGGTCTCCGCGAAGCCGGAGGCGAAGACGACCGCGAACTTCACCTTGGCCTCCGCCAGTTGCCCGATCAGCGGAAGAGGCTCCGCGACCAGCAGGACGGCGAGATCGACCTGCTCGGGCAGGTCGGCGACGGCTGCCACGCAGGGGATGCCGAAGACCGACGGGCGGCTCGGATGCACCGGGTGCAGCCGGGCTCCCACCCGGTCCGCCCAGTCGATCAACTGCCGGGTGACACCGGTGTTCGGCCGGCCCTCGGTGTCCGAGGCGCCGATCACGGCGACCGACTCCGGACGGAAGAAGCGGTCCAGATCGGGGACGTCGGCATACAACGGACGGCCGCCGACGTCGAGATCGTCGACCTCGGCGGGCCGGCCGTGAACGGCGGGCCCGGGTTGCTCGCCGCACGCGACGACCCGGGCCCGGCGGGAGTCGGTGGTGAGGGTGCCGTGGGTTGATCCAAGCATCGGTCCGCCCGCTCCTGTGTGACAGCTCGATTAACTGACGCTGTGTCAGATTACAGAACTGACGGGATGTCAGGAACGGGCGTGCACACAAAGTTGAGGCGCCGACTACAGGACCGCGAGAACCTCCTTGGCCACCCGCTCGCCCGACCGCACCGCTCCGTCCATGAAGCCCATCCAGTGCAGGGACGTCTCCGTACCGGCCCAGTGGATGCCGCCGACGGGGGCGCGCAGGGCGGGACCGTACTGGGTGAGCACTCCGGGCGCGCCGATGGAGACGGGGCCGCCGCGGGTGTAGGCCTCGTTGTTCCAGCGTTGCAGGACGAAGGAGGTGGGGGAGGCCGCTTTCGAGCCGAAGTACGTCACGTAGTCCTTGAGGACGGCCGCCTTGACCTCCGCCTCGCTCGCCGCGTCGTACTTGCGGGCCTCGTCGGCCTCGATGAAGCCCATCAGGGCGCCGTATGAGGCGTCGGGCGGGGAGTTGTCGAAGGTCGAGCTGATCACGCCGGTGTCGCTGACGACCTGGCCGTTGAGCCCGTCCGCCCGCCAGAAGGGGGTGTCGTAGATCGCGATCGCCTTGCCGACCGAGGCCATCGGGAGGCGCTGGGTGAGCTGGTCGCGGGCGGCGGGCAGCAGCGGGTCGTAGGTGATGCGGGCCGCGAGCGGCGGCGGTACGGCGACGACGACCCGCTTGGCCGTGACGGTGACCCCGTCGGCCGTGACGACGTACTTCGAGCCGGACTTGGCGATCGTGCGCACCGGGGCGTTCAGCACCACCCGGTCGCCCAGCGTGGCGGCGAGCTTGATCGGCACCAGCTGGGAGCCGCCGACGAAGCGCAGTTCCTGGGCGCCGCCCGCGGTCTCGGTGAGGCGTTCCAGGGTGCCGGGAGTGGTCTCGTTGCCGGCGGCGGCGATGTAGAAGAGGACGAACAGGAGGGAGAGTTCACGGGGTTCGGCCGAGAAGATCGACGTGCAGGCCACGTCCAGGAGGAACTTGGCCGACGGGATCACGGCGTTGGCGCGCAGCCAGGTCTCGAAGGTCTGCCGGTCCCACTCCTCGGCCTTGGCGGCGGTCCAGGGCGCGTCGAGCGGGATCGTCTTGGCCATGTCGTCGAGGGAGGCCTGGACGATCGCCGCGTTGGCGAGACCGGCCGCGTCGATCGGCGGGACCGAGCCGAGGAGGCCGTCGGTGGCGTAGGCGGTCTTCTTGCCGTCCTTGTAGAGCAGGTTCTTGCCGGTGTTGTAGGTGGCGAAGGTCCCCACCCCGAGCGAGTCCGCAAGGGCCTTGATGCGGTCCTGGGTGGGGCCGATGAACTCGCCGCCGCCCTCGGTGACACCGCCGTTGGCCAGGGTCAGATTGAGGACCCGGCCGCCGACCCGGTCACGGGCCTCCAGTACGGCCACGGTCTTTCCGCCCGCGACCAGGTCACGGGCCGCGGTGAGCCCGGCGAGACCGCCGCCGACGATCGCGACGTCCACGTCACGGGTGGCGGCGGAGGCGGGCGAGGCGGCGGTGCCGGTGAGGGTGACGGCACCGGCCGCCGCGGCGGCACCGCCGAGCAGGGAGCGCCGGGAGAGCGGGGGGAGCTGTCTTTCGCGTGCCACGTGCGTCCTCCGTAGTGGAGAGAGTGTGGAGCTAGAACATGAGAAGTGTTCACATTCTGGCCCCGTACGGTGGCACACGACAACGCTCCCGCCACATCTGGCACATGAGTAACGGGAGTCGTACTGAAGAGAGTTGAGATTTTCTACGTCAGACGGGAAGCCGCGAGAGCCTGCCCGCGCCGTCCTTCTCTACGGCCTTGGCGATCTTCTCCGCGTCGATCGCGACCTCACGGAAGGTGCCGCTGATGGGAGTGACGAAGCCGGTGAAGAACAGCCCTGGGGTGTTGTCGGAGCAGCGGGAGCCGTTGGCGACCGGTCTGCCGTGGGCGTCGAGGACGCCGAGGTGGCCGACCAGGCCCTCCAGCGAGCGGGCGTACCCGGTCGCCGCGATCACCGCGTCCGGGGCGACGCGGGTGCCGTCGGCGAGCAGCACCTCGCCGTCCTCGAAGCCCTCCACGGCGGCCACCACCTCGACCTTGCCCTTGCGGATCGCGTCGATGAGGCCGACGTCCTGGACCGGGATGGCGCCCTCCTTGACCCGGCTGTAGAGCCCGGTGTCGGGGCGGGGCAGTCCGTGCTCCGACAGGTCGGGCACGCTGAGCTTCGCCATGGGCCGGGCCAGCCGGTCCACGAGGCCGACCGGCAGCCGCCGTACGAGAACGCCCGTGTACTGGGCGGCCCAGCCGGCGGTGGAGCGGCGGACGATGTGCGGGGCGGTGCGCACGGACAGCCGTACCCGCGAGGCGCCGCCCTCGACCAGGTCCACGGCGATCTCGGCGCCCGTGTTGCCCACGCCGACGACGAGGACGTCACGGCCGGCGTAGGGCTCGGGGTTGCGGTACCCGCCGGCGTGCAGGAGCTCGCCCTTGTAGGTGTCGCGGCCCGGCCAGTCCGGCAGCAGCGGGGTGTGGTTGTAGCCGGTGGCGACGACCACCGCGGCGCCGGTCAGCTCGCGGCCGCCGGTGGCGTGCAGCAGCCAGCCGGTGCCGTCGGGGGTGCGCTCGACGCGGGAGACCTCGACGCCGGTGACGGTCTCCAGCTCGTGGAACTCGGTGTACTTCTCCAGGTAGCGCACCACGTCGTCGCGGGCGACCCAGCGGCCGAAGCGGCGGGGCATCGGGAGGCCCGGCAGGGCCGACAGGCGGCGGGTGGTGTGCAGGTGCAGCCGGTCGTAGTGGCGCCGCCAGGAGGCGCCGACGTGCTCGGACTTCTCCAGGACGACCGCGCGGATGCCCCGGGCGCGCAGCGCGTACGCGACGGAGAGTCCGGCCGGACCGCCACCGACGACGTAGACGGGGCGATCGGGCTGGTCGGGGCGGTCTGCGGGTGCGGAGTCGGCCATGAGCGCGAGCGTAATCAGACAGCGCGTTGATGGGTCTCGGTCAAGACGGGAATTGGTTGCGGATCGATCACGGCTGTAGGAGGGGTGGGTGGGACCTGTGGCGTAGGTCACCTGGTTGTGCGTGTACGGAAAAGTCACGGGAGAAAGGCCACGGCGCCGGGCCCGCGGGTGCGGGGCTCGGCACCGTGGTGCGCGGCGGCCGGAAACTGACGGGAAACCGGGGCCGCGGTACAGGGGGTCCTGCGGTACGGGGTTACTTCTTGCCGGCCTTCTTGTAGCCCGTGACCTTGGCGATCCAGGTGATGAAGTCGCCGGGGTCGGTGTTGGCGCCGTGGCCCTCGTCCCAGTAGTAGAGGTGGTTCACCTCGTCGCCGAGGTTCTCGGCGCGGGCGGCGAGGTTCGCGGAGATGACGTGCGAGGTGTCGGTGTCGTTCGTGCCGAGGCGGATCCACCAGTGCCTGGAGCGATTGCCGTTGACCTTCTCCACCAGGTGGTACATCGGGTTCATCAGGTTCAGCAGCTCGGGGATGTCGCTCTCGACGCGCTTGGTGGACAGGCCCGTGGTGTCGTTCTTGGCGCCGTACGCGGTGAAGTGGCGGTTCGCGGTCGTGGCCGAGCCGAACTCGTTGTTCTCGCCGGCCGACAGGTCGAAGGCGTCGAAGGCCGGCACGGTCTTCTTGCGGGCGCCCACATGGGTGAGGAAGCCGTCCCAGGTGAAGGTGGCCTTCTCGCCGTCCCAGGTGAGGAAGGTGTTCTTCGCGAGGTAGGTCTCACGGTCGGAGTCCGACAGGGCCGCGAGATAGGTGGTGGCCGAGGGCTCCATGTACTGCTTGAGCAGGTACTCGTCGTAGTTCCGGGCGGTCAGGGTGCCGAAGCCCGAGCCCCTGAGGCCGCGCAGCCTCAACTTCGCCTGGTACTCGGCGAACTGCGACCGGAGGTCCTTGGAGACCGTCTGGTCGACCTGCTTTCCGGTGCTGAGGGCGTTGGTCCCCCAGTTCCACTCGTAGGCGCCGTCGGCGTGCTCCAGGTCGGTGATCGGGCACCACGCGCCCACCGCGAAGATCGCGTCGGAGGCGTTGGCCGCGCCGATCTCCTTCAGGTGCTTTTCGTAGATCGGGCTGTCGCCGGACGCACCGAGCAGGCTGGACACGGCACCGCCCGCGCTGGTGCCGGCGGAGACGATCCGGTCGACGTTGCCGGGGATGCGCCCCTTGTTGGACCTCACGTACCGGACGGCCGCCTTGAGGTCGACGATCACGGCCGGAGCGCTGCCGTAGTACTCGCCGGCGGAGTTCTTGAGTCCACGACCACGGGCGCCGGGCTCGACGACGACGTACCCGGCGGCCAGGGCCAGCAGCTGGTTGGTGTTCATGGCGCCGCCGGTGGCGTTGGTGTTGCCGTTGGCGCCCGGCGCCGAGGCGGAGGCGCTCGCGGTGGGAGCCCCGCTGGGAGCACCGCCGCCCATGCTCGCGCCTCCGATGCCGGTGGCGTCGGCCACGGAGGACGGCATGTACCCGCCGACGGAGTTGGCGAGCAGGATCGGCGCGTTGCTCGCGTCGACCGCCGTGCCGTCGATCTCGACCGGCACGCTGACGTTCAGAGACTGGTAGGTCGCGTCGACCGGCTTGGAGACGTAGGTGATCGCCTTCCAGAAGTGGTAGGTGACCGCGTGCTCGGTCCCCTCGGTGTCCGTGACCGTCGTCGTCAGCTCGGTGTAGGCGTCGGGGTCGAAGACGAGGCTGCCGGCGCTGCTCCCGGAGGCGTTGCCGGTCGCCGCGTTGGCGTTCAGGGCGATGCCTCCGACGGCCGCGACCCCCGCCGTCGCACCGATGCCGATGACGACTTTCCTGCGCTTGATTGCCCTGTGCTTCACGGTTGGCTCCCTCGGCATTTTTGCTGGCGGGAACGAACGTAGCCGTGTCTTTGACAAAATTGCCAACAATCCTGAGGGATTCATGGGGGACCCACAGCTTCTCGGTGCACGCACAGGATTCTCCCTTCGGCCGCGGTCTTCCCGGGGTCCGTGATCTGACGTACCGTCAGATTCCATGGACACGATCTGGCTGACCGGCGCGCAATGGCTGGCCGTCCTGCGCATCGGCCTCGGGCTGTGGTGGCTGGAGAGCTGGCGCCACAAGGACAAGAGGACGTGGTTCGAGGGCGGCGGCATCACCTGGGCCGCGGACATCGCCGCCAAGCACCGCTGGACCCCGGTCCGCAGCGGCTTCGACGTACTGGTCGCGCCCCGCCCCAGGACGATGGCGTACGTCGTCGCCTACGCCGAACTCGCCCTCGGCGCAGGCCTGATCCTCGGCTTCCTGACCCCGCTCGCGCTGGTCGGCGGCCTGCTCCTGAACGTCCTCTACTTCACGCTCATGATCCACGACTGGGCCGAGCAGGGGCAGAACTCGATGATGGCCCTCATCTCGCTCGTGGCCCTGTTCGCGATGTCCTGGCAGACTTGGTCGCTCGACGCCGCGCTGGGCTGGTTCTGATGGGCGCGAGGTACGACCTGCCGGAGGCGGACGCCTTCACGCGGACCTACTGGGACGCGGCGGCGCGGGGCGTCCTGCTGCTCAGGCACTGCGGGACATGCGACCGGGTCCACCACTACCCCCGTGAGTTCTGCCCGCGCTGCTGGAGCGAGGACGTCTCCTGGTCCCCGGCCACCGGCCGCGCCACGCTCCACACCTGGTCCGTCGTCCACCGCAACGACCTGCCGCCTTTCAAGGACCGCACCCCGTACGTCGCCGCGGTCGTCGACCTCGCCGAGGGCCCCCGGATGATGACGGAGATCGTCGACTGCGCACACGAGGACCTGCGGGCCGGGCTGGAGTTGGAGGCGGTCTTCCTGGGCGGGGTGCCGAGGTTCAGGCCGCGCCGGGGGCAGGGGCGTGGTGGCGGAGGTCGTCGGTTGTGCCTGTGAGGACCTGCGTGCCGGGTTGGACCTGGAGGCGGTCTTCCCGGACGGGGTGCCGAAATTCAGGCCGCGCCGGGGGGCAGGGGCGGTTGGGGGTGGGTGACGGGCGTCGGCCTTGCTGGGGATCCGTTGGTGGTGACGGAGGCCGTCGACTGCGCACACGAGGACCTGCGGGCCGGGCTGGACCTGGAGGCGGTCTTCCCGGACCGGGTACCGAAATTCAGGCCGCGCGGGACGTCCCGGGCGGTTTGAATGGGCGGATGACCGACGTCGACGATCAGCACCTCATCCGCCCCTTCACCCCGCTGCACGGCCACGGCCTGCGCCTGTGCGCCTGGGACGCGGACTCCGGCGCCCAGGCCCAGGACTGGCTGCGCGGCGCGCTGGACCCCGAGTTCGGGCGCTGGAACACGCCTCTGACCCTGATCCACGACCTCGACGGCGCCCGTGCCGGTATGCGACGCAGGGCCGAACAGGCGGCGCAGGGCACGAGCGTGTCGTACCGGATCACGGACGAGTCGAGCGGTACGACGCTCGGGCACCTCGGCATCAACGTCATCGACCACGTCTTCCGCACCGCCCGCGTCGGCTACTGGGTGCTGCCCGAGGCCCGCGGCCACGGGGTGGCCACCCGCGCCCTCCGCCTCGGCGCCCACTGGGCCCTCACCGACCTCGGCCTGCACCGGCTGGAACTGGGCCATGCCCTCGGCCACGACGCCTCCTGCACCGTCGCCGAACGGTGCGGCTTCCGCTACGAGGGCACGCTGCGGGGCGCGATGTTCGAGGCGGGACGGCACGACGCGTTCCGGGACGTCCACCTGCACGCCCGACTGGCGACGGACCCCGAGCCGTCGTAATTCGGAGGCGTCCGGCGCGCCCGCGCAGGATCATGAGACATGCCTCCCACAGCCTGGCACTCCACCGAAGACCTCGACGAGTTCCTCACCCGCGCCGGTGACTTCCTGCGCTCCCGCCCGGACCTGCACACCGTCGTCCTCACCGTGACCGAGGGCCTGCGCACCCGCGGGCTCCATGCGTACGGCGACGAGGCGCCCCTCTTCGGGCTGCTGGAGGAGGACGGGAGCGTACGGGGAGCCTACTTCCGGACACCGCCGTACCGGCTGTATCTCACGCCCCTGGCCCCCGCTCGGGCCGACTCCCTCGCCGCTCATCTGGCGGGCCTGGGCCATACCGTGCCCGGTGTCAGTGCCGAGGCCGCGACCGCGGAAGGTTTCGCCGAGGCCTGGCGGCGCCGCACCGGGGCCGAGGTGGCGCCGTATCAGCGCCAGCGGCTGTACCGGCTGGACACGCTGACCCAGCCGGAGCCGGTGCCACAGGGACGGCCGCGGATCGCGGGGGAGGCCGACCGGGAGCTGCTGGCGCGCTGGTTCCGGGAGTTCGTCCGGGACATCGGAGAGAGCGAGAACGACTCCGTGCGCGCCGAGTCCTGGGCCGACGCCCGCCTCTCCTACGGCGGTGTCACCCTCTGGGAGGCCCCCGACGGCACCCCCGTCTCCATGGCCGGCCTCACTCCGCCGGTGGCCGGCCAGATCCGGGTGGCGCCGGTCTACACCCCGGCCGGTCTCCGCGGCCGCGGGTACGCCGGCGCCGCCACCGCCGAGGTCAGCCGGCTGGCACGGGAGCGGGGCGCCGACGAGGTACTGCTCTTCACCGACCTGGCCAACCCGACCAGCAACGGCCTCTACCAGCGCATCGGTTACCGGCCGGTGGCGGACTTCGCGGTGTACGACTTTCAGGGCCAGAGCAGTTCCTGAGCCCAACCCTTATCCGCTCGACGGTAGTTGAGCCTGATGTGCCTCCTGCGCTCGTCTCCCTGGAAGAACTCCACCTCGTCCGGAAGCAGTCGGTACAGCGTCCAGGACGGGACCGGCACCTCCGGCTCACGCTGCGCCCGCTCCCAGGCCTCCTCGGACACCCGCGCCAACTCCCCGAGCGATCCCAGCACTTCGCTCTGCCGTCCGGTGAGCGCGGCGGCCAGCGCGCCGGTCGAGCGGGCGTGCAGGTCGGCCTGGCCCTCCTCGGAGGGCGCGGCGGTCACCGCCCCCTTCACCCGCACCTGCCGGCCGAGGACCGGCCAGTAGAAGCCGAGGGCGGCGTACGGCCGTACCGACAGGTGCCCTCCCTTGCGGCTGTGGGAGTGGCTCGCGAAGGACCAGCCGTCCTCGTCCGCGCCGTGCAGCATCACGGTGCGTACGTCGGGCCGGCCCTGCGCGTCCGCCGTCGCGAGGGACATGGTGTGCGGCTCGGTCTGCCCGGCTGCCACCGCCTCCGCGAACCAGATGGTGAAGAGCTCCAGCGGGGTCGCGGGCGCGGTCGCGGGGTCGAAGGAGGGCAGCGAGGTGACCTCCGGGTCCCACACCCGCAGTGACCGGAGCAGTTCGTGAAGATCCGTTGCCATGCCTCAGACGGTACCGAGGTCGGACGTCACCCACCTTTCGGGCCGTATCCGGATGATCACCTGCTCGCCGTGGTTCTTCGAGGCGAACTCCACGTACCCGTCCACTTTCTCGGCCGGCAGGTAGCGGGCGGAGATCTCCCGGAGGTCTTCGACGGTGCCCGGCCGGGTGTCGACGACCGGCCCCTCCACGGACACGTACCGGATGGTGGGCTCGATGCGCTCGACCAGCAGGGAGAAGCGGCCGGCCGCCCGGATCAGTTCGTGCTTGCGGGAATCGCGCCCGGTCATGATCCAGATGTCACCACCGGGCGTGTACTGGTACCAGATCGGCAGAGCGAGTGGTGCGCGCCCCTCTCCGGCGTCGACCGCCAGCGCGGCGATATGCGGCTCGGCCAGGAACTGTTCACGTTGCTCACGAGTCAGGGCCATACAGTTCAGGGTACTTCGCACACCCGAGGAAGGGATGGTCGGTGAATCGCTGGTCCGGTACGGCAGTTGGCGCCGCCGGAGTACTTCTGCTCGCGTCCCTGGCCGCCTGCGACTCCGGGGCGGCGCACTCCTCCCTCACCGTCCCCGAGCTCTACTACCTGCGCCCCTACGGCGACAAGTCCGGCCCGAAGGACAAGATGCCCTTCTCCGTGACGGCCGAGGACGGAAACGGGCCCGGCGTCCGCCGGCTCACGGTGGAGGTGGCCCCCGACGGGCGGGACGTGGTCCGGCTGAAGAAGTACGGCCCCTGTGAGGGCGACTCCGCGCATCTGACCTGCGAGGTCGACGCCGACTACAGCAACTGGGCGGACAGCGCCCGTGCGCAGCCGCACGCCGTCAAGGGCGCCGAGGCCGGTGCCACGGCCGTCGTCCGCTACACCTACACCACGAAGAGCGGCAGAAAGCTCACCGCACGGACCCGGTTCGTCGTCGGGGAGCCGGTGGTCGAGGCGGTGGTGCCCGCGTACGCGAAGGATCTCCTGCGGCCCGGCTCCGAGCTGGTCTCCCCGCTCGTCGTGCGGAACACCGGCGAGGTGCCGGTCAAGGGGCTGGGGATCGCGATGAGCGCCGACGGGACGGAGTTCACGCAGCGGTACGACACCTGCCGTTACCCCGAGCTGAGCAAGGGGCATCTCGCGGTGTGCGAGCTGCCGGAGGTGACCATCGACCCGGGAGAGACGCTCGTCGTCCGCCCCGCCATGAGACTGCGCGTCCCCAACGCGCAGATGTACCCCTCCTACGGCCGGGACGTCTGGGCCCTGGACATGGGCCCGGGGCAGTACCACAGCTACTCGAAGGGCGGCGGCCCCGGCGACGGACCGGCTCTGGAGGCCGAGCCCACCGCCGGCACCCGGGGCACCTTTGTCGGGGGCGGCGGATCCACCCAGCTCGTCGTCGACACCCACGCCGACTACCAGCTCTCCGACGTCGAACTGCGAGGCGATCCCGGCACCCGGCGAACCTTCCGCATCGAGGTCACCAACAACGGGCCCGCCGACGCCGGCACCACGGCCGAGCTGGTCTTCGAGCCGCCCTTCGAGCTGAGGGTGGTGAAGGAGCCCATGGAGGAGTACGACGACGGCGTCTACCGGGCGTACTGCCACAACAACGGCTTCACCTACACCTGCGAGGTACCCCGCCTGAAGCCGGGCGAGACACGTTCCTTCGAGTTCACAGCCGAACTCGGCGCCCCCGGCGAGGGCTCCCTGAGCCTGTTGGAGAAGGCCCCCTCCAGCCCGTGGGACGTGGGCCGCAGGGACCCGGACACATCCAACGACAAGGCGACCATCAGAGTCGTGCATTAGAGGCCGGGAACGGTCGGTGTCGCTGCTACACCCAGCCCCGTTGGGAAGCCCGCATCCCCAGCTGGAATCTGCTCGCCGCACCCAGCCGCTCCTGCAACTCGCTCACACGCCGACGCAGGGTCCGCAGACTCACTCCCAGATGGCGAGCCACCGCCTCGTCTTTCATTCCGGCCGCCAGCAGCCGGGTCAACGTCCTCTCGCTCTCGGAGAGCCCGCCGTCGTCGACCGCCTGCCCCAGCGGCGCAGCCTGCTGCCAGGCCAGTTCGAAGAGCTTCTGCAGGGCCTCGGTCACCGCCGAGTGCCACACCACGACGGCACAGTAGCCGCCGGCCGCGGAGGCGGTCAGCGGCAGCAGCGCCCGGCATCCGTCGACCACCAGCAGCTTGAGAGGCACGGACGGCAACACCCGGGCCTGCTCGCCGAGTTCGACCATCCTGAAGGCACGGGACAGGATCTTCGGATCCTCCAGGCCGGTCGCCGCGTAGATCCCACGAGAGAGGATCCCGCGGCTGAGCAGATCGGCCTGGAGGTCCACCTGCGGACCGGCCGGGGCGAGATACGGCGGTGTGTCGAAAAGGCACACCTCGTGCTCCGCGCGCGCGTACATCTCCTCCAGGCGTGCCGCGATGGCGCCCTCGCCGGAGGCCACCTCGACCAGCCGGGACGGTTCCTCGCGCAGCAGCCCCGCCTCGTACGCGGTCGCCATCTCCTCGGCGGTGGCGGCCAGCAGCTCGGACTCCGTCTCACGCCGCCTGATCAGCGCGCGGATCGCCACCCGGGGGTCGACGGCTCGTAAGCCGCCCATGGAGTCCGGTGGTTGCAGCAGCCCGAGCGTGAGCAGCCGGTTGCAGGCCTCACGGACCCGGCCCGGGGAGGCACCCGTCAGCAACGCCCAGCCGGCCGCGCCGGCGTCGGGTTGGTTGAGGATGGCCTGGTACAGCAGCTCGTCGAACGCGGAGACCCCCACCGCGGCCCAGGGGCTCGCGGCGGGGGTCTGCCCTCCCGTGTCGTACGCCGTGTTCACCATGGCTCGGCACGGTAGGCGATCTTTGTTAAGGCCGTTTGTCCCGGCCTGGGACGCCGTTCACTTCAGGCCGTCTCCTTCAGGCCATCCACGTCCGTCCGTCTACTTCAGGCCGAACGCCCGCAGCACGGTCTGGTCGACCGCGTTGCCGTTCCGGTCGGCGGCCCGCACACGCAGCGACACGAACGTGGCGCCCTTCGGGTGCTTGAGCTCCAGCTCGCCGCGTTTCACCTTCACCTCCTTCCAGGACGTGGCGTCGTCGTAGGAGACCCACGCCTTCAGGTCGCCGGCCGTGACGCTGCCCGACTGATTCCGTACGGAGAGTCCGAGCTCCGACTTGTGCTTGCGGTCGACACGGCCCAGGAGGTCGAGCCCGTCCACGTCAAAGTCGACCGAGAGCAGCGGCAGCGCCGTCCGCTGGTCCGTGTGCGCCGAGGCGAAGGACCACTCGGTGTGGGTGCCGGTGGAGTACGCGGCCCAGTCGGCCGTGCGCCGGGCGTCGAGCACGAGGCGGTACGAGGCCTTCGCCGCCGGGACGTCGAAGGTGCCGATTCCGCCGAGCGCGGTGTCGCCGACCAGTTGTCCGTTCGCGTACAGCGTGCCCTTCGCGGTGTCCTGGAGGTTGTCCACCGACCCGTAGTGACCCGGTGTGGAGTCGCTCAACTCCGGGACGCCGAAGGTGAGTTTGTCGCCGGTGCGCTGGGAGAGGGCGTACTGCTCGACGGTCGCCGGGCGGACGACCGGGCGCAGCCAGTCCTCGGCGGGCAGCCTGCCCGCTTTGTCGAAGGTCTGCAGGGAATCCCACTGCGGCCTGTTCGCCTTCGTGTCGGGGTAGACGGCGTGCCAGATCCGGTTGTCGGAGACGTTGTAGTACTCGGTGCGCTCCGTGCCGAGCCGCACGTTGTTGGTGGTCGCGATGTCGGTCTTCTGCCCGGGACGGAACCTGTACACGGCGTCCTTGCCGACCTGACCGGCCTTGCCCCCGTGGTAGCGAACCGTCTGCTTCACCGTGTTGGAGCTGTTCAGGTGGTACGTCTGCTGGTCCGAGACGGCGCCTGTCTGCGTGAACATCACGCTGTACACGTACGGGCTGACCGCGGTGCCGTCCAGCTTCAGCCTGACCTTCTTCCCGCTCTTCAGCAGGGCCCCGAGCTTCGCGCCGTCCTCGCCGGTGGCGGTCATCAGCGGGATGGTCGCGCTCTTCACCCAGGAGATCCAGTACCCGGGCGTCTCGTGGTAGGCGAGGACGTAACCGGCCCCGGCAGCGGTCGCGTTGGCCAGTGCCTCGTCGGCCGTCTCACCGGCGGCCACTCGGACGACCGCCACCTTGCCCTTGACGTCGAGCCCGTCGAAGTCGGCCGCGCTGCCGCTGCCCGCGTCCACCGCACGGACCGTGCGGGCACCGCTGAACTTCACCGGGAACCCGCTGGACGTCTGCGCGTAGTCGAGGGGCAGCGCGTACTTCTCGGGGCTGGTGACGCTCGCCGTCAGCTCCTTGGCGTACAGACGGAACTTCGAGGAGAACTCCAGCGTGCCCTCGGTGACCTTCTCGGTGGGCGCCACGTAGACGTGGTCGGTCCACCAGCCCTGGCTGTAGGTCAGGCCCCAGTTGCTGCCCGGGCCCTCTCGGTGCCAGGTGGTGCTGAAGCCCTGGAACTCGGAGTCCTCCTTGGTCTTCGGCTTGATCTCGACCGCCGTGCGGGCGTCGAGGACGACCTCGGTGTCCTTGTCGACCTTGATCTGCGGATCGCCGACGACCGAGGTGCCGACCTCCAGTCCGGCCGCGTCCCGCTGCGAGATCCAGGACGCCGTGGAGTACGTACCGGCCGGCACCTTGAAGGTGTAGCCGCTGCCGAGGTACCCGTAGGTTTCGTAGGCGCCGTTCAGTTCCTGCAGCGTGAAGATCGACGCCGAGGTGGACGGCTTGCCGTCCCTGCCCACCAGCGACAGCTTCAGGTCGTACGTCTTGGCCAGCTTCTCGAAGCCGATGGCGGTGGTGACCTGGACGCCGTCGGCGCTCGCGGTGATGTGGCCCGTGTACCGGCCCGTCGCCTCCGCGGCCGGGTCGACCGTGACCTTGACGGTGGCGGTGCCCTTCGCCGGGACGGTCACGGTGTCCACGTTCACGGTGGCACCGGGGAGGGACGAGGCGACCTTCAACTCCACCGCTTTGTCGGTGGTGTTGGTGTAGGTGACGTCCTTGTTGTCGACTTCGGCGTCGGTCTCCTCGTACTTGCCGAAGCTCAGGGTCGGTGTCGCGAAGACGCCCTGGTCGACCGCCCGTACGGCGTCGACCCGGCCGTCGCCCTGCTCGAACACGGAGTTGACGGTGTTCGTCTTCGCGGTGGTCGCCAGCGCCTGCTTGATCTGCTGTCCCGTCCAGTCCGGATGGGCCTGCGCGACCAGCGCCGCGGCGCCCGCGACATGCGGGGTGGCCATCGACGTACCGCTCGATGTCGTGTAGTAGTCGTCGACCGGCGTGCCCATGGTGGTGCCGGCCGCGCGGGCCGCCGTGATGGCCGCACCCGGTGCGGTGATCTCCGGCTTGACCGCGGAGTCGCCGATGCGCGGGCCCCGGCTCGAGAACGAGGCCAGCTTGTCGGACTTGTCCACGGCGCCCACCGTCAGCGCCGAATCGGCGATGCCCGGAGTGCCCACGGTCTGCTCGGACGGGCCGGAGTTGCCCGCCGCGATCACGAAGAGGGTGCCGGTGGACGCGGACAGCTCGTCGACGGTCTCACTCAGCACGTCCGAGGGGCCGGACGCGTCACCGCCCAACGACATCGACACGATCTTCGCGCCGGAGTGCGCGGCCCACTCCATGCCCGCGATGATCCAGGAGTCCTGGCCGCGGCCGTCGTTGCCCAGCACCTTGCCGACCAGCAGCTCCGCGCCCGGCGCCGCGCCCTTGCGCCTGCCGTCCGAGGCCGCGCCCGAGCCGACGATCGTGGACGCCACATGGGTGCCGTGACCGTGGCCGTCCTGCACCGCCTGGCCCGGCACGAAGCTCGTCGACTCGGCGATCCTCCCCGCGAGATCCGGGTGACCGGCGTCCACGCCCGTGTCCAGGACGGCGACCTTGACGCCCTTGCCGTCGTAGCCCGACTTCCACACCTCGGGCGCGCCGATCTGCGGCACGCTGACGTCGAGGGACGCCTCGACCTTGCCGTCGAGCCAGATCTTGTCGATCCCCTCGCCGAGCTGCCGTGCGGCCTTCGTGGCCGGTTCGGTGCCGAGCGCGGGGGCGATGTCCGTCCAGAACGCGGTCGACTTCTCCGCGCTGAGCGAGGCGCCGTCGATCGTGGGCAGCTTGAGTATCCGGCGAGCGCCTTCGGGGGTCGCGTTGCCCTTCGTGTACGTCGCGATCACCGGGGTGTCGCCGGTCTTCGCGTCGGCGTACCCCTGGTTCACCAGCTGGGTGACGTTGAAGAGGGCCGGGTCGAGACGGCCCGCGTTCACGAGCGGGATCGCGTCCGACGGTAGGACACTGACCTCGCCGTCCTTCTCGCTGGACAGGAAGGTGGCGGCCTCGCGGCCCTTGCCGCGCTGGACGTCGACGGCGTACTTGCCGTCCGGTCCGGCGCTGAGGGACACGGTGTCACCGGTGATGAGGGTGACGGTCTGCGTACTCGTCGCACCGGTCCCGGCGCCGCTCCGCACGGGCGTGGATTCCGGTGCGGTGACCTGCGATCCGGAACCGGCCGCGGCGGGCGTGATCGCGCCCGTGAGCAGTCCGGCCGCTCCTGCCACGGCCCAGAAGGCGTGGTGTCTTCGCATGGGTGGCGTCCTCCCCTGAACACTGACGACGCTTCCGGCCTGGTGAGCGGAAGCCAGTGATCAGAGTGAGCGCTGCGCGGAAAGCGGCTCAAGGGAATCCTGTGGCCGAGGAGTGCCAATGCCCCCTTCGGTCACGGTAATTGGCGGAACTCGTCGGGGAGTTGCACGAAGACGGACCCTAACGCCCCAGCACCACCGTCCCCGACGAACAGAACCAGCCCCCCGTCCCGGACGCCACCGCCAGCCCCGGCGCCGACCCGTCCGGGCGCCGCACCTGCCGTGCGCCCGCCTCCCCGCGCAACTGCCGTACGGCCTCCACGAGCAGGAACAGCCCGCGCATGCCCGGGTGCTGGGCGGACAGTCCACCGCCGTCCGTGTTCACCGGCAGGTCCCCGCCCTCGACCTTCAGCCGTCCCTTCTCCACGAAAGCACCGCCCTCGCCCTTGGCGCAGAAGCCGAGGTCCTCCAGCGTCACCAGCGTCATGTAGGTGAACGCGTCGTAGATCTGGGCGAGTTCGATCTCCTCGGGGCGTACGCCCGCCCGCTCGAAGGCCAGCCGTCCGCTCACCGCCGCCGGGGACACCGTGAAGTCGGGCCACTCGGACATGCTGACGTGCGAGACGTACTCCCCGGTGCCGAGCACCCAGACGGGAGCGGTACGGCAGTCCCGTACGTATTCCTCGGCCGCGAGCAGCACCGCCGCGCCGCCGTCGGAGCGGATGCAGCAGTGCAGCTTGGTGAAGGGGTCCGCGATCATCGGGCCGGACAGGACGTCGTCGACGGTGATCGGGTCGCGGAACATCGCCTCGGGGTTGAGGGCGGCGTTGGCGCGGGCCTGGACCGCGATCTGCGCCAACTGCTCGATGGTCGTGCCGTGTTCGATCATGTGGCGGCGGGCCGCCATCGCGTACTTGGCGATCAGGGTGTGACCGTAGGGCACCTCGAACTGGAGCGGGCCGCGGGCGCCGAAGGAGAGGGTGCCGGTGCGGCGGCCCGCCCTGATGTCGGCGCGGGCCGTGGAGCCGTAGACCAGCAGGACCGCGTTCGCGTGTCCGGCGGCGATCGCGTCGGCCGCGTGCGCCGCCATGACCTCCCAGGTGGAACCGCCGACCGAGGTCGAGTCGACCCAGGTGGGGCGCAGGCCCAGGTACTCGGCGATCTCTACGGGGGCGAGGGTGCCGGTGCCGGCCGAGGCGAGGCCGTCGACCAGCGAGCGGTCCAGTCCGGCGTCGGCCAGGGCGCGGCGGGCGGCCTGGGCGTGCAGGGCGTAGGGGGTCGTGTCGTCCACGCGGCCGCAGTCGGCCAGGGCCACGCCGGTGATCGCGACTTTCCGGCTCCCGGGGGGCATGAGGGCCTCCTGCCTCTGGGCATCTGGTGCGGGCGCTCCTAATATGACGGACCGTCAGATCCGGAGGGAAGAGGAAGAGCCATGGACGCTCGCTTCACCGCCGAACAGGACGAGATCCGGCGTGCCTTGCGGGAACTGCTGCGGAGGCGTTGCGGGCCCGAGGAGTCGAGGCGTGCGGTCGACACCCCGGCCGGCTACGACCCGGCGCTGTGGACGGCCCTCGCGAAACAGCTGGGACTGCCGGGGCTGGCGCTTCCCGAGGCGTACGGCGGTGTGGGGTGCTCGGTGACGGAACTGGCGCTGGCCTGCGAGGAGACGGGGCGGGTGCTGGCGGCCACGCCGTTGCTGAGCACGGCGGTTCTGGTGGCCCCGCTGGTGCTGGCCCTGGGGACGGACGCCCAGCGCGCGGACCTGCTGCCGCGCATCGCGGCGGGCACTTTGACGGCAGCCCTGGCCGTGCCACCAGGTACGGCCCTCGCCCTGACCGGTGACAACCGGGACGACTGGGCGGGAGGCGGACGTGCGGGCGGGGTGCAGGCTCGGCCTGTTCCCGGGGCGGGCGGGGGTGCCGCCCCCGGCCGGCCCCTGGCGGGAACCGCCTCCGAGGAGCTGGGATCCGCCCAGGCGGGACGGACGGCCGGGCCGTTGGCGGGGGCCGCTCCAGGGGGTTCGGGAGCCGCCTCGGCGGGACGGTCGGCCGCAGCAGCGGTGGAGCGACGGACGGCCGCGCCCCTGGCGGGCACCACCCCCGGCGCGCCGGGCACCGCCCCGGCGGGACGCTCGACCGCCCCCGCGGCGCAGCAGCCGCAGACGGCGGCGCAGCAGCCGAGGACCGCGGCGCAGCAACCGCCGGCCGACGTGTCAGGGCCGTGCGCCGACCGATGGCGGCTCTACGGTCAGGTCGATCAAGTCCTCGACGGCCACAGCGCCGACCTCCTGCTCGTGGCCGCCCACGCCGGCGGGTTCGCCCGGTCCCGTACCCTCCTCTTCCTCGTCCCCGGTGACGCCCCCGGGCTCGTGCGCACCCGGCAGCGCGCCCTCGACGCCACCCGCCCGCAGGCCCGCGTCCAACTGCGGGACGTCGAAGCGGAGTTGCTCGGGGACGACGACGGGGCCGATGTCCTGGGGGTCCTCGCCCGCACGGGGGACTCCGCCGCCGGCGTCCTCGCCTGTGAAGCCGTCGGGGCCGCCGACCGTGTGCTGGAGATGACCGTCGAATACGTCAAGCAGCGGGAGCAGTTCGGCCGGCCGGTCGGGTCCTTCCAGGCCGTGAAGCACCGGCTCGCCGATGTGTACGTCCAGCTTCAGGCGGCCCGTTCCGCGGCCTACTTCGCCGCCTGGGCCGCCGTTCACGACGAGCGGCGGATCGGTGGGCTCGCCCTCGCCCAGGCCCTCGAAGCCCTGCGTACCGCCGCCGCCGAGGGCATTCAGCTGCACGGAGGCATCGGGTTCACCTGGGAGCACGAGGCGCAGCTGTACTTCAAGCGCGCCACCGCGGACGAGCTGCTCTTCGGCCCCGCGCACCGGCTGCGGGCGCACGCCGCCGACGCGGCGCGGCTCTTCGAGCGGGCGGAGGTGTCGGTGTGATCGGGGCGCGGATCGTCCAGAAGGTGTCGTCCACGCGCGGCTTCGCCAAGGTCGCGCCGCATGTGATTCCGGCCCTGGACCGGGCCGTGCACCGGATCACGCGGGGGAAGTACCTGCTCAGCGCGCAGATGCTGCCCGGTGTCGTGCTCACCTCGACGGGGGCGAGGAGCGGGCTGTCCCGCCGGACCCCGCTCGCCTGCATGCCCGAGGACGAAGGCCGTAGCTGGATCCTCATCGGCTCGAACTTCGGCCGCGACGGCCACCCCGCCTGGACCGCCAACCTGCTCGCCCACCCCAAGGCCTCGGTCAGCTGGAAGGGGCAGGACATCGAGGTGACGGCGGCGCTGCTGACGGGACAGGAGCGGGCGGCCGTGTGGAAGACCGCGCTGGCGTTCTGGCCGCCGTACGCCACCTATCAGGCACGGGTCGAGCGGGAGATACGGCTCTTCCGGATCACCCGGAGGTGATGACCGGACGCACGACAGGCGGCTGTCCACCCGTGTGAACAGCCGCCTGCCAGACAGGACTCGAGGAGGGCCGCTATTTCGTCGGCTTCTTGCCCGTCACGCCCAGGTGTACCAACAGCGCCAGGTTCGGCTTGAGTTCGGCCTGCTTGACGCCCCAGGTCTGGAAGCCCTTCTGGTGCGAGGCCACCGCCGCGAGCATCGCGACGAGGGAACCCGCGACCGCGGCCGGGTTGACGTCCTTGTCGACCTTGCCCTTGGACTGGAGCTCGGTGACCGCGTCCACGAGGGAGTTGTTCACCGAGTTGAGGATCTTCATGCGGATCTTGTAGAAGCGTTTGTCGCCCTCGGCGGCGCCGAGGTCGACCACGCGCAGGATCGCGTCGTTCCTGCGCCAGAACTCCAGGAATCCGTCCACGAGTTCCTGCGCGGTCTGCCATCCCGCCTTGCCGACCCACGACCGGCCTTCGAGCAGCTGCGTCAACTGGCCGCCCTCGGTGGCCATTTGCTCGGCGATCTCCAGGACGGCGCCCTCGACGTCCGGGAAGTACTGGTAAAAGGTCGCGGGTGAAGTGCCCGCCTTCCGGGCGACATCGATGACCTTGACGTCCCGGTAAGGGGAGGAGCTGAGCATCTCGCTGAGGCAGTCGAGCAGCTTCTGCCGGGTCGCCTGCCCACGCCGACCGGCCACACGGCCGTCGACGGTACGCACTTGTCCTGTCATGCCGTCAGCTTACCGAGGGGTGATCGGAGCGCGATTCGGCCGACTGCAAATGGGGTGCACGGGGCCGTGGAGACGGGTGTGCCTGGTCCTGCGGGGTGCGTGCGACGCCGTTACTTTGACGGTATGGCCGAAAACAGGGCATCCGCAGACGGAACGGGATACGGCGAGGGCGTCCCCTGCTGGGTGGACGCGCAGCTTCCCGACGTGGCCGCCGGACAGCGGTTCTACGGTGAGCTCTTCGGCTGGACCTTCCACGACCGGCCGGACGTCCACGGGGGTTCCGTGTGGGCCCACCACAAGGGCCGCCCCGTCGCCGCCCTCGCCCACAAGACGGACGGCCGGATGCCCACCGTGTGGACGGTCTACTTCGCCACCCCGGACATCGAGGGTCTTGCCGACCGGATCTGGGCGGCCGGCGGACAGGTCGTCACCGCGCCCATGCCGGTGGCGGAGCTGGGTACGTCCGCGCTGGTCACCGATCCGGAGGGGGCCGTCTTCGGCCTGTGGGAGCCGGGCGGCCACGCCGGGTTCGGTGTGCGGCACGAGCCCGGCACCTTCGCCTGGGCCGAGCTGTACGCGCGGGACACCGAGGCCGCCAACACCTTCTACGGCGGGCTCTTCCACGACGCACTCTTCGGACCGGAGGCCCACCCCGACTTCGGCCGCGCCCCGGTCTCCGACGTGTTCCCCGCCGAGATGCCGCCCCACTTCCTCGTGCACTTCGGCGTCGAGGACTGCGAGGCCGCGCTCGGGACGGTCGGCCGGCTCGGCGGGCGGGTCCAGGCGCCGCCATTCGAGACGTCGTACGGAAAAGTGGCCGTCGTCACCGACAATCAGGGAGCGTCGTTCGCCCTTCTGGAGCGATCGGAGCGGTAGAAGGTTCCGCTTTGAGGTGAGACACCCCAATTGACCCCGGGTTCGCCACCAGGCCTCCGGCCAGGAAGAATCAGGGTTGCGTGCCGCCATGGCGGTGCGGTGGTGAGACGCTGCACGGGGTCGCGTACATATGTGGGTGGCGCGGCTTGTACGGGGAGGTGGCAGGCAGAGTGGTGGATCAGCTGACGCAGCACGATCCGCGCAGGATCGGGCCGTTCGAGGTGCTGGGACGGCTGGGTGCCGGCGGCATGGGGCTGGTCTATCTCGCGCGCTCGGCGTCGGGCCGGCGGGTGGCGATCAAGACGGTCCGTACGGAGCTCGCCGAGGACCAGCTCTTCCGGGTCCGCTTCACCCGTGAGGTGGAGGCGGCCCGGGCGGTCTCCGGTTTCTACACGGCCGCCGTGGTCGACGCCGACCCGCGCGCGGCGGTGCCGTGGCTGGCCACGGCGTACGTCCCCGCGCCCTCCCTCGAAGAGATAGTGAACGACTGCGGGCCGCTCCCGGCCCAGGCGGTGCGCTGGCTCGCGGCGGGCGTCGCGGAGGCGCTGCAGTCCATCCACGGCGCCGGGCTGGTCCACCGTGACCTCAAGCCCTCCAACGTCCTGGTGGTCGAGGACGGCCCCCGGGTGATCGACTTCGGTATCGCGTCCGGCGTCTCGAACACCCGTTTGACGATGACGAACGTCGCCGTCGGCACCCCCGCCTACATGTCCCCCGAGCAGGCGAAGGACTCCCGCAGCGTCACCGGCGCCAGCGACGTCTTCTCGCTCGGTTCCATGCTGGTCTTCGCCGCCACCGGTCACCCGCCCTTCCACGGCGCCAACCCGGTCGAGACGGTCTTCATGCTGCTGCGCGAGGGCCCCGACCTCGAGGGCCTCCCGGACGAGCTGCGTCCGCTCATCGAGTCCTGTATGCAGATGGAGGCCACGGGGCGTCCCAACCCGGCCGACCTCCAGGCCCAGCTGGCACCCCACCTCTTCGGCTCCGGCTCCGACGACAGCGGTACGGCGTCGGCGTGGCTGCCCGAGAAGGCCGTGGCCCTGATCGAGACGCGGCGCGGCGGGCGCCCGGTGCCCACCCAGGCCGGCGGTGCCCGCAGCGGAGGCGGCCGCCCCGCCGCCGTACCGCCGCCGCCCGCCTACGACCCGCCGCCGCCCGCTCCCGTCCCCGTCGGCGCCCCCGACGCCGGCCCCGTGCGCCTCGCCGGTGCCCAGGTGCCCATCGGGCCCGGACCGCGCGTCGCCGACGCCCGTGCCGCCGCCGTGAAGGCGCCCCCGCCGGAGGCCGGTCTGGTCGCCACCTGGTCCCGGCCGCGCCCCGGCGTCAACGGCACGGAGCCCGCCGTGGGCCCCGCCGTACCGGCACCCCCGCCCGCGCCCCCGGAGAACTCGGGCGGCTGGCGGCCCTGGCGGTTCCGCATGTCGAACGACGTGTGGGGCACCCCGGCCGTCGCCGGGGACCTCGTCTACGTCACCTCCTTCGAGGTGCACGCCCTCGACGTCGGCACCGGCCGCCGTCGCTTCAAGACGCGGGACGTGGCCTGGTCCATGGCGGTCGCGGACGGCCGTATCCACGCCTCCGACGGCCCCACGCTCTTCGCCCTCGACGCCCGCGAGGGCGCCGACCAGTGGCGGCTGAACACGGACGCGTGGGTGTACTCCCTCAAGGCTGAACGCGGGACGGTGATCACCGGGACCCGCGGTGGCGGCGTACAGGCCTGGGAGGCCGCCACCGGACAGAAGCTCTGGGAGCTGGCCGGCTGCCAGACCGACTTCGAGTCCCCCGAGGCCGGTCCCGCGCTCCACGAGGGCACGGTCTACATCTGGCAGGAGGGCCGTCTGCGGGCTCTGGACGCCCGCACCGGTGAGGAACGCTGGGCGTTCCCCATCGGCGACGCGGCCTCCTGCGGCGGGGTGCCGGTCCGGGTGGCCCAGGCCCACGACGGGTTCGTGTACATCTCGGCCGGGACGCGCGTCATGGCCCTCGACGTGGCGAGCGGACGGGTGCGCTGGCACTTCGAGGCCCCGGCGGTCTTCCTGTGCCCGCCGACCTTCGTACCGGGGGCCGCGGTCACGGGCGGCGGGGTGTACCTCGCCGACTACCTCGGCACGGTGTACGCCCTCGACGCGACCGACGGCCGCGACCGCTGGCGCATCGCCACCGAGGCCCGGGCGTCGGTCGAGCCGGTGCTGGTGGCCGGGGGACATGTCCATGTGGGCAGCGGCAAGGGGCTCTACACGCTGGACGCGGTCACCGGTACGCCGAAGTGGCGGTTCCAGGCGGGCGGGGACATCGTGGGGGCGCCCGCGGTGGCCGAGGGGCGGATCCACTTCGGGTCCACGGACCATCTGCTCTACACCCTGAAGGCCGACGACGGCCGGCTGCGCTGGAAGCTCGCGACCGGTGGGGAGATCACCGGGTCGCCGGTGGTCAAGGACGGGGTCGTGTACGCGTGCAGCAAGGACCGGTGCGTGTACGCGCTGGACGCGGAGAAGGGGACGGGGACGGCCAGGGCCACTTGAGCGTGATGCGGACGCCCCCGTTAGAGTGATGGCATGCATTCACGGGGGCGTGTTCTCAGGTTTACGGCGGTCATGGCGACGGTGGTGCTCGCGCTGACGGGCTTCTCCAGCGGCCACAAGAGCAGCGGGCGGCACAAGAGCAGCCACAGCGACAGTGACAGCGGTGGTGGCTGCAGCAGCTCCCGCCAGAAGCACGACAGCTATACACCCCGCTCCACCAGCACCCGCAGCAGCTCGACCCTCCAGGACGGCACCGCGCTGGTGGTGAGCTGCGCGACGAAGGCGACTCCCTACGCGACGGTCGAGGTCACCAACCCGAACAGCCGCCAGGCCACCTTCGAGGTCGAGTTCGCCTTCGTGGACGCGGCAGGCAAGTCGCTGAGCTCGCAGACCAAGCAGATCTCGGTGCCCGCGAGGGGCACGTCGAACGTCCAGGTGAAGGCGGGCCAGGCCGTCCTGGCGGAGCTCGACCGCTGCCAGGTCGAGCCGGAAGCCGACGTGGTGTCGCGCTAGCGCGACCTGAATCCCGACCGCCGGGAACGGAACAGTTCGGCCTGGCGGTCCAGGGGGAGGTTCCCGAGCGAGACGAGGTGCGGGGCCTGGGCGAAGCCCTGCTTCACGGCGGCCTCCTTGGCGGCCCAGAGCGCGCGGACCGTGCCCTGCACCCCTTCCGGCGGATACCCGGCGATGACCTCGGCGGCAGCGGCCGCGGCGGCCAACGCCCCGCCCGGTGCCGTGAGTTCGGTGACGAGCCCGATGGCGTGGGCGCGCTCGGCGGAGAGCCGTTCCGCCGTCCCCATCAGCGCCATCCGCGCGGCCTCCCCGTGCGGCATGACCTGCGCCATGAGCACCGACTCGTAGGCGCTGACCATCCCGTAGGTGGTGTGCGGGTCGAAGAAGGTGGCGGCCGGGTCGGCGACGAGGAAGTCGCTCTCACCCAGGAGGTAGAAGGCGCCACCGCAGGCCATCCCGTTCACGGCGGCGATGACCGGTTTCCAGAGGTCGTTGGACTTCGGCCCGATGTGGAGGAGCGGATCATCCGTCATGTAGGGGGAGTTGGGCTGCGGAACCTCGGCGTCCCGGTCCAGTCCCGTGCAGAAGGCCCGCTCCCCGGCACCGGTCAGGACCACGGCCCGTACGGAGTCGTCGAAACGCAACTGCTGCCAGGTGGCGACGAGTTCGTCCCGCATGCCGAGGTCGATGGCGTTCAGCCGGTGCGGCCGGTCGAGGGTGACGACGGCGACACCGGTGTCCTTGTCGGCGGTGACCCGCAGGCCGGTCACGACAGCACCCACTGCGGAAGCCCGTCGGCGAACACCACGTGCACCCGGGCGCCGATCCGGATCCGGCCCGGATCGAGGGAGTCCAGCGGGGCCCCGGCCACGGTGACCAGGTTCCCGACCAGCCGTATCCGAGGAGCCTCCTCCAGCTCGACGACGACCACGTTGTACGGCGCCTGCGCCGCGTAGTCGGGCAGGAGGGGCGGGTGGGGGACGACGTAGGACCAGACGCGGCCGCGCCCGGAGACCGGGCGCCACTTCTCGGCGAACGACTGGCAGTGCGGGCAGCAGGGCCGGGGCGGAAAGCGGAGTTCCCCGCAGTCGGCGCAGGCCTGGACGCGCAGTTCGCCCCGGGCGGCGTACTCCCAGAAGGGGGCGCCCGTGGCGTCCTTCACCGGTTCGAGCATGTCAGCTCCTGTTGGTCAGCAGCAGGGCGGAGGTGGGGACGCCCTCGCCGGCGGTGACGAGGCAGGTGGTGGCGTCCGGTACCTGGGCGGTGCTGGTCCCGCGCAGCTGCCGTACGCCCTCGTCGATGAGGTTGAAGCCGTGCACGTAGGCCTCGGACAGTCCCCCGCCCGAGGTGTTGATCGGCAGCCGTCCGCCGATCTCCAGGGCCCCGCCCTCCGTGAAGGCACCTCCCTCTCCGCGACCGCAGAACCCGTAGCCCTCCAGGGAGAGCGGGACGAGGGAGGTGAACGCGTCGTAGATCTGGGCCACGTCGACGTCCTGCGGGGTGAAGTCGGCGTGTTTCCACAGGTGCCGGGCGGCGGTCCAGGCGGGGCCGGTGAGCGGGTCGTCGTTCCAGTAGTTGACCATGCCGTGGTGCTGGGCGGGCAGGCCCTGGGCGGCGGAGTGGACGTAGACGGGGGTGTTCGGGCAGTCGCGGGCGCGCTCCCGGCCGACCAGCACACAGGCCAGCGCCCCGTCCGTCTCCAGGCAGTTGTCGAAGAGGCAGAGGGGTTCGCTGATCCAGCGGGAGGACATGTACATCTCGCGGGTCAGGGGACGGTCGTACATGATCGCGGCGGGGTTCTGGTTGGCGCGGTTGCGGCAGGCGAGGGCGACGTTGAAGAGGTGGTCGCGGGTGGCCCCGTACTCGTGCAGGTAGCGGCGGGTGAGCATGGCTATCTCGTCGGCGGGGCGGAGCAGTCCGAAGGGTCTCGTCCACTGGGCCGGGGTGGGCAGCTGGACGCTGGTGTTGGTCCAGGGGCGGGGGCCCGAGCCGCGCTTGCGGGACCGCCAGGCGACGCCGACCGTGGCCTGGCCGCTCGCTATCGCCGCCGCGAGATGCGCGACCGTCGCGCACGAACCGCCGCCGCCGTAGCCGACCTTGCTGAAGAAGGTGAGGTCGCCGAGGCCGACGGCCTTGGCCAGCTCGACCTCGTCCGTCTCCTCCATGGTGTACGAGGCCAGGGCGTCGACCTCGCCGGGGGCGATCCCGGCGTCGTCGAGGGCGGCGAGAACGGCCCGGCAGGCCAGGGTTCTCTCGTCCTCGGCGAGGCGTTTGGCGAAGGGGGTCCGTCCGATACCGACGATCGCCGTGGCGTCCTTGAGGGTCACGCTGCACGCACCTCCGCACGCTGTGAGGCCTGCTGACAGCCCGTCAGGCTACAGCTAATCTGACGGGTAGTCAGCTAATGTGTTTCCGCTTTCGGGGAGGCCGACATGGAGTGGCGGAGCATCCCGGAGCTGGTCTCCCGGGCCGCGCAGCGCTACGGCGCCGCGGAGGCGGTCGTGGAGGGCCGGAACCGGGTCACGTACGGCGAGTTGGGCGCCCGCGTGGAGCGGGCGGCGGCCGCGTGCATCGCGAACGGCGTGCGGCCGGGCGACCGGGTGGCCGTCTGGGCCCCCAACTCCCTGGACTGGATGGTCTCCGCGCTGGGCGCGGTGTCGGCGGGCGCGGTCCTGGTGCCCCTCAACACCCGCTTCAAGGGCGCCGAGGCGGCGGATGTGCTGCGCCGGAGCGGGACCCGGCTGCTGTTCGTGACCGGCACCTTCCTGGGCACGTCGTACGTGGCGTCCCTGCGCCGGGCGGTCGCGGAGGGCCCGGCGCTGCCGGAGCTGGAACAGGTGGTGGTGCTGTCGGACGACGCCCCGGCGGACTTCCGTACCTGGAAGGACTTCCTGGCGAGCGGGGACGGGGTCGGTCGGGCCGAGGTACGGGCCAGGGCCTCGGCGGTCGAAGGGTCCTGGCCCTCGGACATCGTCTTCACCTCCGGGACCACCGGCCGCCCCAAGGGCGCGGTGATCACCCACGAGCAGACCCTGCGGGCGTATGACGTCTGGTGCGAACTGGCCGGGCTGCGGCAGGGCGACCGCTACCTGATCGTGAACCCCTTCTTCCACACCTTCGGCTACAAGGCCGGGGTCATCGCCTGTCTGATGCGCGGGGCGACGATGATCCCGCAGCCGGTGTTCGACGTCGACACCGTTCTGGCGAACATCGCGGCGGAACGGGTCTCGGTGCTGCCGGGCCCGCCGACCCTCCACCAGTCGCTCCTCGACCATCCGGCACGGTCCTCCTACGACCTGTCCGCGCTGCGCCTGGTGGTGACGGGCGCGGCGGTGGTGCCGTTGCGTCTGGTCGAGCAACTGCACGGCGAACTGGGCGTGGAGACGGTCCTGACCGCGTACGGCCTCTCGGAGGCGAGCGGCATCGTGACGATGTGCCGGCGCGGCGACCCGCTGCCGGTGATCGCGTCGACGTCCGGGCGGGCCATCCCCGGGACGGAGGTGCGGGTGGAGGCGCCGGCCGGCGAGCCCGGCGAGGTCCTGGTCCGCGGCTTCAACGTGATGCGCGGCTACTACGAGGACGAGGCGGCCACCGCGGAAGCCGTGACGGAGGACGGCTGGCTGCGCACCGGTGACATCGGCGTCCTGGACGCGACGGGCAACCTGCGGATCACCGACCGGCTGAAGGACATGTTCATCGTGGGCGGCTTCAACGCCTACCCGGCGGAGATAGAGCAACTGCTCGGGCTGCACCCGGCGGTGGCCGACGTGGCGGTCGTCGGTGTGCCCGACGCACGGCTCGGCGAGGTCGGCAGGGCGTATGTGGTCCGCCGCCCGGGCTCGGTCCTCACCGCCGACGACCTCATCGCCTGGGCCCGCCGGGAGATGGCGAACTACAAGGTGCCCAGGACCGTGGAGTTCGTGACGACGCTGCCGCGGAACGCGAGCGGGAAGGTGGTGAAGGGGGAGCTGCGCCGGACCTGAGCGGGCCGGCCCCCGGACATGCCTCGGCCGCGACGGCTCCCCCTCCGCGCCGCCGCGGCCGATCCCCGTGCGAGGAAAAGTCCTTGTCAGGCCTTCTCGTCCGTGGCGTGGTTGTCGAGCGGCTTGACCGTGCCGTCCGTCGTGTCGGCGGCCAGGGTGACGACCTTCTCGGCGCCGGTGGCGTGGTTGTCGAGCGGCTTGACCTCGTCCTCGGTCCCCGTGGCGTGGTTGTCGAGCGGCTTGACCGTGCCGTCCTGCTTCTCGGTTGCACTCATGGGTGGTGACTCTCCCGTTTGTGTGATGGGCGATGCCCGCCCGGCGACTCCCCCGAGGGTCGCCGGACGGGCATGTCAGGGTCGGTAACCCTAGCGATGGAGACCACCGCTGACCCGTCTGCCCCCCGACGCGACGGATCGACACCATGAGCGTGCCGTGCGGCGATAAACGAACGATGAACGCCGGTCCGCCGGGCGCCCTACACGGTGGCCGACGGGGTGAGCAGGCGCCGTACGTCGGCCGCCTCCGGCGAGCCCAGCTGCTCGAAGATGCCGAGCGCCTCCTGCCAGCACGCCTCCGCCCTGCCGGGCTGCCCGAGCCCGCTGAGGGCGCGGCCGAGGACGGTGAGGACGTTGCCGCGCCGCCACTCGCCGCCGATGCCCCGCAGTACGGCCAGGGCCTGCTCGGTCAGGGCGGCGGCCTGCGTGGGCCGGCGGCCGACGAGGTGCGCCTCGGCGAGCCGGAAGAGCGTCATGCCCTCCCACAGCCGCTGCCGGCTGTCACGGAAGACCTCGAGCGCCTCCGTCAGCCGGTCCACGGCGGCGTCCAGGCGCCCCTGCCCGGTGAGCGCCAGGCCCAGCGCGTACCGGCCGTTCGCGCCGCGCAGCGCGTGCCCCAGCCGGTCGTAGATGACGATGCCCTGCTGGGCGAGTTCCACGGCGCTGTTGCTCTGACCCATGGCCAGGTGGATGCGGGAGAGGTTGCACAGCGCGCTGGCCTCGCCCGCGAGGTTCCGGTCCAGCCGGAAGCTTTCGATGGCCTCCTTCAGGTACGCCTCGCCCTCGGGGTGGCGCCCTTGGTAGAGCGCGATGATGCCGCGGTCGTTGGCGGCCCAGCAACTGGGCGCCAGGTCGTCCGCCGCGCGAGCGAGCTCCATGGCCAGCCGGGCTTCCGCGTCCGCCTGCTCGAAGCGGCCGGCGACGAGATGCACGTTGGTCAGCGTGGTGAGCGCACGCGCGCGGCTGCGCGGGTCGTCCGCCGCGTCGGCCGCGTCCCGCAGGGCGACGGCGGCGACCTCGTACTGCTTGGAGTTGGCCCCCGACTCGGCCAGGTCCTTGGCCACCCACAGCAGATCCACCGCGCGTCGCAGCAGGGCCCCCTTCGCGCACTGCTGGACGAAGGCGAGCAGGGCGTTGGCCTCCGCGTACAGCCAGTCCTGGGCGGTGTGGCGGTCCTCGAAGGACAGCCCGGGGTAGCGGATCTCCTCCAGGTGCTCCACCAGCCGGTCGCCGGGACGCTCGATGGCGTACACGGCCGCCGCGGTCGCGAGATAGAAGTCCAGGAGCCGGGACATGGCCGCCTCCCGCTCGCTCGGCGGCCATTCGTCCCGCTCGGCGCACGCACGCGCGTAGAGCCGTACGAGATCGTGGAACCGGTAGCGGCCGGGCGCCGCCGATTCCAGCAGGGAAGTGTCGACCAGGGCCTCCAGGAGGTCCTCGGTGTCCTCCGCGGGAAGATCCAGCACCGCGGCGGCCGCGGCCAGCGAGATGTCCGGGCCGTCGGCGAGGCCCAGCAGGCGGAAGGCGCGGGCCTGGGCGGGCTCCAGCTGGCCGTAGCCGAGTTCGAAGGTGGCCTTCACCGCGAGGTCGCCGGCCTGGAGTTCGTCGAGGCGGCGGCGTTCGTCGGCGAGCTTCGCCGCGAGGACGGAGACCGTCCAGGTGCGGCGGGCCGCCAGACGGGAGGCGGCGATACGGATGGCGAGCGGGAGGAATCCGCAGGCGGCCACCACGTCGAGGGCGGCCTTGCGCTCGGAGGCGACCCGTTCCTCGCCGACGATCTTGGTGAACAGCTGGAGGGCCTCGTCGGGGGACATCACGTCCAGGTCGACCAGGTGGGCTCCGGCGAGGTCGACCATGCGGACCCGGGAGGTCACCAGAGCCGCGCAGCCTTCCGTGCCCGGCAGCAGGGGCCGTATCTGCGCCGCGTCGCGCGCGTTGTCGAGCAGGACGAGGACCCGGCGGCCGTCGAGGACCGAGCGGTACAGGGCGGCCCGCTCCTGAAGGGAGTCCGGGATCGCGGAGTCGGCGGTGCCGAGGGCTCTGAGGAAGGCGCCCAGGACCGTCTCCGGCTCGGCCGCCCGGGAGCCCGCGCCCTGGAGGTCGACGTAGAGCTGCCCGTCGGGAAAGGCCGGGCGGGCCTGGTGGGCCACGTGCACCGCGAGGGTCGTCTTGCCGACGCCGCCGATGCCGGCCAGCGCGGAGACCGCCATCACGCGGCCCTCGGAGCCGGAGGCGAGCACCTGGCTCAGTTCGGTGACGAAGGACGCGCGGCCGGTGAAGTCCGGGACGGTGGCCGGGAGTTGTGCGGGCCGGACGGGGGCGGCGACCGGTTCGGGCTGCGGGGCGGTGGGGGCCGCGAGGCCGGGGTCGGCCTGGAGGATGCGCTGCTGGAGTTCGCGCAGGCCGGGGCGGGGATCGACGCCGAGTTCGTCGGCGAGCAGACGGCGGGTGTCGGCGTAGACCGCGAGGGCCTCCGCCTGGCGGCCGGAGCGGTACAGGGCCAGCATGAGCAGTTCGCGCAGGCGTTCGCGCAGGGGGTGTTCGGCGGTGAGGGCGGTGAGTTCGGAGACCGCCTCCGCGTGGCAGCCCTGCTCCAGGTCCATGTCCAGGCGGGTTTCGAGGAGTTGCAGCCGCCACTCCTGAAGGCGCACGCGCTGTGCCTCGGCGTACGGCCCCGGCACTCCCGCGAGCACCTCGCCGTCCCACAGGGCCAGCGCCCGGGTCAGAGCGTCCCGCGCATGGCACAGGTCCCCGGCGGTGCGGGCCTTCTCCGCCTCGGTGGCCAGCTCCTGGGCGGCGGCCAGGTCGAGCGCGTCCTCGCCGAGCCCGCGGATCGCGTACCCGCCGGACTCGCTGACCAGGACCCCGGGGTCGAGGATCTTGCGGAGCCGGGAGGCGTACGTGCGCACGGCGGCCAAGGCCTGGGAGGGCGGTTCCTCGCCCCACAGGGCGTCGATCAGCTCGGCGGCGGTCGCGGTACGGCCCTCACGCAGCAACAGGGCGGCGAGCAGGGCACGTTGCTGGGGCGAGCCGGTGTTCAGCAACTCCTCACCACGCCGGGCCCGCACCGGCCCGAGCACACTGAAGCGCAGCGCGGCCCCCGCCACGGAGCCCGTGTCCTCCCCGGCCCCCGCCGAGGAGCCGGGACGCCTCTGCTCCGGCACCCGCGGTACACCGTCCATCGCCGTCCCCCTAGGGCCTGTTGACAACCCCGTCAGTTTGCCTTGTCCATGGCGGATGCGTCAGCTGTGGGGAGGCTGATCACAGATGGGCGCGCGGTAAGTCACAGGGCCCTCACCCTCTCTCCGCACACTTCCGCACAGGAACCGTCGTCATCGGCCGCCGTCCGCCCAGCTGACGGACCGTCAGATCGGCGCTACCGTGAGCGCCATGGAGACCACGACGGCACTTCCGAAGATCATCTCCGTCGACGACCACACGGTGGAGCCCTCCGACGTCTGGCAGAACCGGCTCCCGAAGAAGTACCTCGACACCGGCCCCCGCATCGTCCGCGCCCCGCTCAAGGAGATCAGCTTCCTGGGCGGCCGCTTCAAGCCCGTGATGGGCGCCCCCGGGGACGACGGACCCCTGGGCGACTGGTGGTTGTACGAGGGACTCCAGCGCCCCCTCACCCGCCTCGACACGGCGGTCGGCTACAGCAGGGACGAGATCAAGCTGGAGGTCATCACTTACGAACAGATGCGCCCCGGCTCCTACGACGTCCCGCAGCGCCTCGCCGACATGGACGTCAACCACGTCCAGTCGGCCGTCTGCTTCCCGACCTTCCCGCGCTTCTGCGGCCAGACCTTCACCGAGGCCAAGGACCACGAACTGGGCCTGCTGTGCGTCCAGGCCTACAACGACTGGATGGTGGAGGAGTGGTGCGGCCCCGACGCGCAGGGCCGGCTCATACCGCTCACCCTCATCCCACTGTGGGACGCCGAACTGGCGGCGGCGGAGGTACGGCGGAACGCCGCCCGCGGGGTCCGCGCCGTCGCCTTCTCCGAGATACCCCCCCACCTGGGCCTGCCCTCCGTCCACTCCGACGACTGGGACCCCTTCCTCGCCGCCTGCGACGAGACCGGCACGGTCATCTCGATGCACATCGGCTCCAGCAGCCGTATGCCCTCCACCTCCGCCGACGCCCCGCCCGCCGTCGGCTCCACGATCACCTTCGCCAACTGCTGCTTCTCGATGGTCGACTGGCTGATGAGCGGCAAGTTCGAGCGCTTCCCGAACCTCAAGGTCATGTACGCGGAAGGCCAGATCGGCTGGATCCCCTACATCCTGGAGCGCGCCGACGTGGTCTGGGAGGAGAACCGCGGCTGGGGCGGCGTCGCCGACAAGGTCCACCGCCCGCCGTCCGAGATCTTCACCGAGCACGTCTACGGCTGCTTCTTCGACGACGCGTTCGGCCTGAAGAACCTCGACGCGATCGGTGTCGGGAACGTGCTGTACGAGACCGACTACCCCCACTCCGACTCGACGTGGCCCAAGTCGAGGGAGGTCGGGGAAGCCCAGATGGGGCACCTGGACGCCGACGTGGTGGAGCGGATCGTCCGCGGCAACGCCATCGACCTGCTCGGTCTCACCCCGGACGGACTCTGGGGCGGCCCGAAGTGATGGAGTACGGCATCCAGCTCCCCGTCCAGTCCCAGAGCACCATCTACGCCGAGCCCTGGGAGGCCGGCGCCGGGCCTGAAGACCTCGCCGAGGTGGCCGGGGCCGCCGACCGCGCCGGGTTCGCGTACATCGCGGCCTGCGACCACGTGGCCGTACCGCGCCGTCTCGCTCCCGCGATGAGCACGGTCTGGTACGACCCGGTCGCCACCCTCGCCTTCCTGGCGGGCCTGACCGAACGGGTGCGGCTGCTGAGCCATGTGGCGGTGGTCGGGCTGCGGCACCCCCTGCTCACCGCCAAGCAGTACGCCACCCTCGACCATCTGAGCGGCGGCCGGCTGATCCTCGGTGTCGGCGCGGGACATGTGCAGGAGGAGTTCGAGGCGCTCGGGGTCGACTTCGCGGGGCGCGGGCCCGTTCTCGACGAGTCGATCGACGCGCTGCGAAAGGCCCTGGGGCCCGAGGAGTTCCCCGAACACCACGGCAAGCTCTACGACTTCGAGGGCCTCGGCCAGCGTCCACGGCCCGCGCAGTCCCGCGTACCGGTGTGGGTCGGTGGGTCCTCTCCGGCCGCCGTACGCCGGGCCGCGCTCAAGGGTGACGGGTGGCTGCCCCAGGGGGACCCCCGGGACCGGCTGCCCGCACAGATCGACCGGATACGGCGGCTGCGGGCGGAGGCGGGCATCGAAGGGCCGTTCAGCGTCGGGGCCATCGCCGAGCCGCTCTACGTCGGCACGTCCACGTGGGACGTCGGCTGCCGGACGCTCAGCGGCGCGCCCGACGCACTCGCCGAGTCCCTGCGCGCCTACCGCGCGATGGGCGTGGACCAGATCCAGGTGCGCTTCCGCAGCCGCGGCCGTGCCGAACTCATCGACCAGATCGCGGCGTTCGGCGCCGACATAGGCCCCCACCTCTGAGGAGTCACCGCATGGGCAAGCTGGACGGACGTGTCGTCCTCGTCACCGGCGCGGCGCGTGGACAGGGCGAGCAGGAGGCCCGGTTGTTCCGGGAGGAGGGCGCCGAGGTCGTCGTGGGCGATGTGCTGGACGAGCAGGGGAAGGCGCTCGCCGAGGAGATCGGGGCGCTGTACATCCACCTGGACGTGAGTCAGGAGTCCGACTGGCGGCGGGCGGCACAGGCCGTCGTCGAGGAGTACGGCCGGGTCGACGGGCTCGTCAACAACGCCGGCATCCTGCGCTTCAACTCCCTTCTCGACACACCCCTCGACGAGTTCATGCAGATCGTGAACGTCAACCAGGTCGGCTGCTTCCTCGGCATCAGGACCGTGGCGCCCGTGCTGTCCGACGGCGGCACGATCGTCAACACCGCCTCCTATACCGGGGTGACCGGGATGGCGGGCGTGGGCGCCTACGCGGCCTCCAAGCACGCGATCCTCGGGCTCACCCGGGTCGCCGCGCTGGAGCTGGCACCGCGCGGTATCCGGGTCAACGCCATGTGCCCGGGTGCCGTGGACACCGCCATGTCCAACCCCGCGGTCCTGGACCCGTCGGCGGACGGCGAGGAGGCTTCCCGGGGGCTCGACCGGTTCTACCGCAAGGTCGTCCCGCTGGGCCGGATCGGGCGGCCGGAGGAGGTGGCGGCGCTTGCGCTCTTCCTGACCTCCGCCGACTCCTCGTACATCACCGGCCAGCCGTTCGTGATCGACGGCGGGTGGCTCGCCGGGGTCTCCGTCATCTGACCACCCGTCAGCTATTGACGGTGTATGCGCCCGGTGCCACAGTCGGCGGCGGATCAGAAATCTGACGGAGTGTCAGAAACAGGAGTGTCAGAGACAGACTGGGGACGGTGAACCTCCTTGGAATTCGGGCTCTTTGTACAGGGATACGTGGGCAAGCGTGCCGAGACCGACCCGCTGGCCGAGCACAAGGCGCTGATGGAGGAGACCGAGTACGTCATCCAGGCGGACCGGTCCGGCTTCAAGTACGCCTGGGCGTCCGAGCACCACTTCCTGGAGGAGTACTCGCACCTCTCCGCCAACGACGTGTTCCTCGGGTACCTCGCGCACGCGACCGAGCGGATCCATCTCGGCTCCGGGATCTTCAACCCGCTCGCCCAGGTCAATCACCCCGTGAAGGTCGCCGAGAAGGTGGCCATGCTCGACCATCTCACCGAGAACCGCTTCGAGTTCGGCAGCGGGCGCGGGGCGGGGTCGCACGAGATCCTCGGGTTCATACCGGGCGTGACCGACATGAACTACACCAAGGAGATCTGGGAAGAGACCATCGCGGAGTTCCCCAAGATGTGGCTCCAGGACGAGTACACCGGCTTCCAGGGCAAGCACTGGCAGCTGCCGCCGCGGAAGGTGCTGCCGAAGCCGTACGGGAAGTCGCACCCCGCGATGTGGTACGCGGCCGGGTCGCCGCCGTCGTACGCCATGGCCGCGCGCAAGGGGCTCGGAGTGCTGGGCTTCAGCGTGCAGAAGGTCTCCGACATGGAGTGGGTCCTCGAGCAGTACAAGACGGCGGTGGTCGACGCCGAGCCGATCGGGGACTTCGTCAACGACAACGTGATGGTGACGACGACGGCCATCTGCGCGCCGACGCACGCCGAGGCGATCGAGATCGCCGTGAACGGGGGGCTGCACTATCTGCCGTCCCTGGTGTTCCGGTACCACGACACCTTCCCGCGGCCCGAGGGGTTCCCGGTGTGGCCGGAGACGCTGCCCGAGTACACCGCGGAGTTCGTGGAGGTGCTCATCGAGGAGGAGCTGCTGATCTGCGGGGACCCGGACGAGGTGGTCCGGCAGTGCAAGCGGTGGGAGCAGGCCGGGGCGGACCAGCTGAGCTTCGGGCTGCCGGTGGGGGTGCCGAAGGAGGAGACGCTGCAGACGATCCGGCTCATCGGGGAGCACGTGATCCCGAAGATCGACACGGATCCGGTGCACCGGACGACCCGATTCCGCGAATCCGCATAAGGGGGCTCGGTTCCATGCTCGATCACGTCATCAAGGGTGCGACCGTTGTCGACGGGACCGGTGCGCCCGCCTTCACCGCCGACGTCGGCATCCGGGACGGTCGTATCGCCGTGATCGGCCGGGGTGTCGCCGAGGAGGCCCGCAGCAGCGAGGACGCCTCAGGGCTCGTCCTCGCTCCCGGGTTCGTCGATCCGCACACGCACTACGACGCCCAGCTGTTCTGGGACCCGTACGCGACCCCCTCGCTCAACCACGGGGTCACCACGGTCGCCGCCGGGAACTGCGGCTTCACGCTGGCGCCTCTGCACCCGGCCCGCCCGGACGACGCCGACTACACCCGCCGGATGATGTCCAAGGTCGAGGGGATGTCGCTGGTCGCCCTGGAGGAGGGGGCACCCTGGAGCTGGCACTCCTTCGGCGAGTACCTGGACGCTCTCGAAGGCCGGATCGCGGTCAACGCCGGCTTCATGGTGGGCCATTGCGCGCTGCGGCGGTATGTCATGGGGCCGGACGCCATCGGGGGCCAGCCGTCCGAGGAGCAACTCGCCGAGATGCTGCGGCTGTTCCACGAGGCCATGGACGCCGGCGCCTGGGGTTTCTCCACCACTCAGTCGTCCACGCACTCCGACGGGGACGGAAAGCCCGTGGCGTCCCGGCACGCGCTGCCCGCCGAGCTGCTGGCCCTGTCGCGGGCCGTCGGGGAGCACGAGGGGACGCAGATCGAGGCGATCGTCGCCGGGTGTCTCGATCAGTTCAGCGATGCCGAGATCGAACTGTTCGTGGAGATGAGCGCGGCGGCCGGGCGGCCGTTGAACTGGAACGTGCTGACCATCGACTCGGCCGTGCCGGAGCGGGTGCCGAGGCAGCTGTTCGCGAGCGAGCAGGCCCGCAAGGCGGGCGGCCGGGTGGTGGCGCTGACCATGCCGATCCTCACCCCGATGAACATGTCCCTGGGCACCTTCTGCGCACTGAACCTGATCCCCGGCTGGGGACCGGTGCTCGGACTGCCCGTCCCCGAGCGGATCGAGAAGCTGCGCGACCCCGACATACAGAAGGAACTGCTCAGGCAGTCCCAGTCCAAGGAGGCCGGGGTCTTCCGGCGGCTGACCAACTTCGGGCGGTACGTCATCGGCGACACCTACAGCGAGACGAACCGTGGGCTCAGTGGGCGGGTCGTGGAGGACATCGCGGCCGAGCGCGGGCAGGAGCCGTTCGCCGCGCTGGTCGAGATCTGCGCGGCCGACTCGTTGCGTACGGTCCTGTGGCCCATGCCCACCGACAACGACCCGGCGTCCTGGGCGATGCGTGCCGAGGCCTGGCAGCACGAGGACGTGTTGCTGGGCGGGTCCGACGCGGGCGCGCATCTGGACCGGATGTGCGGGGCGCCGTACACGACCCGTTTCATCGGGGACTGTCTGCGCGGGCGGCGGCTGACGTCGTTGGAGCAGGCCGTGAAGATGCTCACCGACGACCCGGCCCAGCTGTTCGGCCTGCGGCAGCGCGGGCGGATCGAGGAGGGCTTCCATGCGGACCTCGTGCTCTTCGACCCGGAACGGATCGCCGCGGGCACGGCCACCCTGGTGCACGACCTGCCGGGTGACAGTCCACGGCTGGACGCCAAGGCGATCGGGATACGGGCCGTATGGGTCAACGGGGTCGAGGCGATCCGGGACGACGTGGTGAGCGGGGCCGTACCGGGCCGGGTGCTGCGGTCCGGACGGGACACGCGGACGGTGAGCACCAGGTGAGTTCTCCGGAGGAGCAACGGCTGTTCGTCGGCGGTGAGTGGGTGGTGCCGGACGGCGGGCACTACGCGGTGGTCGATCCGGCCACCGAGGAGACCGTCGGGTGGGCTCCGGAGGCCTCGCGGGATCAGGTGCGCGCGGCCTGTGCCGCGGCCCGCGAGGCCTTCGGGCCGTGGTCACGCACGCCGGCGGGGGAGCGGGCGGCGATCCTCGCCCGCGCCTCCGACCTCATGCGCGCCCGCCTGGTGCCGTACGCCGAACTCGCCCAGGCCGAGACCGGGGCGACCACCGCCACGGCCCGCGCGATGCAGGTCGGCGTCGCCGCCGCCCGCTTCCGGCGGTACGCGCAGGTCGAGCCCGCCGAGTGGGCGATCCCGCCGCAGGTCAACGAGGCCGGGCCGATGGGGAAGGCCGCGGTGATGGGCGCGCTGGCCGTCCGGCAGCCCGTCGGGGTCGTCACCTGCATCACGTCGTACAACAACCCCTGGGCGAACCCGGCGGGCAAGATCGCCCCCGCCCTCGCCATGGGCAACACGGTGGTCGTGAAGCCCGCCCCGCAGGACCCCCTCTCCGTCTACCGCATGGCGGAGGCGCTGGAGGCCGCCGGGGTGCCGCGCGGGGGCGTGAACGTGGTGAGCGGCCGTTCCGTGAAGGTCGGTGAGGCCGCGGTCGACTCGCCGGACGTCGACATGGTCAGCTTCACCGGCTCCACGGCCGTCGGACAGCGCATCGGCGAGGTGTGCGGGCGGTCCATGAAACGGCAGTTGATGGAGCTGGGCGGGAAGGGAGCGGCGGTCGTCTTCGAGGACGCGGATCTCGGATCGGCCGTGGCCGGGATCGGGACCACCTTCTCCTTCTACAGCGGACAGATCTGCACGGCACCGACGCGGGTGCTGGTGCAGCGGGGGGTCTACGAGCGGCTTGTCGAGCAACTGGCCGGATACGCAGGCAGGTTGAAGGTGGGCGACCCCCGGGAGGCCGGGACGGTCGTCGGGCCGGTGATCTCGGCGGCGCACCGGGAGCGGGTGGAGTCGTACGTCGAACTCGGCCGCAAGGAAGGCGCTTCCGTCATCGTGGGCGGTGAACGGCCCGCCCTGGACCGGGGTTTCTACGTCGCCCCCACCCTCCTCGCCGACTGCGGCCCGGAGCTGCGGGTGGTCCGCGAGGAGATCTTCGGCCCGGTCGTCACCGTGACGCCCTTCGACGACGAGGAGGAGGGCATCGCGCTCGCCAACGACAGCGACTACGGCCTCATCGACTACGTCTGGTCGGCGGACGTGGCCCGCGCCTTCCGGGTGGCACGGCGACTACGGGCCGGGGGAGTCGGGGTCAACACGGTCGGCCGCAACATGGAGGCACCGTTCGGAGGCTTCCGCAGCAGCGGGGTCGGACGGGACTGCGGGTCGTACGCGCTGCACGCCTACAGCGAGGTGCAGTCGATCGTCTGGCCGGGGTGAGGCGGCTTCTCGGGACGGGGTTCGGCCAACTGGCCGGTAACCCTCGGGCGGGCCCGTAGAGTCCCGGACCGGGGGCGGCGACATCGATGTCGCTGTACTGAAAACCAGTCAAGAACCCTTCCGGAGAACCGACTTGAAGCTCACCAAGCGTCTCGCCCTGACCACCGCGGCCCTCGCCGCCGCGACCGCCTTCCTGGGGACGACCGCCGGTAACGCGGCCCCCGCCGACGCGGCGCCGAAGCCCGTGAAGGCCCCCGCGGCCCTCAAGGTGCCCGACGGCAACAAGCTGACGGGCGTCTACCCGGCCCGGGGCGTGCAGACCTACACCTGCACCGACGGTGCCTGGAAGCTCCTGGAGCCGGCCGCCACCCTGTCGGACAGGAGAGGCCGCACGGTCGCCCTGCACTCCCGTGGCCCCGTCTGGGTCTCCACGGTGGACGGCAGCGCGGTGAACGCCGCGGCGATCGCCAGCTCCCCCAAGACCGGCACCATCCCCGAGCTCCTGCTCCAGGCCACCGCCACCCGGGGCGCGGGCGTCTTCGCGGGCGTCTCCTACATACAGCGCCTCAACACCACCGGCGGCGTCGCCCCGGCCGCCGCCTGCACCGGCACGGACCAGGTGAGCGTGGCGTACACCGCGACGTACGCCTTCTACAAGCCGGCGAAGTGACACACGTGACTCTCTGAGCGGTGCGGCGGCGGCTTTCCGCCGGCGCGGGGGCCGCCGCCGCACCGACTGCTCATGTGCTCCTGCCACTCACAGGAACTCGCTCCGGTAGGTCGGGGCCAACTCGGCCGCGCGGCGGCGGCGCTCCGCGAGCTCGTTCTCCGACAGGTGGGGTGGCGGCGCGTCCTTGCCCGCGACGACATCGCCGATGCGCGTGAAGTACTCGTCCTGGCCGGCGGGGGTGCACATGCACAGCATGCGGGCCGGCGCACCCGAAGCGTTGCGGAAGTTGTGCGGGGCGTTGGCCGGGATGTTGACCGTGGACCCGGCCCGCACGGTGTGCTTCTCGCCGCGGAAAGTGAACTCGATCTCGCCCTCGAGGACGGTGAACATCTCCTCGAAGTCGTGCCGGTGCGGCGGCGGGCCGCCGCCGTCGGGGACGCGCATGTCGATCAGGCAGTACCGGCCGTCGGTCTGCTCGCCGGTGACCAGCATGGCGTACGTGTTGCCCACCAGAGAGATGTACGTCGTGCCGGGATCGTCGGGGTCCGCCACGGTCAGTGAGCGGGACGGGTCGTCGTCGGGGATCATCTGGGTCGACTCCTTCAATGGCCGGTCGGGTGAGGATCAGGTGCCGGGCGCGACGATGACGACCTTGCCGTGCAGCTCGCCCGTGGCGGCCCGGGTGTGGACTGCCGGCAGCTCCGCCAGCGGCACCCGCTGCGCCACGTCGACGCGCAGCTCGCCGGAGTCGACCAGCGCCACCAGCCGCGACAGCTGTTCGGCGTCGCTGTTGACGAACAGGTCGATGCCGCGCACACCGCGCGGCTCGTCGCTGGGCGCGGGCATCCACACCGTGGTGTTCACCAGCACTCCACCGGAACGGATCATGGTGAGCAGCGCGGTCAGCCGCGCCGGGTCGATCGGCGCGAGGTTGAGCACGACGTCGACCTGCTCGGTCACCGCCGCGGTCACCTCGGTGGCGGTGTGGTCGACGACCTCGTCGGCACCCGCCGTCTCGACGTGCTCGCTGCTGCGCGGGCCGGCCGTGGCGATCACGTACGCGCCGGCGTTCTTGGCCAGCTGCACGGCGTAGCCGCCTACCGCGCCGCCCGCACCGTTGATGAGCACGCGCTGCCCCGGCGCCAGCTTCGCGTGATCGAACAGCGCCTGCCAGGCCGTGAGACCCACCAGCGGCAGCGCGGCGGCGTCGGGCAGCGGGATGCTCCGGGGCGCCGGCGTCAGAATCTCGGCCGGGGCCACCACGTACTCGGCGGCCGCGCCGGTGCCCGCCATCGGCAGGAAGCCGACGACCTGATCGCCGACCTCGAGGCCGGCCACGCCCTCACCCGGCGCGTCGATCGTGCCGGAGACGTCGATGCCGGGAGTGTGCGGCAACGTCACCGGGATGGGGCCCTGCATGAAGCCCCCGCGGATGTTGCCGTCGACACCGTTGAACGACGTCGCGGCGACCCGGATCAGAACCTGCCCGGCGCCGGGTACGGGTTGCTCGACGTCCTCGTAACGCAGGACGCTCGGGTCGCCGTACTCGTGGAAACGTACTGCCTTCATGGGAAGTCCCTTCGAAGCACTTTTGGGTCATGCGATGTCTGAGCGCCCACGGCGGGCAGGAGTTGGAGCTTTTCGTAGCTGGGTGAGCCGGGTGTGGCGGAGAAGACCAGGAGTTCCTGGGCCTGGTCGGGGTCGACGAGGCGCTGGCAGTACAGCTCCAGTTCGCCCAGCTCGGGATGGCGGTAGCGCTTGAGGTCGTTGTGGTGGGTGACGTCCACCTCGTGCAACTTCCAGACCTCGGTGAATTCCGGGCTGACCGCCAGCAGTGCGGCGACGATCTCGCCGGCCCTGCCCATGGGCTCCGCCGTGTGCACCGCCCGGATCTCCACGGTGAAGACCCTGCCCCGCAAGGCGTGGTCCTCGACGGGGTAGAGCGCGCGTTGCGCCGGGTCGGTGAACCAGCGGTAGACCAGGTAGCGGGACAGTCCGCTGAAGCGGGTGTAGTCGCCCAGCAGGGCGACCGCGGGACGGGTCTGCAGCAGCGCCTCACCGAACCGGGACATCACCAACGCCGGTGTGTCCGCGAGCCGTTCGACGATGCGCATCATGGTGGGGCCGACGTGGTCCTCGCGCAGGACCCGTTGCGGTGCCGAGTGCCCGGCGAGTTCGAAGAGGTGGTCGCGCTCGCTCAGGCTGAGGTGCAGTCCCCGGGCGAGCCCGGCGAGCACTCGCTCCGATGGCATCGGGCCGCGCTGCTGCTCGATCCGGCTGTAGTAGTCGACCGACATGCCGGCCAGTGCGGCCACTTCCTCGCGCCGCAGCCCCCCGGTACGACGCCGCGGCCCCCGGGGAAGCCCGACGTCATCCGGCTGCAGTACCTCCCGACGTGCCCGGAGAAAGTCGGCCAGCAGCGCCCGGTTCATCTCAGCCTCCCGTGTTCGACTGATCAAGCGTGGCGTTGATCAGAACCCGGATGAAGGCCTCACTTATCCACGGACAAGTTGTCCGTGGCAGACCGAGCGGTGCAGGTGGAGATGACTCATACAACCAGTGCCGCATCAGGCAAGGTGCGCCTGGCGATCTTTCATGTGAGGACTTCTCCGCAGGCTGACGCTGCAGCGGCCACCGCTGAAAGGTCAGTGCTCTTCCGCCCACTGACGATCAACGGTGGCCGTGGCGCTGGGTGTCAGCCAGTCATGTCGGCGGTCTCGGCCGCGCTGGTGGCCTGTTGCTGTGGAAGCGCGCCCGCCGGCGGTGCTTGCCGCACGGCCCGGTTGGCCGTGGTGAGGAGGGCCAGGACGAGCAGCCATGCTCCGCAGAGCCAGACCAGCGGCTTGGCACCCAGTGTGGTGATCAGGGCGCCGCCCGCGAGTGTGCCGATCGACAAGGCTCCCGTGGTGAGCGTGGAGACCGCGCTCGTGGCCCGGCCTCGCAGCTCATCGGGGGTGATGGCCAGCTGGTGGGTGGTCATGGCCACGGCATAGATGGGAGCCACCAGCGACTCGGCGGCCGCGACCGCTGCCAGCAGCAGCGGGTTGGGCGCGAGCGCGTACAGCGGGAACATCAATGCCTCCAACCAAAGCATCACCACGGCGATCCGGCCCAGCGGGAAGCGTCGCGTCGCCCTGTCCGAGACCAGCGCCCCCGCCATGGCACCGACCGCCGCGCCGCTGAAGATGACGCCGATCCACAGCGGCGAGGCACCCACCTGCCGGGCGAGAGTGATGATCAACAGGTACCCGGCGCCGTAACGTACCTTGTCAGCGGCCGAGACCAGGGTGAGGAAGCGGATGACCGGCTGACGCCAGAGCCAGCCGAGCCCCTCTCGGATCTCGGTGGTGAGTCGGGACGTCGTCCGCACGTCCTGCCGGTCCACTTGGAATCGAGCACGCATCAAACGCAGCGACGCCGCGGACACCGCGAAGGAAACCGCGTTGACGGCGAACGGCACGGTCCGGCCGACGGCGTAGAGCGCACCGGAGAGCGAGGCTCCGAAGATGCCCACCGCGCCGGCGGCGGACTGCGAGTAGCCGAGCGCGGCGGACAACTGGCGCGGACCGACCACGTTGGGCAACGCCGCTGTGTTCGCCACCTGGAAGAGAGTGCTCAGGATCCCGACAAGCACCGCTGTCGCATACAGCTGGGGCATGGTGAGCCTGTTCAGCCACAGCGCGACGGCGACGCCGGCGGTGAGCACGGCCCGGCCGAGCTCACACCAGATCATGGTGGCCTTACGGTCCCACCGGTCGACCAAGGCGCCGGCGATCAGACCGAACACCAGGAACGAAAGGGTACCGAGGCCGAGTACGAAGCCGGCTTGGGTGGCCGACCCGGTGAGGGCCAGCACGATCAGCGGCAGGGCCATGAAATGAGCCTGGTCACCGACAGCAGAGACCAACTGGCCGCTCAGCAGCAGCGAGAAGTCCCGGTTCCGGAACAGGCCGGGACCGCGAAGAGTATTCAATGGAGTTACGCTCCGTAACAGCTCAAGGGCACAAGGGTGACGTCGAAGCTGGTGTCCGAGCTAAGAGACACGGGGCGTAACAGACATGCGCGAACCGTAGTCAGGGCCCGGGCCGGACTGCAATCGGTTTTGGGAGGTGCTTCAGCCCGGCGTGGACTGACCGTTCGCGTTGTCCTCGAAGAGTTCCTGGGTACGGCGTAGCAGGGCCTGCCGGACAGCGTCCGGTGAGAGGACTCGTAGGGGCGTGGCCAGGCTGAGGAGGTACCTGGCGAGCCCGTCCGCGTCGGGACCGCCGATGTCGACGATCGTGGTGTCGGGGCTTTCGGCACGGTGGGTGCCGACCGTCGCAGGAATCAGCCGCAGGGCTTGGTTCATGGACACCGGGAGACGGATCGTGGCAGAGAGAGGGTAGGGGCCGGTGGCGACGGAGCGGGAGACGAGCAGCGCCGGGTCGGGTGGGTCGATGAGTTCCACCGCGTGCCCGGTTGGCTGCAGTCGGTCGACCCTGTCGGCCCGGAAGGTTCGCCATTGATCCCGCGTCACGTCCCGGGCGACGAAGTACCAGCGGCGTCCGGTGTGAACGAGGCGGTACGGGTCGATGTCCCGGACCGTGGCTTTTCCTTCCCAGTCGCGGTACGACAGTTGGGCACGCTCGCCTCGACGGCACGCGGCGGCCAGTTCCAGCAGCATGCCGGGCGTGATCTGCGGCTCGTCGGGTCTGGGGGTGTGTACGAAGGCGTCGTCCATCTCGGTCAGCCGGTCCGCGATGCGCTGGGGCAGAACCTGCTGCAGTTTCAGCAGCGCCGACAGCGCGGCCTGGTCGCCGCCGAGAGCACCGCTGAGCGCGGCCTCGCGCAGTCCGACAGCAACGGCGAGTGCTTCTTCGTCATCGAGGATCAGCGGCGGCGTCCGGGCTCCGGCGCGGAGACGGTAACCGCCCCATGGTCCCGGGTCGGACTCGATGGCGTAGCCGAGTTCCCGGAGCTTGGCGATGTCCCGCCGCACCGTGCGGTCGGTGACCGCCATCCGGTCGGCCAGCTCGCCGCAGGTCCACGACGGCTTGGCGGCAAGCAAGGAGACCAGTCGCAGCAGGCGGGCGGATGCGCTGATCACGTTCCAAAGTGTTCCACATGACCAGGACCGAATCTGTCCTGGTCCCGGCCTAGGGTCCTCTTCATGACCACGGAAAACACCTCCGCACCCACGTTCCGCTACTCGGCCGTCACCTTCGACTGCCCGGACCCCGCCGAACTGGCCCGCTTCTACGGCGAGGCCCTCGGTCTGCCCGTCGTCTTCTCCACCGACGACTTCGTCCTCCTCGGCCAGGAGGGCGCGGCCGGACTCGGGTTCAACCGGCTGGCCGACTACCGCCGTCCCACCTGGCCGGCTGCTTCCCAGGAAAAGCAGGCCCACATCGACCTGGGCGTCGATGACTTGGAGGCCGCGCAGGCCCGGCTGCTGGCCCTGGGGGCCGTCAAGCCCGAGTTCCAGCCGGACCCCGACCGGTGGCGGGTCCTGCTGGACCCCGCAGGCCACCCGTTCTGCATATCCACCCTGGTCTGAACAGATCGGAGAGACACGGCCTAGTCCCTCACGGCGGACAGGAGTTGGAGCTTTTCGTAGCTGGGTGTGCCGGGTGTGGCGGAGAAGACCAGGAGTTCCTGGGCCTGGTCGGGGTCGACGAGGCGCTGGCAGTACAGCTCCAGTTCACCCAGCTCGGGATGCCGGTAGCGCTTGAGGTCGTTGTGGTGGGTGACGTCCACCTCGTGCAACCGCCAGACCTCGGTGAACTCGGGGCTGACCTCCAGCAGCGCGGCGACGATCTCGCCGGCGGTTCCCTGCGGGTCCGCCGTGTACGCCGCCCGGATCTCCGAGGTGAAGACCCTGCCTCGTAGGTCGTGGTCCTCGATGGGATAGAGGTCGCGTTGCGCGGGGTCGGTGAACCAGCGGTAGACCAGGTAGCGGGACATGCCGCTGAAGCGGGTGTAGTCGCCCAGCAGGGCGACCGCCGGCTGATTCTGCAGCAGCGTCTCGTTGAACCGTGACATCACCAATGCCGGTGTGTCCGCGAGCCGTTCGACGATGCGCATCATGGTGGGGCTGACGTGGTCGTCGCGCAGCTGCCGTCGCGGTGCCGAGTGCCCGGCGAGTTCGAAGAGGTGGTCCCGCTCGCTCAGGCTGAGGTGCAGTCCCCGGGCGAGCCCGGCGAGCACCTGCTCGGACGGCATCGGGCCGCGCTGCTGCTCGATCCGGCTGTAGTAGTCGACCGACATGCCGGCCAGTGCGGCGACCTCCTCGCGCCGCAGCCCCCCGGTACGACGCCGCGGACCGCGGGGAAGCCCGACGTCCTCCGGCTGCAGCACCTCCCGGCGCGCGCGGAGAAAGTCGGCCAGCAGCGCCCGGTCCATCCTTCTCTCATCCTCCGCGAACGAGACACATGCCGAGGGATGTCCGGTCGGCGAATTCACCGTATCTCTTCACTGGTCCAGATCCACCCGTACGGTCAACTGACCGGCCCCTATGGCCCGTACCGCCGCGCTGTTCATCCGTGGCAGCGAGCGCAGTCGTACGGCGGTGTCGTCGTCCGGCATGAGATGGGCGGTCCCGGCGTGCCACCGCCCCCGGATGCGCACCCGCACCCGCGGATCCGCCTTGATGTTGCGGACGTACTGCGAACGCTCGCCGAACTCGGAGACCAGCCAGAAGGATCCGCCGACCCGCTTGCCGCCCACCGGGGTTCTGCGGGGCAGGCCCGAGGTGCGGCCGGTGGTCTCCAGGACGGTCTGGAGCGGCAGTCGGCGCATGAGCGGGTTGAAGCGTCGCTGAAGGGCTGTGGCTGCGCGGTACTTGCGCTCGGCGTTGCGGGACATGGGTGGTGAGACTCCTGTCTCTGGTCTTCTCTCCGGTCTTCCGTAACCTGACCGACGGCCTCGATGATCTCAGGGTGCGGCCGGGTGGACGAAGGGTGTCGGCGATGCGTGTGGTGACCTGGAACCTGTGGTGGCGCTTCGGCCCGTGGGAGGAACGCCAGAAGGCGATCCTGGCGGTGCTGCGGGAGCTGCGGCCGGATGTGGTGGGACTGCAGGAGGTGTGGTCGGCGGGTTCCGAGAATCTCGCGCGGTGGCTGGCCGGCGAGCTCGGCCTGCACTGGGCGTGGGCCGCGTCGCCCGCCTCGGAGCGCTGGCAGCGGCGCATAGGCGACCCGGGGGTGGAGGTCGGCAACGCGGTGCTGAGCCGCTGGCCGGTGGTCGACCAGGCCGTCCTGCGGCTGCCGGCCCCCGATGCGCTGGACGACGGCCGCCTCGCCTTCCACACCCGGCTGGCCGGCCCGTCGTACGACATCCCCTTCTTCACCACCCACCTCACCTCTGCCCCCACCGCGTCTGCGATCCGCTGCCAGCAGGTCACGGCGCTGGCGGAGTTCGTGGCGACGCACAGGTCGGGCACCGACTTCCCGCCCGTCATCACCGGCGATTTCAACGCCTGGCCCGACTCCGACGAGGTCCGCCTCTTCGGCGGCTACAAGACGGCCCCCGCCGCACCGGACCAACTCTTCCTGGACGCCTGGGAGTACGCGGATCCTACGGCCCCCTCGGCGACCTGGGATCCGGCGAACCCGTACGTCCGCGTGGACCCGCCGGTCCGCATCGACTACATCCACGTGGGCCCGCCGGGGGCGAGGGGGCTGGGCCATGTCCTGGGCGTCCGGCGCGCGGGCGACGGTCCGGTGGACGGGGTGTGGCCGTCGGACCATGCGGCGGTGGTGGCGGACCTGGCGGACGGGTCAGAGTGACTTCAGCAGGGCGGCGAAGGCGCTGTGGCTGACGGTGATGATGGTTTGGGCGGCGTCGGAGTCCGTGATGTGAACTTTGTTGAGGTCGGTGGATATGTGGACGCAGGCGTCGCCTTCCTGGCAGTAGGACGACTTCTGCCAACGGTCCGTGATCATGTCGGCTCCCTCACAGGTTCTGGGCGATGGAATGGATCATGGTGAACGGGGCGATGCCGAGCTCACGTGCCGACGCTGTGACGTCGGCCGACATGGGGAGAGGAAGGCTGGAGTGCGACGAGGAACAACTCGCCGCAGCCCAGGAGATCATCTCGTCCCATGAAGACGACCACTACTCCAACGGATGGGGCACACCCCGCCGGCACGTCAACTGGACTCATTACCTGTTCTACGGCGCCGACATCCGCGAGTCGGGCCTGGACTGGCTCGTTCACCAGATCCGGGACATGGCGAGGATCCCGGCCAACGAGGACGGAGACCGCGTAACAGGCCTCTTCCTCGCCAGCCATGAAGTCAACGGCACGACTGAATGGCAGGTTCGGGACGGCCAACTCTTCGTCTTGCCGAGCGATGGCAGACACCGCTACCTCAACGCATGACCGAGCGGTTCCGAACGTGGAAGTCGGCCCGAGTGGTTCACTCGCCCCGCTCCTCCCCCGTGAACATGTCGAGCAGCCCATGAGGCGTGGTCGCGCCGAACATGAACTCGTACAGTTCGGCCCCCTCGGTCGCGGCCTCCGTGCTGCGCGGGAACATGGCCCGCTCGTACTCGGTGAGCGCGGTCTCGAGGTCGTCGGGGTGGGCGGCCAGGGCCTGGCCGAGTTCGGCGCCGTCGAGCATGGCCAGGTTGGCGCCCTCGCCGTTGGGGGCCGCGAGGTGGGCGGCGTCGCCCAGGAGGGTCACGCCAGGTACCCGGTCCCACCGGTGTTCGGCCGGCAGCGCGTTGAGGGGACGCAGGACCGGCGCGGTGTCGGTGTCGGTGATCAGCGCGGTGAGTTCCGGGGCCCAGCCGGCGAACTCCGCCGTGATCCGGGCGGTGGCCGCGGCGGGGTCGGTGAAGTCGATGTTGGCGAACCAGTCCTGCGGCCGGGCGAGCATCGCGTAGGTGTGCAGGGTGCCGCCCTTCTCGCGGTGCGCGGTGAGCCCCTTTCCCGGCATCAGCGCGAACAGTGCCCCGTCGCCGACCGCCTTCGCGGCGGCCGGGTGCCGGGTGTCGGCGTCGAACAGATAGGTCTCGACGGACGACATGCCGGTGTACTCGGGTGTGGCGGTGGAGAGCAGCGGCCGTACCCGCGACCAGGCACCGTCCGCGCCGACCAGCAGACCGGTGACGACGGTGCTCCCGTCGGCGAACGTCACCTCGTGGCGGCCCTCGCCGAGCGCACGCGTGCCGCTGACCTTGTGGCCCCAGCGGACCGTCCCGGCCGGGAGCGAGTCCAGCAGGAGCTGCCGCAGTTCGCCGCGCTGCACCTCGGGGCGGCCGCCGGTGCCGTCGTCGGCCTTCTCGAACAGGACGGTCCCGTCCCGGTCGAGCAACCGCGTCGCCTCACGGCCCTCCAGGATCAGACCGCGGAACTCGTCCATCAGTCCGGCCGCCTGGAGGGCGAGCTGTCCGTTGTAGTCGTGGATGTCGAGCATCCCGCCCTGTGCACGCGCCGTCGGCGAGGACTCCGCCTCGTAGACGGTGGACGGGATGCCGTTGACGTGCAGGACGCGGGCGAGCGTGAGGCCGCCGAGTCCGGCGCCGATGATCGTGACGTGGGTGGTCATGGTGACTCCTGGGAGGTCGCAGGGCCGTCGGGCGGTCACCCGGCGGGATCTGAGACAAGACTCCGGGCCCCCGTCGACAAGCCCCCGACATCCGACCGACAGCTCCGACAGATGACCGACACACGGCAGCGGACTCGATCACGGCGCTGATGCCGACCAGTCGGTATGGACATCCCGGCCCCCGCCCGGTACAGATGCAGTCATGCGAATTTCCGTGACGATCTTCCTCACCGACGAGACCATCACCCCGACCCGGATCGCCCGTGAGCTGGAGGCGCGGGGCTTCGCCGGGCTGTATCTGCCCGAGCACACCCACATCCCCGTCGAGCGGATCACCCCGTACCCGGCGGGCGGTGACCTGCCGCGCGAGTACGGCCGTACCCTCGACCCCTTCGTCGCGCTCGGCCAGGCCGCCGCCGTCACCGAGCGGCTCGGACTCGGCACCGGCATCACGCTCGTCGCCCAGCACGACCCGATCGACCTCGCCAAGCAGATTGCGACGCTCGACCACCTCTCCGGCGGGCGGTTCACGCTCGGACTCGGCTTCGGCTGGAACGTCGAGGAAGCCGCCGACCATGGCGTCGAGTGGCGGACGCGCAGGGAGCTGGTCCGCGACCGGATGGCGCTCATGCAGGCGCTCTGGGCGGACGAGCCGACCGCCTACGAAGGGGAGTTCGGGAGCGTCCGGGCCAGCCACGCCTTCCCCAAGCCTGTCCGGAAGCGGACCCTTGTGGGCGGCGCCGCAGGGCCCAAGCTGTTCTCCCACATCTGCGAGTACGCAGACGGCTGGCTGCCCATCGGCGGACGCGGTCTGACCGAGTCGCTGCCCGTGCTGCGCACCGCCTGGGCCGACGCGGGCCGCGACCCGGCCACGCTCCAGGTCGTCCCGTACGCCGTCGTCCCCACCCCCGGAAAGCTCGCCCACTACGCTGAGCTCGGGATCGAGGAGGTCGTGCTGCAGCTGCCCCCGGCGGGGGAGGCCGAGGTGCTCAAGGTGCTCGACGAGTATGCCCGTTATGTCCAGGGCGAGGGTGAGGGTGTGTGACGTCACCCACCTTCGGACGACACCTCTGCCCTGATCACACCGCTCGTATGCTCGAAGGATGACGACTTCCGCGACCTCCGGAACCGGCCCCACCGACCGCCCCGGCGGTACCGGCCCCACCGAGAACTCCATGCGTCGCGCTCTCAAACGTGCCAGGGACGGCGTCGCCCTCGACGTGTCCGAGGCCGCGGTGCTGCTCCAGGCCCGCGGCCCGGCCCTGGACGACCTCACCGCGTCGGCCGCCCGCGTCAGGGACGCGGGCCTCGCACAGGCGGGCCGACCCGGTGTCATCACGTACTCGAAGAGCGTCTTCATCCCCCTCACCCGGCTGTGCCGGGACAAGTGCCACTACTGCACCTTCGTGACCGTGCCCGGCAAGCTCCGCCGGGCCGGCCACGGCATGTTCATGTCCCCCGACGAGGTGCTGGAGGTGGCCCGCAAGGGCGCCGCGCTGGGCTGCAAGGAAGCCCTGATCACCCTCGGCGACAAGCCCGAGGACCGCTGGCCGGAGGCCAGGGAATGGCTTGACGCCCATGGCTACGACGACACCATCGCCTACGTCCGGGCCATCTCCATCCGCATCCTGGAGGAGACGGGCCTGCTGCCCCACCTCAACCCGGGCGTGCTGTCCTGGACCGACTTCCAGCGGCTGAAGCCCGTCGCGCCGAGCATGGGCATGATGCTGGAGACGACCGCCGAGCGGCTCTGGTCCGAGCCCGGCGGACCGCACTACGGCTCCCCTGACAAGGAGCCCGCCGTACGGCTACGGGTCCTGGAGGACGCCGGGCGTTCGTCGGTGCCTTTCACGAGCGGCATCCTCCTCGGGATCGGGGAGACGTACGAGGAGCGCGCCGAGTCCCTCTTCGCGCTCCGGCGCACAGCACGGGCGTATCACAGCGTCCAGGAGCTGATCATCCAGAACTTCCGCGCCAAGCCGGACACCGCGATGCGCGGCATGCCGGACGCGGAACTGGACGAGCTGGTCGCCGCGGTGGCCGTCGCCCGCCTCATCATGGGCCCGGCCGCCAACATCCAGGCCCCGCCGAACCTCGTCGACAGCGAGTACGAGCGGCTGATCGGGGCGGGGATCGACGACTGGGGCGGGGTCAGTCCGCTCACCATCGACCATGTGAACCCCGAGCGGCCCTGGCCGCAGATCGAGGAGCTCACCGAGCGGTCCGCGGCGGCCGGTTTCGAGCTGCGGGAACGTCTCTGTGTGTACCCAGAGTTCGTGCAGCGCGGCGAGCCCTGGCTGGACCCACGGCTGCGACCGCACGTGGCGGCACTGGCGGACCCGGAGACGGGCCTCGCCCGCCCCGATGCCCTTCCGCGGGGACTGCCCTGGCAGGAGCCGGAGGAGGTCTTCGTCCCGTCCGGCCGCACGGATCTGCACGCCACGATCGACACCGAGGGCCGTACGTCCGACCGCCGCGACGACTTCGACGAGGTCTACGGCGACTGGGGCGCCCTGCGCGAGGCGGCCGCCCCCGGGATGGTGCCCGAGCGCATCGACACGGACGTACGGGACGCGCTGCGTACAGCCGCCGACGACCCCACGAAGCTGACCGACGCGGAAGCCCTCGCGCTGCTGCACGCCGACGGGCCCGCTCTGGACGCGCTGACCGGGATCGCCGACGACGTCCGCAAGTCGGTGGCCGGCGACGACGTCACGTACATCGTCACGCGGAACATCAACTTCACCAACGTCTGCTACACGGGCTGCCGGTTCTGCGCCTTCGCCCAGCGGCGCACCGACGCCGACGCCTACACCCTGTCCCTGGACCAGGTGGCCGACCGCGCCCAACAGGCCTGGGAGGTGGGCGCGGTGGAGGTCTGCATGCAGGGCGGGATCCACCCGGACCTGCCGGGAACGGCGTACTTCGACATCGCCCGCGCGGTGAAGGAGCGGGTGCCCGGCATGCATGTGCACGCCTTCTCCCCGATGGAGGTCGTCAACGGCGCGACCCGCACCGGCATGTCCATCCGCGAGTGGCTGACGACGGCCAAGGAGGCCGGCCTCGACTCCATCCCCGGCACGGCCGCCGAGATCCTCGACGACGAGGTCCGCTGGGTCCTGACCAAGGGCAAGCTGCCGACGGCGACCTGGATCGAGGTGATCGAGACCGCGCACGAGGTCGGCATCAGGTCCTCGTCGACGATGATGTACGGCCATGTGGACCAGCCGCGGCACTGGCTGGGCCACCTGCGCACGCTGGCCGGAATCCAACAACGCACCGGCGGCTTCACGGAGTTCGTGACGCTCCCCTTCATCCACACCAACGCCCCGGTGTACCTGGCCGGCATCGCCCGCCCCGGCCCGTCGATGCGGGACAACAGGGCGGTGACGGCGATGGCACGCCTGCTGCTCCACCCCTGGGTGCCGAACATCCAGACCAGCTGGGTCAAGCTGGGCACGGAGGGCGCGGCGGAGATGCTCCGCTCGGGAGCGAACGACCTGGGCGGCACCCTGATGGAGGAGACGATCTCGCGGATGGCGGGTTCGTCGTACGGCTCGTACAAGTCGGTGAAGGACCTGATCGCGGTGGCGGAGGCGGCGGGCCGTCCCGCACGTCCGCGCACGACCCTGTACGGGGAGGTGTCGGAGGAGCGGCAGAAGGCGGCGCAGGTCTCCGACGGGCACCTGCCGGAGCTGCTGCCGGTGCTGGACTGACGGGAAAGGTGTCTCGGCGGGGGCCGGTACGATGATCCGACCCCCGTTCGACGGGGATCCTTAGCCGAGGAGATGCGTGCCGTGCCAGCCCCGAAGGTCTGGGTGACGGGTCTGACCGTGGGGGCGATCGCCGCCGTCGTCACCCTGGCCGTACAGGCCGACAAGGGAACGAAGCCGAGCGTGGCCGCCACCGCCCGGCCGAGCGTGTCGGCGTCCCCGCGCGCGTCCGCGCAGCCGGAGCCGTCGGCGACCGCGGTCCCGGACGCCTCCGGGACCGGCCGCCGGATCGTCTACTCGCTCGGCGACAAGCGGGTCTGGCTGATCGACGCGAGCGAGGCGGCCCGGCGGACCTTCGCCGTCTGGCCGGGGACGGTGGACCCGGCCCCCGGCACCTACTCGGTCTCGCTGCGCCGGGGAGACCCGACGACCGGGTCCGACGGCGTGCGGATCGAGCACATCGTGTACTTCACCGCCGTGGGCGGCGTGAACGTCGCCTTCTCCAACGCGGTGGACGGCTCCTCGCCCCCGCCCGCGAACGGCGTCCAGACCGGCGGCGTCCGCATGAAGACGGCGGACGGCTCGGCGCTGTGGACGTTCGGCGAGACGGGGACGAAGGTCGTCGTCGTCGACTAGCGCTGACTGGCGCTGCGGTCCGGCAGATTGACCACCAGCAGCACGACCCCGCTCAGCACGAACACCCGCAGCGCCGCGTCCAGCCCGTTCCAGGTGTCCGACTGCCACATGGAGAACCACTCCCCGCCGATCGCGATGAACCCGGCGCCGAAGAGCAGCATGAGCATGAGCAGGCCGTAGGTGGAGAAGCGCCGGGCCCGCGGATCGTCCCCGCGCACCCACAGCCACGTGCCGTAGATCAGCACGAGCGCCGAGAGCGTCTCCCAGACGATGATCGCGACGTACGCCGTGTTCTGAAGTCCCTTGCTGGTGATGGCTCTCCACATCAGATCGTCGTCCTTGAACGTCGTATCCATCGCGAGAACGTGCTGCACGAACGCCTGGTTGGTCCCGAAGTCCGTGATGTTCCCGAACGCCACGAGCGCTATGTACAGCGCGACGCTCGCGGTGAGGAGGGTGGCGGAGAGGTGGAGTGCGCTGCGTGGGGTGCGTGGGGGTGTCGATGCCATGGGGGCCATCTTCCCTGTGCGGGACGGCGTGATCCAGATCGGTTGCGCCAGAATGAGACACGGACGGGCCGCGACGAGGGGACAGACGCATGGCGCAGGCGGAGCCGTCGCTGCAGGAGCTGATCCTGCGGCGCACACGGGCCGGGTTCGTGGGCCGCGAGACCGAACGGGCAGCGTTCCTGCGGAACTTCGACATCCCGGCCACCGACGCCCGGCACCGCTTCCGGTTCCACGTCCACGGCAGCGCGGGCATCGGAAAGACCTCCCTGGTTCAGGAGTTGGCGCAACTCGCCCGTGAACGCGGGGCGCTCACCGCCTTCATCGACGACAGCGTCGGCAGCGTGCCGGAAGCGCTGGAGACCCTCTGCCGTGAATTCGTCGACCAGGGACGGCGGTTGAAGGATCTGGAGCGGCGCCTGGCGACCTGGCGGGAGCGGCGGCGCGAGGCGGAGGCGGCCACCCTCGCCGCGCTCGCGCCCGAGTCCTCGCCGGAGCCGGCGTCGGCCGGCAGCAGGATGGCGGTGGACCTCGGCCTGGGCGCACTGGAGGCCGCCCTGCCGGGCGCCGGCCTGGTCACCCGGGCCCTTCCCGCCGACCGGCTCGCCCAGGGGGCCGACCGGCTGCGGGCCGGCCTCGGCGCCCGCTTCCGCAACCTCGACGACGTCGACCTGGTGCTCACCCCGGAGCGGGTCCTCACCCCCGTGCTGCTCGGCGAACTGAGGGCCGCCGCCTCCGCCGTACCGTGGATCGTCCTGTTCTTCGACACGTACGAGCGGACCGGCCCCTTCCTCGACCCGTGGCTGTACGACGTCCTCACCAAGCCCCGTGAGCACGGCCGGCTGCCCGCCGCCGTCGTCGTGGTCACCGCGGGTCAGCGCCCCCTGGACAGCGCCCGCTGGGGCGGCCTGGACTCGGTGGCGGAGGTGCCGCTCGCTCCCTTCACCGAGGCCGAGTCGCGCCGCCTGCTCGCCGCGCAGGGGGTCGTGGCCGAACCTGTCGTCGAGGAGGTGCTGCGTCTGACGGGCGGTCTCCCGGTCCTCGTGTCGACGCTCGCGGCCAGACGCCCCGACGGTCCGGACGATGTGATCGACCCGAGCAAGACGGCGGTGGAACGGTTCCTGAAGCCGGAACCGGAGGCCCGCCGTAAGGTCGCCAGGGCCTGCGCGCTGCCGAGACGGCTGGACGCGGACGTCTTCCGAGTGCTCGTCGCCGCCCCCGAAGACGAACTGGACACCCAGTACGCGTGGTTGACCGGGCTGCCGTTCGTCGCACAGCGCGGGGACCGGCTCCAGTACCACGACGTCGTACGCGCGCAGATGCTCCGGCTGGAGCGGCGCCGGTCCCGGACCGAGTGGGCGTCCCGGCACCGGCGGCTCGCGGAGGCGTTCGCCGAGTGGCGGGAGGACGCCGGATTCGGCCGCCGCGCCGAGGAGTTGTGGGCCGACGAGGAATGGTGCGAGCTGCGCCTGGAGGAGATGTACCACCTGCTGTGCGCCCGCCCGCCCGCGGCGCTCGCTGAGGCGCTGCGCGGGTTCGTCGTGGCCTGCCGCGAGGACGAGGTCGTCGCCCGCCGCTGGGCACGGATGCTGGAGGAGGCGGGCGACGCGGCGGACAACACCGTACTGCGCGAGTGGGGAAGGTCGTTGGCCGCGGCGCTCGCGGACGAGGAGAGCGGGGTGACGAGGGCGACGGACCTGCTCCTGGCCCGTCCCGGTCTCGACCCGGCCGGCCGGGCGGAGGCGCACGCGCTGCGCGGCAGGGACCTGCGCAACCGCCAGGAGTACGCGCAGGCCCTCGAGGACTACGACCGTGCGGTCGAGCTCGACCCGGAGCAACCGCTGGCCCACTACGGCCGGGGCGTCACCCACCAGCTGCTCGAGAACTACCCGGCAGCCCTGGCCGCCCTCGACCGAGCCGTCGAACTGGCCCCCGACAACGGGTGGATCCTCGCCGAGCGGGCCGAGACCTACCGTCTGGCGTCCCGTCTCGACAAGGCGGACGCCGACTTCAGCCGTGCCGTCGCCCTCGACCCCACCGACGACATCGCCCTGACCGGGCGGGCGGTGTGCCGGCACGGCATGGGCCGGCTCGACGAGTCGCTCGCCGACTTCAACCGTGCGCTGAGCATCGACCCCGAATACCTGTGGGCGCTGGTGCGCAGGGCGCGGCTGCACCGCGCGCGGCGTGACCTGGACAAGGCGTTCGCCGACCTCGACCGGGCGGCCGCGCTCGCGCCCGAGCTGGCCTGGGTCGCGTCGGAACGCGGCGACGCGTACCGGCTCGCCGGGCGGTACGAGGAGGCGGTGACGGAACTGGAGCGCGCCGTGTCCCTGGAGCCGGGCTACGCGTCGGCGCTTGCGAGCCGCGCCCAGTCCCTGTACGAACTCGACCGGTACGAGGAGGCGTTGGCCGACTTCGACCGGGCCGTCGAGCTGATCCCCGACTACGCCTGGGCGCTGGCGATGAGATCCCGGGTGAGGAGTCGACTGGACGACCGGGACGGCATGTTCGAGGATCTGCGGCGGGCCACCGAGGCGGAGCCGGATGCCGAGTGGATCCAGGCCGAGCTGGGTTGGGCGTACTGGCTCGCGGGGCGGCACGACGAGGCGTCGGCCGCCCTCCAGGCCGTTCTGGCACAGGACCCCGCCCACGAGACCGCCCTGGCCGGACTGGGAGCGATCCACCACACCCGCAAGTCCTACGAGGAGGCCCTCCGCTACCTGGACCGCGCCGTGACCGCCGACTCCGAGTACGCCTGGGCCTACGGCCGGCGGGGCCGGGTGTGTCTGGCGATCGGCCGCACGGAGCAGGCTCTGTCCGACCTGGACCGCTGCGTGGCGCTGGACGCCGGGATGACGTGGGAGCGGGGCGCGGCGATCGAACTGCTGCTGTGGTGCGGACGAGGGGAGGAGGCGAGGGAGCGGTTGGCGGCGACCGACTCCGCGGAGCTGGACGACGTACGGGCCGAACTCCACCGCCACGACGGCGAGTGGACGCAGGCCCGCACTCTCGCCGAGCGCCTGCGCACCACGGACCCCCTCGTCGGCACCTTCCAACTGGCCATGACGGTCCACCGCTCCGAAGGCCCCACCGCCGCCGAACCCCTCTGGCGCGACCTCTCCCACCTGGTCGAGCAGGACCCCGACATGGCGCCCGTCATGCGAGCCCAGGCCCACTGCTTCCTGGGCTGCGCCCTGTCCGACGGCCCGGCGGCGGACCGGGGCCTGTCCGAACTCCTCACCCTCACCCCGGAATGGGACGACCTGGCCACCCTGGCCGGCGTCCTCACCGAACTGCTCACCGTCCCTGCGACGGACCGGCCCTCCCACACGACCACATGCCTGACGGCGGTGGTCGAGGCGAGGGACGCGATACGGGATCGCTATGCGGGATGATCGGTTCCAGGCGACTCGTCGAGCGCGTGAACGAGACGGTTGACTACGTCAGCGACAGTGAAGTCCCATCCGGTCAGGCGCTGTCCGCTCCAGTTGATCCCTACGCGGAAGTCGTCCTTGGCCAGATCCTGCAAAGCCGCGCTTCGCCAATGATCCAGCGGCATTGAAACAGCTCGAAATTGAGGTCCCCACAGCTGAGCGGCGCGCTGCGCACGGGTCTTCGACGACCAATAGGGGAAAGTTGGCTGCCCAGAACTTGAGGCCGGGGTCGGACTGCCGTCGTCGTCTCGAACCCACCAAACGGTGCGCGTCCGAGCGATCTCACGGAAGAATGCCGCTGCCTGGGCCCCGCTTGTACTCACCAGAACCCTCCCAGCTCGCGGCGTCACCCCGCCCGGCCCCCGCCCCCGTCCCTGGCGTCATAAGCCCGCCGAGCCTCCTCCACCCTCTCCAGATTCGGTGACCACTCCGCCAGCGTCGCGAACAGCGGGGCCAGGCTGCGGCCCAGTTCGGTGATCTCGTATTCGACCCGGGGCGGGACTTCCGCGTGGTACGTGCGGTGGACCAGGCCGTCGCGTTCCAGTTGGCGCAGGCGCTGGGTCAGGACCTTCGGGGTGATGGTGGCGATCCGGCGTTCCACTTCCACGAAGCGCTGACGGCCGTACTCGTGGAGGGCCCAGAGGATCGGTGTGGTCCAGCGGCTGAAGACGATGTCGACCACGGGGGCGATGGGGCAGGCGTTCTCCGGCGGGACATCGGTCCTGGGCCCGCGGCCGTGCGCTGTGGTCTCCGTCACATCAACCCTCTCCGCCATTACTTTCCTCTAGGTACCTACTGTCATCCCGATAGTAGCTTCGCCGTGTGTCCACAGGAACCAGTCCAGGGACCTCGGAAAAGGGGAGCAACATGATCGTGGTGACCGGTGCTACGGGGAACGTCGGGCGGCCCCTCGTGAGGGAACTCCTCGCGGCGGGGGAGCGGGTGACGGGCGTGTCCCGGCGGAGCCCCCGTGAAAACCCGGCAGGGCTACGGCATCACCAGGCCGACCTCGCCGCACCCCAGACCCTCAAGCCCGCCCTCGACGGGGCCGAAGCGCTCTTCCTCCTGACCTCCGGCGACTTCGTGGCGCGAGGCGGCAACCTCGACGACGTCCTCGAAGTCGTCCGGGCCGGTGGTGTCCGGCGGGTCGTGCTGTTGTCCTCGCAGGGCGTCGCCACCGGCGACCATCCCTCCGAACTCGAGGACGCCGTAAGGCGGTCGGGGCTCGAATGGACCATGCTGCGGCCCGGCGGGTTCCACTCCAACACCCTCCAGTGGGCCGGTGCGGTGCGCGCCGAACGGACCGTGGCGGCACCGTTCGGGGACGTCGCGCTGCCGACGGTCGATCCGGAGGACATCGCCCAGGTCGCCGCCGTGGCGCTGCGGGATCCCGGCCATGCCGGGCGCGTCCACGAACTGACCGGGCCCGCCCCGATATCCCCCCGGCAGCAGACCGTCGCGATCGGGGACGCGGTGGGCGAGCCGGTGCGGTTCGTCGAACAGACCCGGGGCGAGGCCAGGGCGGAAATGGTGCGGTTCATGCCGGAGCCCATCGCGGACGCCACCCTCGACATCCTCGGCGACCCGTCACCGGGCCTGCGCCGCGTCAGCCCGGACGTCGAGCGGGTCCTCGGCCGTCCGCCCCGCACCTTCGCCGACTGGGCGGCCCGCAACGCCTCCGCCTTTCGGTGACAGGCGATTCCGGGTGATGACAGGACTTCACGGATCAATCTGGTCTCACCTCGCATACCCGCACGCCCCCTGAACCTCCCACCCCCCGTCGATTACAGTGCTGAGCGTCGTACATACGGACGGTCGCCATGGGAGGTCTTGGTGGGTGCGACAGCCGGGGCCGTCGTCTGGGGGCGTGCCGAGCAGCAGGACTTCCGGAGCCGGGTGCGTGGGACGCTCCTCGGGGTGGCCGTGGGTGACGCGCTGGGTGCGCCGATCGACGGACTCGGACTGGACGAGATCCGGGAGGCGTACGGCGCCGAGGGGCTCGTGGACCTCGGGTTCGGGTACGGCCGCCGCGGGGCCGTCACCCATCTCACCCAGCTCAGCCTCTTCACCGTGGACGGGCTCATACGGGCCCAGGTGCGACGGGACACCGGCGCCTGGCATCCGCCCACCGATCTGCACCGGGCGTATCTGCGGTGGGCCGCCACGCAGCGGGACTGGGGGCCCGACGAGCGGCGCAAGGACGACGGGTGGCTCGCCCGGGAGGAGTGGCTGTACGCCCGCCGCGACGCGACCCGGTCCCTTCTCCTCGGGTTCGGCGACGACACCATGGGGACGCTGGAGTCGCCCAAGAACCCGAACGAACTCGGGCCCGAGGCCACCGCCCGGTCCGCGGCCTTCGGGCTGCTGGTCGGGTGGGAGCCGCAACTCGTCGTACAGCTGGCTGTCGAGTGCGCCGCGCAGACCCACGGGCACCCCGTCGCCTATCTGTCGGCGGGCGCGTACGCCGTGATCGTGCACGCTCTGGCCCTCGGCGACAGTCTCGACGGGGCGGTGCAGCGGGCACTCGCACTGCTGACCGCGCGGCCCGGGCACGAGCCCGTGTCGGACGCGCTCCAGCACGCGCTGGGTGCCGTACGGCAGGGGATGCCCACCCCGGCGCGGGTGGAGGAACTCGCGGCCGACGGTTCGGCGGACGGGCTGCTGTCCGCCGCCGTGTACTGCGCGCTGGTCGGGGAGGACGTACGGCACGGTCTGTGCCTCGCCGTGAACCACGACGGCCCCTCGGCCGCGGCCGGCGCCCTCACCGGCGGCCTGCTGGGCGCCCTGCACGGCGAGACGGCCCTCCCGCCGGCCTGGCTGGCCGAGCTGGAGGGCCGTCCCACTCTCCTGGAACTCGCCGACGACTTCGCCATGGAGATGACCCAGGGGCCGGCCCTGCACGGGCCGGCCGGGGCGTCACCGGGGTGGCTGGCCCGCTATCCGAGGGCCTAGACCGGTCCGGTCGGAACCTCTAGTCCTTGACCTTCGTACCGATCACGTCCTCCACACCGCCCACCGGAGTCGGGATCGCCGCGGCCGCCGCCCCGTCCCCGTCCGTGTTGATCTTCTCGATGATCGCGAGGCGCTCCGGGGTGTCCTCCGGCTTGATGAAGCCGACGAGGATGTACAGGATCAGCGAGACCACCAGCGGGATCGAGACCTGGTACTGGAGCGGGACACCGCCCTCGACGTTCCAGCTGATCGGGTAGTTGACCAGCCAGAAGGCGAGCAGACCCATCGACCAGCTGGTGAGCGCCGCCGTGGGACCGGAGCGGCGGAAGGGGCGGAGCAGGCCGAGCATCATCGGGATCGCCATCGGGCCCATCAGACCGGCGACCCACCTGATGACCACCGTGATGATGTCCTTGAAGGTGGGCGAGTTGACCTGGGTCGCCGCCGCCATCGACAGGCCGAGGAAGACGACCGTCGTGATGCGCGCGACCCGCAGACCCTGACCCTGGCTCCAGCTGCGCGCCCTGCGCCACACCACCGGCGCGCAGTCCCGGGTGAAGACGGCCGCGATCGCGTTGGCGTCGGAGGAGCACATGGCCATGGTGTGCGAGAAGAAGCCGACGATCACCAGGCCCAACAGGCCGTGCGGAAGCAGCTGTTCGGTCATGAGGCCGTAGGAGTCGGAGCCGTCCGTCTTCTGCGACTCGACCAGCAGCGGCGACATCCACATGGGGAAGAACAGGACGACCGGCCACACCAGCCAGAGGATCGCCGACAGCCGTGCCGAGCGCTCGGCCTCGTGCGCGTTCGCCGTGGCCATGTAGCGCTGGGCCTGGTTGAGCATGCCGCCGTTGTACTCGAAGAGCTTGATGAAGAGGAAGGCGAGCAGGAAGACCGTGCCGTACGGCCCCACCAGCGGCTCTCCGTGCCCCTGGAGCTCGGGCTCGTCCCAGGCGCCGAAGAAGCCGATGCCCTTGTCGTTGAGCTTGAGGACCACGGCGATGAACATCGCGATACCGGCGAGGAGTTGGATGACGAACTGGCCCAACTCCGTGAGCGCGTCGGCCCACAGGCCGCCGATCGTGCAGTAGATGGCCGTGATGCCGCCGGTGATGAGGATGCCCTGGTTGAGCGACATCCCGGTGAACACCGACAACAGGGTCGCGATCGCGGCCCACTTCGCGCCCACGTCCACGATCTTCAGCAGCATGCCGGACCATGCCAGCGCCTGCTGCGTCTTCAAGTCGTAGCGGTTCTTGAGGTATTCGAGTGGGGAAGCCACATGGAGCCGTGAGCGCAGCCGGTTGATACGCGGCGCGAACAGCTTCGAGCCGATGGCGATGCCGAGTGCGATGGGGAAGGACCAGGTGACGAACGAGGTGACGCCATACGTGTAGGCGATGCCCGCGTACCCGGTGAACATCACCGCGCTGTAGCCCGACATGTGGTGCGAGATGCCCGACAGCCACCACGGCATCTTGCCGCCGGCCGTGAAGAAGTCACTGACGTCGTCCACCCGTTTGTGCGACCAGACGCCGATCGCGACCATCACGCCGAAATAGCCGATGAGCACGGCCCAGTCGAGACCGTTCATATGCGCCCTCCCAGGGATCAGCCCGGCGCTCATCGTGGGCGCCACCGCGTGGACACGACAAGCTGGTGTAGGGTCAAAGGGAGGTAAAGATATTCGAGGTGATGGCCTGCGTTCACCTACATGAACTCACCGCATCAGCTCCCCGGCGTTGACCAGCAACGACTGTCCGGTGATCGCCCGAGCCCGGTCCGAGGCCAGGAACACCGTCGCGTCCGCCACATCCCCGTCCGTCGCGAGCTCGGGCAGCGCCATCCGGTCGGTGAGCCGCTTCAGTACGTCCGCCTCCGGCACCTTCTCCGTATGCGCGGTGAACTGCACGTACGCCTGCACCGGCGGCCCCCACATCCAGCCGGGCAACACGGTGTTGACCCGTATCCGGTGCGGCCCGAGCTCGCGCGCCAGCGAGTACATCGCGCTGGTCAGCGCCCCCTTCGAGGCGGCGTACGCGGCCTGCCGCACCTGTGAGGGGGCGGCCACGGCCGACTGCGTCCCGACGAACACCACCGAACCGCCGCCCGCCGCCTTCAGCCCCGGCAGACAGGCCCGGGTGATCCGCAGCGATCCCAGCAGGTTCACGTCGATGACCGACTGCCAGGTCGCGAAGTCCGCGTCCTCCAGCCCCCCGAAGTAGCTGTCCCACGCGGCCACCTGCACGACCGCGTCCAGCCGCCCGAACCGCTCCACCGCCAACTCCGCGAGCCGCACGCACTGTTGCTCGTCGGTGATGTCCGTCGACCGGTACGCCGTGTGCGCCCCGTCCGGATCGATCTCGGCGGCACTCTTCGCGAGGTTCGCCTCGGTCCGCGCCCCCAGTACGGCGTTCCCGCCGTCCCGCACGACGGCCGCGGCGACCTGATGACCGAGCCCGGCGCCGACGCCCGACACGACGACGGTCTTCCCGGAGAGAAGTGACATACCGGCGGCCTCCCTGCTCTGGCGCATTATCTGACGGGGCGTCAGAGTATGGGCGAGTGCTGGAGGAGGGAAGGTCCCATGTCAGAAGAGACCCACCCTGGAGTCCGCCGATGTGGACGGGCCGGCTGCCGAGTTCCCGCACCGGGGGAAGCGGCGCCACGCGGCACGTGCGCGCATGAGTTCCGATCGGTGGCTCGCCAGTGTCGCGCAGGCGGGCCGGCACGTGGATAGGCGGCTTCGCATCAGGTATCACCGGCGAGCAGGGCCGGGCTGCCGATTCACCAACTGACCTTGCGGTACAGCTCCCACGTCATCATGATCGTCGAAGGGTCGAGCGCCTGTTCGCCACCGGAGATGCCGTCACTGGCCGCGATGTACTGCCGCCCCTGCCAGAGCGGGATCAGGCGGGCGTCGTCGACGAGGATCTGCTGGGCCTCCTCGAAGTCCCCCACGGCCGCGCCGCGATCGCTCTCGGCGCGCGACTCGGGCAGCAGCTTGCCGGTGATCACCGGTGACGAGTAGGGCGTGCCGAGGGTGTTGTGGTCGCCGACGAAGGGGTCGATGAAGTTGTCGGCGTCGGGGAAGTCGGGGGACCAACCGCGCCCGAACACCGGGTACTTGCCCGTCTGGTAACCGGCGACATACGTCTTCCACGGCCGGCTCTTGAGGGTGATGGCGAACAGGCCCGAGCGGTCCAGTTGCCGCTTGAGTTCCTTGAACTCCTTCGCAGTCTCCGAGCCGTAGCGGTCGGTCGTGTACCAGAAGGTGAGCGGGACCCGCTGGGTGATGCCGACGTCAGCAAGGATCTTGCGGGCTTTGGAGGTGCTCGGGTCGCCGTATGCGTCGAAGTAACTGGCGGTGTGGCCGGTCAGCCCGGCCGGGACCATGGAGTAGAGCGGGTCGACGGTGCCCTGGTAGACCTTGAAGGCGATGGCGGGACGGTCCACGATCTGGGCAACGGCCTTGCGTACGGCCGGAATCCTGACCCATGGCGCCTTGGGGTTGAACACCAGATAGTTGATGTTGATACCGCTTCCGTCGATCAGTTGCAGGTCCGAGGTTCTGTAGGACTGCAGGGCGACGATGTCGGACGCGGCAAGACCGCGGTAGGTGACATCGATCGCCCCGGACCGAAGGGCTGCGACCATCGTGGCCGAATCATGGAAGTAGCGGATGGTCACCGCGTCGTTCTGCCGATCGGCGAAGCCGTGGTAGCGATCATTGCGGGCCAGTTCCGCCTGCCTGCCGTCCTCGTAGGACTTGAGCGTGTACGGCCCGGAGCCCTGCACCGACTCCTCCTTGCGCAGCGACTTGGCGGGGTAGTCGTCAGGGTCGACGATCGACATGGCCGGGGTCGCGAGCACGAGCGGGAAGGTGGCGTCGGCCTTGTCGAGATGGAACAGCACCTCGTGGTCGCCGAGCGTCTGCACCCGGTCGAGGCTGCCGAGGAGTCCGGCCGGCCCGCTCGGCGCGTTGATGTCCCGGATCCGGTCGATGGAGTATTTGACGGCCCGTGCGTCGAGTGTGTCGCCGTCGGTGAACTTCAGGCCGGAGCGCAGCTCACATCGGTATGTGCGGTTGCCCGAGTCCGTGAAGGCGCAGCTCTTGGCAGCGTCGGGTTGGGGGGTGATGGCCCCGTTGGGGTAGGCGAGCAATGTCTGGTAGATGTTCCGGAACAGTTCCCAGGAGCCGTCCCACGATCCGGCGGGATCGAGGGTGCTGGGGGCGCTGGTCGTCCCGACGACTATCGGCCTGTCGGCCCCCGCGCTGCTGGAGACCATGCCGCAGCCCGTCAGCAGGGATATGGAGGCGACAGCGGCCACTCTTCTCAGGACTCGGTTCTGGTTGAACACGCGCGCACTCCTCGATCCGCCGTTCCAAGGTCGGCAGAACGTACTGAGTGCCACCCCGACCCGAACCGCCGCGAAAGCGCGTTGTTGCCGGAATGTGCTGTGTGGACGCCGTCATCCCGGTGTGTCCGCCACCGTGCGCCCGACGAAGAGCGGTCTCGATCGTTGCTTGTGACGTTTCCGTGATCGCCGGCTCACGCGGTCCCAGCGACAAAGGGGAACGCGCCGAGCTGACGCCCGTTGCAGGTGAGGTCCTGCGCCGTCGGCGGCTGAAGGCCCGCTACCGCAGGACATCGCCGACAAGGAGGCGTACGCGGCGCTCGGGATCAAGGAGAGCGTGAGGCTGACCGCCACTCCGCGAAGGCCATCTGCACCTTCGACTGGTACGAGCGCGGCCGTGCTCCCTGTCTGCGGGCCGCGTACTGGGCCGGGGGTCAATCGGCCCAAAGCCATCTCCAGGACGCCGAACGACTGAACCGCGCCGCCGCACAAGGAGGCTCACCGCCTGCCCGCCGATGGCTCGCCGGCAGTGGCTGTCCGGGTCCAGTTCCTCAGGTGACGGGCAGTCCGTAGGCCCGGTCGAAGTGCTGGGCCACGAGGTGTCCGGCCCCGTCGCAGGAGAGCTGCCAGTCGTTGACGCCGGTCTCGCGGCCGTCGGTGAAGTTCCACAGCAGACGGCCGGAGGCGGCGTCGATCGCGTAGAAGCCGTTCCTGTTCTCGAAGGCCGGCACGTGGACGGTGCGCGCTCCCACCGCGACCGGATGGTCGGCGTTGAGGCGGGGGGTCTCGCAGAACCAGCGCCGGGCACCGGTCGCCGCGTTGAAGGCGTGGACGCCGTAGGGATCGGTGCCCGTGGCGTAGACCGTGTTGCCGCCCGCCCCGAGGGTTGCGAACGTGCCGCGTTCCGCCTTCACCTTCCAGCGGAGCTTTCCGGTGGCGAGGTCCAGGGCGATGAACTCGGAGCCTATGGCGAAGACGGTTCGGCCGAGCACCGCGAGACCCGGCCGCAGGTCGTAGCCCACCGGGAGCCGCCAGAGCAGGCCACCACCGTCGCGGGTGCTGCGGACCGTGACATTGCGCAGTCCGTCGGCGTAGACGAAGTAGTCGGAAGTGATGACGGGCTTGAGGGGAATCCCGACGTCCTCGGGGTCGATGGGTATGACGACGGCCCGGCGGGCCCTGAGGTCGACGCCGAAGACCGCGCTGGTGGAGGTCGCGACGCCTTGTTCCTCTGACCGGCGTTCCAGCTTGGCGCCGAGGACCGAGACGACGTAGCCGTCGTATCCGCCGAGGAGTTGATCGAACTGGCAGTCCGGGCCGAAGTCGAGGGTGAACTTCTCGGTGCCGCCGTCCAGGTCGACGCCGATCACCGTCGCACCGGTGCCGAGGGCGACCGCGGCGTCGTTGGCCAGCAGGACGGGACTGGGGGAGACGCTGATGCCCTGGTAGACCCATTCGGGCTGGGATCCGTTCCTCAGGTCGAGGCAGATCATGTTGCCCGGGCGGCTCTTCAGCAGGGCCGTGCCGCCGTTGAAGACGGCCGGGGTCTGGAGCAGTGGGCCGCCGCGGTACACCCAGGTCGGCTCGGGGGCGGGGCCGGGCCGGCGGGCCGGCTGCCTGCCGGCCCTTCCTCCGACGACGAGGGCGGTGCCCCCGACGACGGCCGCGCCCGCGGTCACGGCGAGGAGGGTGCGCCGACCGATACGGGAGCGTTCGGGGGCACGGCGGTGCGCGGGTGCGGCGGAACGTTCCGTCGCCGGTTCCGCCGATTCCGCCGGTTCGCCCGCGGCCGCCGGGGGTCTCCGCTCCGGCGGATCGGCGGTGGGTGGCGCTCCACCGGTGGCTCCGGCTCTACCGGCGGCGCGGTTGTCGGCGTCCCCGGCCGGGAGGATGCGGTCTGCATCCGCCGCGCCGGCTTTGCTGTCGGTGCCGCGCGACGACGGTCCCATCGGCGTCCGGCCCGCCCCGTGTCCCCCGGGCGCGATGGAGGCCCTGGCGGCTGCGTCGGCCGCGGGCCGTGCGGACGTCAGGGTCCGCGCGAGACGCTCGAGATCCGTCGCGGCCGCCCGGCGCTCGTCGACCACGGCGGCCACCCGCGCGGGCAGCCAGCCCTCCGTCAGCACCTGGTCGGCACCGCCCGGCGCACAGGCCGCAGAGAGCCGGTCGGGGCTGATACGAAGGGCCGGGTCCCTGGCGTGACAGAGGCTGATGATTTTGTCCAGCGGCTCGGGCACCCGGGTCAGATCGGCCGAACCGTGGACCACCTGGTAGAGCAGGGCGGCCGCGGAGGCCCCGCTGAACGGCGCGTGTCCCGACGCCGCGAACGCCAGCACCGAGCCGAGACAGAAGACGTCTCCCTCCGGTCCCACCGGGTCGCCGGTGGCCTGTTCGGGACAGACGTACTCGAGCGAGCCCAACAGGCCGCCGGAGCCGGTGAGCTGGTAGCCGTCCCGGGCCCGGACGATGCCGAAATCGATGACGCGCGGACCGTCCGCCGCGAGCAGCACGTTGGACGGCTTGAGGTCGCGATGCACCAGCCCCTCGGCGTGCACCGCGATCAGCGCCTCGGCGATGCCCGCGCCCAGCGCGAGGACCGTCTCCACCGGCAGCGGCCCGTGGGCGGCGACCGCCTCGGCCACGGTGGGGCCGGGTACGTAGGCGGTGGCGAGCCATGGCGTCTGCTCGTCCGGAGCGGCGTCCACCACGGACGCCGTGTAGGCGCCGCCGACCGCCGCCGCGGCCGCCACCTCGCGCCGGAAGCGGATGCGGAAGTTCTTGTCCTCGGCCATCTCGGGACGGATGACCTTGACCGCGACGGTGCGGCCGGCCGACGAGGTGGCCAGATAGACCCGGCCCATCCCGCCTGCTCCAAGACGGGCCACCGGACGGTAGGGCCCTAGCTGCTCGGGATCTTCTGGGTGCAGTGGTTGCATGCCCTCGGCCGCCTGTTCTCGGTGGCACGGGCGGGAATCCCGCCCACGCCGCAGGGGAAGGCCCTGTGGGGGGTCTGGCAGCAGACTAGAGGCTGAAACGGCCCATGAGAGTGTTTGGCGGCAACCGTCGAAGTTCCCCGGACGACGACGTTCCGCACAACTCATGCCCTGGATCGTTGATTTGACATTGCGTCAGAGATCGGGTGACACGTGCCCGTCCTGCGGGAACAGTGCACTGGGAGCAACTGGCGGGGAAATGAGTGAAGGATGAAACCGCCGGCCCGGCGGAAGACTTCTGATGTGTCGAAGGTCACCCCGCATTCTCGCCTCGTGGCCCTGGGACCAGCGTGCGCCGTGCAGCTCTCCATGACCCCGACACGGCGGCCGTCCTGAAGCGGCCGTCGCGGGCGGTGTCACGGATCGCCACGACCGGAGCCCGGGCTCACCGCAACTCGTCCACATAGCGGTCGGTCCCGGGCACCGTTGGTATGAACGGTGCTACGAACTGCACCTCGCCCAGCCCGGACGCCGCCACCGCCGTGTCCAGGTCCGCGAAGTGGTCGCGCCAGTTGCCGCGCGGATCGTCTTCGAGGAACCACAGCAGGGTCAGCCGGGTCCCGACCCCCTCGACCTGTTTGACATAGGTCATCCGGTCCAGGGGCAACGGCGTCGGCGCGAAGACGGTCACCAGGGCCGCGGTCGAGCCTGCCAGCCGTTTCGGAAGGTGGTCGTCGCGCAGCCATGCGAGTAGTTCCCCGCGTTGGTCGGGGGAGTTGCTGTCGATGACCTGGACGATGAGCCCGGCGTAGGGGTGGTCGAGGGCGTGGATGTCCCGGGGGCCGTGGTCGCCATCGCGGTAGACCGTCACGGCGTGGTCCTGGAAGGCGGTGAAAACGTGCGTTCGTTCCTGGAAGACGCGGTGGTCACGGTTGAGACGTTTGTTGATGCTCACGGTCCACCGCATGTGGTCGTCGTAGCGGCCGGCGGTCATCCAGTAGACGGAGATGTAGCACCCTGCCGTCACCGGCTGTGCGACCGAGGAGGCCGCGGGGTAGCGCAGGAGTTGCAGGTCCCGGGTGGCGACCCAGCGGCGGCCCGCGTACATCCACGGCATGGCCATCGCGCCGGCAATGAAGTGATCGTCTTCGTACCAACGGTTGTACTGTCGTTCCTGGCCCGGGTGCGGCTCGACCATGGTGATCAGGGCATGCCCGAGGTCGGCTCCATAGGGGCCGACGGCGGCCAGTTCCGCATACGTGCGGCTGAGGGTCTCATCGGTGTACGTCGCATCCTCTGTCATGAGTCCGGTCTACCTGACTGAGCATCAGATTTGGAGAGGGATTTCGTTCGACTCCGTCTCCCTGGCGCGGAGGCCCATGTGGATCAACTGCGCTGATCACGCTGCGCTGATCACTTCAACTCATCCGGACAAGGCGTCCCACGGGGCACGGTATAGGGAGCCGCCAACCGATACGTCCCCGCCTTCGGCGCGAGCAGCATCGTCCACTTGTCCCCGTCCGCGTCCTCCGGCGTCTCCATCAGGCACCCGTTGACGTTGTCGAAGGTCTTCGGCTCCCCGTCCTCCCGCTCCTTCGACGCGTCCGTCTCCTGCGGCGGCTTCAGCTTGTTGCCCTCCGCGTCCACGATCGACAGCCAGGGCGAGTAGGGGATCCGGATGAGGATGCGCCCGGCCTTCTTCACGCGCATCGTCATCTCGCCCTGCGCTGCCCGGTCGACCACCGTGTTCGGGGAGGCGAGTGGCGCCGGGTCGGTCACCTGGAACAGCTGCCAGTTCGCGTCGCCCCAGATCTGCTTCAGGTACGGCATCCCGCGCTGGACCAGCTCCCGCTCCCGCTCGCCCCCGTCCCCGTCGGGCTCGTCCTTGGGCACGACCACGAAGTGCACGGCCCAGCGCTGGAGCCACTCGTGGTAGTTCGCGGAGTTCAGGGTGTCGTCGTAGAAGAGCGGGTTGCGCTCCATGTCGGCCTGCCGGTTCCAGCCCCGGGCGAGGTTGACGTACGGCGCGAGCGCGGACGCCTCGCGGTGGGAGGCGGCCGGTACGACCTCGACGCGGCCCTTCTCGGCGCCGACCTCCTGGAGCTCGTTGACGAGGGGGGCCAGCTCGCGTGCCCAGGACGCCGTGGGGGTCGTGTGGACGACGTCGTCGACGGACTTGAAGCCGATCCAGGTGGTGAAGCCGACGAAGGCGACGACGAGGGCGTACCACTTGCGGGTGCGCGGCACCGCGAACGGCAGCGCGGCCGCCAGGGCCACCCCCGCGAACAGCATCGACAGGCGCGAGATGTTGGAGCCGATCTGGGAGCTCACCAGCCAGACCAGGACGACCGACAGGCTGTAGACCCCGGCCGTGATCCGGACCGTCGTCCACTCGCGCGGGACGAGGAGGAAGACCAGGAGGCCGTAGGCCAGCGGCAGGAGCACCGAGGCGATCTTCATCGGCTGGGTGCCGGCGAACGGGAAGAGCCAGGCGGACAGGGCGACGACGACCGTGGGCGCGATGCCCAGCGCCCAGGCGCCGGGACGCCGTTTCTGCAGGAAGAGGGCGACCGCCACGAGGCCCACGAACAGGCCGGCGACCGGTGAGGCCATGGTCGCGAGCGCGGCGAGCGGGGCCGCGCACAGGGCCTTCGCCCAGCGTTTGTAGCGCCAGCGGTGCGGCCAGCAGAAGACGACGGCGACCGCGCCGAGCGCGAACATCGTGCCGAGTCCGAAGGTCACCCGGCCCGAGGCCGCGTTGCACAGGAAGGCGTACACGCCCGCCAGCGAGGCCCACAGCGGGTTCTTCACCGACCGGCTGCGGAGGAGGATCAGCGTCAGCAGCCCGGCCGAGACCGTCCCGGCCAGCATCATCGTCGTACGGACGCCGAGGACCGACATCAGATACGGCGAGACGATGCTGTACGACACCGGGTGCATGCCGCCGTACCAGGCCAGGTTGTACGCGGAGTCCGGGTGCCGGCCGACGAACTCGGCCCACGCGTCCTGTGCCGCGAGGTCGCCGCCGCTGTTCGCGAACGTGAAGAACCAGACGATGTGGAGGACGCCGGACAGCGCGGTCATGGAGAGGACGGGGTGGCGCAGCAGCCGCTCACGCAGTGCGAGGAGAGCGGTCCAGGTCCTGGCTCTGAAGCCCGTGGGCGGGCTGCCGTTCCCGGTCTCAGGTTCTGCGGGCTCGCGTATTCGCGGGCCGGTACCCGGGCCCGGGTCGGTGTCGTCGGCGCGTGTCGGCTCCGCAGTGGCCACCTGAAGGCACTCCCCGTGGTGTCCCGTCTTCATGTCCCGGCCGCGCCCCAGCGTCGACCTGCCCCGGTTCGTGACGCTAGCACGCGGCCCGCCGTCCGGAACCCGGGCGGGGTCCGGCCGGTGGACCGCGTGAGGTGTCCGTCCCGGTTCGTAATCAGCCGACGCGGGTCAGCTTGTCGGTGAATCCCGGTTCGGTCAGATCCTTCTGCAGGGTGACCGGCACCTTGACCGCGCCGCCCTCGCCGTCACCGACGGTGAGGCTGCCGACCTTGGTGCCGGCCTTCGCGGTGTGCGGTACGTCGTCGGCGGCGAAGGACAGCTTCACCTTGAAGCCGGCCCAGCCGACGGCGGTGACGTCCTTGGTCAGCACGACGGGGGTGTGGCCGCCGAGGCCGTCGTCCACGTACCCGACGACGTCGCCCTTCTTCAGGATCTTCGTCGAGGTCAGGGCGTCCTCGGCGGCGAGCAGCGCGACCTTGCTGACGTCGTTGACGGTCTTGATGATCGGCGCCTTGTGCTGGCCGAGGATCGCGCCGACGACGGTGACGGTCTCCCCGCCGACCTCCTTGCGGCCCGCGAAGAGGAGGTTGCCGCCGGCGGCGGTGGTGGTGCCGGTCTTGATGCCGATGCCGGTGTAGGGGACCAGATAGTTGTAGTTGTACCACTTCTGTCCGGACGGATCGATCCACTGTCCCATGGACGTGATCTCCATCAGCGCCGGGATCTTCACCAGCTCGTTGCCGAGCTTCACCTGGTCCTCGGCGCTGGAGACGGTGGTCTCCTTCAGGCCCGAGGCGTCGGTGTACTTCGTGTTCTTCATACCGAGTTCCTTGGCGGTGTCGTTCATCTTCTTGATGAACGCCGCCTCGGAACCGGAGTCCCAGCGGGCGAGCAGCCGGGCGATGTTGTTGGCGGAGGGGATCATGATCGCCGCGATCGCCTGCCGCTCGGTGAGGACGTCGCCCTGCTTGACGGTGTTGAGGGTGGACTCGCCCTGCTTGTTGTAGCCGCCCTCCGTCTCGGCGAGCGCGTCGACGGTGATCTTCGCGCCCTCCTCACCGGACTTGAGGGGGTGGTCCTTCAGGACGATGTAGGCGGTCATGGCCTTGGCCACGGAGCCGATCGCGACGGGGGTCTGCTTGCCGAAGTTCCCCATCGTGCCGACGCCGTTGATGTCCAGCCAGCCCTGGCCCTGGGTGGGCCAGGGGAGGGTGGCCTTGCTGCCGTCGAAGGTGTAGGAGTCCTCGGCGGTGAGGCTGAGCGTGGGGGTCGGCAGCGGGCGCAGGGACTGCGCGATCGCAAACGCGACGACCAGGAGGATGAGGATCGGGGTCCAGATCTTGACCCGGCGGCCGAGGGTGCGCAGGGGGCTGGGCGGGGGCGGCGGAGTGTTGGTGAGCTCCGCGAGCAGGTCGAGGGGCGGCTTCGGCGGCAGGGGCTGCTGCGTGGTCCGCTCCGGGCCGACCTGGCCGACCTGGGGGACGGCGGCGGTCACGTCCGGCTTCGGCCGCGACTCACGCGGTTCGTCGAGGGCCTTCAGCGCGACGAACTTGCTCGTCCGCTCGGCGGGGGTCTCCGGCTTGGGGGGCGCGTCGGCATCCTTGGGCTCTGCTGCCGCCGCCTCCGCCGCCTTGCCGAGCTTCAGCATGGTGGTGGGCTGGTCCACGGGGGGCCGGGGTGCCTTGAAGACGGCGGTGGGCTGGTCGACGGGGCGCTTGTCGCTCGCGCCCGCGTCACCGGACCCACCGTCTTCGGAGGTCTCGCCGTCGTCGCCGGTCTCGTCGTCCGTCTGCGGGTCGGTGGGGGCTGGTCGCGCAGTTCCCCGTGCCCCTGGGGAGTCCGAGTCGCCGGTGTCCGGGACGTGGTCCTCGTCGTCGGCTACGGCCGTCTCGGCGGCGTCGGTCTCGGATGCCGCGTCGGTGTCCGTGGCCGGCTCCGGCTTGCTGTCGGTCTCCGAGTGGGTCTCCGGCCCGGCGTCCCGGGCGGACTCGTCCTCGGAGGCGTCGTCGGCGGGCTCGGTGACCTCGTCCTCGGGCTTCTTCGCGGGCTCCGCCTTGCCGGAGCCGCCCTCGGGTCCGGTCTTCTCGTCCCCTGTGCGGACCCACGCCGCCACCGCGTCCCGCAGCCGCGCGTCGGGCGCGCCGGAGTCGCCGGAGCCCTCGGCCGTGGCCGAATCATCCGGTTCTTCAGTCATGTCCGTGTCATCCGGGTTTCCCGCTGTGCCGGAGTCGTCGGAGTTCTCGGCCGTGCTGGAATCGTCCGGGTCGTCGGTCGTGTCCGTGGTGTCCGGGTCTTCCGCCGTGCCGGAGTCGCCGGGGCTCTCGGCCGTGGCCGAATCCTCCGGCCCCTCCGCCCTGGCGGTGTCCTCTGGCTCCTCCGCCCTGTCGGCGTCCTCAGGACCCTCCGGCCCGTCGGCGTCCTCAGGACGCTCCTCCGCGGCCGCGGGGGCGTCGTCGGGCTCCCCGGTGTCGGATCCGCCCGTTCCGGCCTCTGTGGGGCCCTCGGAGGGCTTCTCGGGGGTCTCCGGGAGGTCACGTACCGAGAAGACCCTCGTGGCCGTGTCGACGCCGCCGAGGGAGATGGACTCCCGTGCCACCGCGAGCCGGGGATCGCGGGCGGAACTCCTCGCCTCGGGAACCGGACTCGCGCTCCCCGACGTCGGTTCTGCCGACGACTCGCGCTGCTTCGACCTGTCGGGGGACTCGCCCGCCACCGATGCCTCCTCCATGTGCCGCGGGTGATCGGTATCCGTCACCCTGCGTCTGCCGAACCGTTGAATCGCCGTACGGGCAGCCGCCACACCACGCTGTCCGAACCATGTACCAGTGTCCTGTGTGTGGCCCTGTCCCAAGCGGTAGACGAGAACGACATACCTACCGGTTCCACTACAAAGAGGTCACGCACCCTCGACAGACCAATGTGAGAGGGGTCACCCTGTCTTTCATCCACGCGGGGAGGCATGGATGGGCAGGAGCCGCAGAACACTTCCGGAAGAGCTTCTGCTGCTGGCGTTGGACCCGACCACGGGTACCACCGCACAGCCGCAGTCGCTCGACCTCGGTCTGGCCGGAGCACAGCTAGTGGAGCTGGCGCTGGCCGGACGGATAGCCCCAGACGGGGATCGTATCGCCGTGGTAGCCCCACGGCCGACTGGAGATCCGACTTTGGACTGCGCGTTGGAGTTGCTGCGAAGGCGTGGCGCTCCCGTGCGGGCAGTGAACTGGATCGGCGGGCCGCGACTGGGGCTCCGCCAGACATACCTCTCGCATCTGGAGCGGTGCGGCATGGTTCATGCCGTGGCGGGTCAGATGTGCGGAGTGCTGCCGACGACCCGCTACCAGGCGACGGACAACGAGATCAGCCGGGAGATCAAGTCCCGACTGGACTCGGCGATCCGCACCGGCGTACCGCCGGACCCGCGGACCGCCGCGCTCGCCGCCCTGGCACACGCGGTCGGCCTCGGCAAGCACCTGTATCCGGGCAACGAGGGACGGTCCTCGAGGTCCCGGCTGCGGGACCTCATCAGGCACGACCCGATGGGCGGTCTCGTCGCGCACGCCGTGATGGACGTCCAGAACGGTGTGGCCGCACAGCCACGTCGTAGCCCGGCACCCGCCGGCCGCCAGGCCGCCCCGGGAGCCAGGCCCGCACCGGAGCCCGCTCGTGGCGTTCCGATGCAACCGCGCCGAGGACCGATGGCGCGCGCCGTGGCTCACTGAGCCGCAGTTCCACGGCACGCACCGCCGACAGCACGACCCGCACCACGCACCACTCAGCCGCCGCACCGTCAGTCCCCAAAGACCGGTTCGGGAGCCGCTGGTCCGCGCGGGGCGACGGAACCGTACGTCCGTACATCGGGCGTCACCGGGTTCCGCCGCCCCGCGCGGCCGCATGTCCGGGCGCGGTCGGCCCGCGTCCCTCGACTGTCGTGTACGCAGCGCATATACACCGTTTCCCAGCGGTAATGAGCACCTTGGTGGCAGTCTGCTCAACAGCAGATACGCAAAGTCAAGAACGAGGCACGCAGCCGGAGGTGCACGTCCCGTGGCGTCCAATGTCAATCCCACCGTCAGGCGGCGCCGGCTGGGCCAGGAGCTGCGCAGGCTCCGCGAGCTCAAGGGCATGACGGCCGAAGAGGTGGCGGAGCGGCTGCTCGTGTCGCAGTCGAAGATCAGCCGGCTGGAGAACGGCCGGCGCAGTATCAGCCAGCGCGATGTCCGCGACCTGTGCGGGGTCTACGAGGTCGAGGACCAGCGCATCGTCGATTCGCTGATGCAGATGGCCAAGGACTCGCGGCAGCAGGGCTGGTGGCATGCCTTCGGGGACATCCCGTACAGCGTCTACATCGGTCTGGAGACCGACGCCGAGTCGCTGAGGGTGTACGAACCCCAGATCATCACCGGCCTGTTGCAGACCCGGCCGTACGCCGAGGCCATCGTGCGCGGCGGCGCGCCCGAGGCGACGGAGACGGAGAACGACAAGCGGGTCGAGGTGCGGCTGCGGCGGCAGAGCCGGGTCGCGGCCGAGCGGGATCCGCTGCGGCTGTGGGTGGTCCTGGACGAGGCGTCCCTGCGCCGGGTCGTCGGCAGCCGGCAGGTGATGCGCGAGCAGTTGGAATACCTCGTCGAGATGTCCCAGCAGCCCCATATCACCGTGCAGGTACTGCCGTTCGACGTCGGCGCGCACCCCGGGCTCAGCGGCCAGTACTCCATTCTGGAGTTCTCGGACGCGGCCGATTCCAGCGTCGTCTACATCGAGGGCGTCACCAGCGACCTGTACCTGGAGAAGGCGCACGACGTGCAGAAGTACACCGTGATGTACGAGCACTTGAGGGCGCAGGCGCTCAACGTCGAACAGTCGCGTCAGCTGATCGAGGACATCGCCAAGGAGTACGCCCGGGAATACGCCCGTTGAACCGCTTCCCGACAGGGCGGGCCGGATAGTACACCCCGGCCCGGTCCGTCTGGAAGAGTCCTTTGGAATATGCCGCCAGAAGAGTGAATGGCTGCTCCGAAAGAGGAAGTCGGCGAGTAGCGTCGATCACGCCAACGATCACAAAGGTTGGCGTGATCCGAACACTGCACATCTGGCTACGGAGCGAATATGGCAATTCGTCTGGGCAACCTGGACACATGGACGACCTCCACCTACACCAACGCCAACGGGGCGTGCCTGATGGTGAGGTCGACCGAAGAGGAAGCACTCGAACTCGGCGACACGAAGATCCCCGAGGGTCCCAAGCTGGCCTTCCCCGCCGAGGCGTGGAGCGCCTTCGTGGCCTCGGTCAAGGTGTGAGGGGCGGACCGGTCTGATCCCCGTCCCGTTCATCCACAACTGCACACCACAACTGCTCGCGACAACAGCACAAGCACCACCACAGAGCCCTCTCGACCAGATCGCCGTCCTTGCCGAGGGGGCTCGGCGTGTGCCTGCGGCCGCCTACGCCAGCGCACCCTCCACGGCGGAGACGATCTCGTCCGACTCCGGCTCCGTCTGCGGGGAGAACCTCGCCACAACCGACCCGTCCCGGCCGATCAGGAACTTCTCGAAGTTCCAGCGGATGTCGCCGGTGTGCCCCTCGGCGTCGGCGAAGCCCACCAGACGGTCGTAGAGCGCGTGCCGCCCCTCGCCGTTCACCTCGACCTTCTCGGTCAGCGGGAAGGTCACTCCGTACGTCGCCGAGCAGAACTCCGCGATCTCCTCGGCGCTGCCGGGCTCCTGTCCGAGGAACTGGTTGCAGGGCACGCCGAGCACGGTGAAGCCCCGCTCCGCGTAGCGCTCCTGGAGCTTCTCCAGGCCGTTGTACTGCGGGGTGAGCCCGCACTTGGAGGCCACGTTCACGATGAGGACGGCGTTGCCGGCGTACCGGCCGAGGTCGGCGGAACCGCCCGTGAGGGCACCGATCTCGACGTCCAGGGGAGAGGAACCATCTGTAGTCGTCATGACCGGATGCTAACTCCGCTCAGTGAATCCCCGGTTCCGGCCCCCGACGCCTCCACGAGCACCTCCCCGGCCGCCGTCCGCGCATACAGCACCGACCGCCCGGCCCGCCGCCGCTCCACCAGGCCCGCGTCCAGCAGCACCCGCAGATGCCGTCCCACAGACCCCAGCCCCTGCCCGGTCACGGCGACGAGCTGGCTGGTGCTCAGGGGGGAGTCCAGGAGGACCAGCACCCTGGCCCGCGCGGTGCCGAGCAGTGTGCCGAGGCTCGCGGGCACGCTCCGGGCGCCCGGGTCGGCGAGGGCGCCCGTGCAGCCGTAGACGATGGCGTACCGTCGCGGCTCCTCCCACGTCGCCCAGCCGCGGCCCGGGGTGACCGGGACGAAGACGAGTTCGGCGCCGGAGATCTCGCGGGGCGGACGCTCGTGCCGGTTCACCTGGAGCCGGTTGTCGCCGAGCCAGCGGGTCTGGCCCGGGGTCAGGGAGTCGATGACGGCCGCCCAGCCGCCCCGGCTCACCTGAGCGGTCCGGGCGACCACGTCCGCCTCCAGGATCCGCCGCCGACGGTCCCAGTACGGTCGTACGGTCCGCGTCCAGACGTAGGCGAGGAGCGCGGCGGCCCGCTCCGGGAGGTCGTCGCGCTCCAGGGCGGCGGGCAGCGGGCCGCGCAGGGAGACCCGGACGTTCGCGCGGGCCTCGGCGGGATCGGTCGCCCGGATCCGCGCGAGCGTCTCCTCCAGGGGCGTGCCGTCGCGCGGCAGCGGCGCGAGGAAGTCGGCGATCCAGGACGTGCCCATCGCCGAGCGCACCAGCAGCGCGGTCACCGGGTCGGCCGCGAGGTGCGCGCGGTAGCCGGGCAGGTGGGTGCGGAGCCAGGCCTCCTCGCCCGGGTGGGCGGCGGTCCCCGTGTGCAGCAGCCGCAGGGTCGCGAAGGTCTCGGTGAACGGGCAGACCACGAACCGGCTGCGGACGAGGGTGTCCGCGTTGACCTGCCACCAGCCCATGGACCCCCCTTGGTTTCGCGACCGCGCGAAACACTAACCGTCAGCTGCCGACCGCTCCGAGACTCCCCCGCATGCGCAGCTACCGCACCCTCTTCCGCACCCCGGAATACGCCCCCTTCCTCCTCTCCTTCGCCGTCTACGCCGCCGCCCAGACGATCGCCGGCCTGGCCCTGGCCACGCTGGTCTACCGGGCCACCGGCTCCCCGCTCCTGTCGGCGGTGAGCATGTTCGGACCGCAGCTGGCGCAGTTACTGGGCGCCGCGTTCCTGCTCTCCGGCGCCGACCGCCTGCCCCCGCGCGCGATCCTGACCGTGATCTCCCTCGCCTTCGCGGCGGGTACGGCGGTGCTGGCGCTGCCCGGCCTGCCGGTCTGGGCGGTCTTCGTCGTCCTGCTCCTGCAGGGCCTGGTCGCGTCGCTCGGCGGGGGAGTGCGCGGGGGACTGATGAACGAGATCCTGCCCAAGGACGGCTACGTCCTCGGCCGTTCGGTGTTCAACATGCTCTGGGGCCTGGTGCAGGTGACCGGCTTCGCGACCGGCGGCGCGCTGCTGACCCTGCTGTCTCCCCGTGTCTGTCTGCTCCTCGCGGCGGCGTTCTACGCGGCGTCGGCCCTCGTCAATCACCTGGGTCTCACACCCCGCCCGCCGCGCTCCGCCGGCCGCCCGTCCTTCTCCGCGACCTGGCGCACCAACGCCCTCCTGTGGTCCTCCCGCCCCCGCCGCCTGGCGTACCTGGGCCTGTGGGTCCCCAACGGGCTGGTGGTCGGCAGCGATTCGCTCTACGTCTCCTATGCCCCCGCGGCCGCCGGCACGATGTACGCGTGCGGGGCGCTGGGCATGTTCGTGGGCGACATGGCGGTCGGCCGCCTGGTGCCGCCCGCGCTGCGCCCCCGTCTGGCGACCCCGCTGCGTCTGCTGCTGGCGGCGCCCTACCTGTTCTTCGTCCTACGGCCGTCAGTGGCGCTGTCGGTCGTGGCCGCCGCCGTCGCCTCCGTCGGGTTCGCCGCGAGCCTGGTCCTCCAGGAACGCCTGATGTCCCTCACCCCCGACCACCTCGCCGGCCAGGCCCTCGGCCTGCACACCACCGGCATGGTCGCCCTTCAGGGCATCGGCGCCGTGCTCGCCGGCACCCTGGCCCAACTGACCTCCCCGCCCACGGCGATGACACTGATGGCGACCGCGTCCGTCGCGGTGACCCTGACGCTCTTCGCGCTGGAGAGGCGCGAGGAACGACAGCCGGGTGCCGGTGTGCCGACCGCCGCGGAGGCGACCGGCACCGGGTGAAGGGCGATCGGGAGCGCGAGCCCCCGGGGCGCGGTCGTCGGACCCTACGGAATGACGACCGCGCCTTCGGTGGCGGTGAGGGGGACCGTCTCGACGTCCTGCTCCCCGAACTCCTTCAGGTAGCTCTCGAGCGCCGGCGGGCGGTAGTCGGCGTCGTCCTTGCGGCGCAGCATGACCGTGTCGGCAAGGTGCTCTCGGCCGACGAGGTGGCCCTGTTCGTCCTGCTCCTGTCCGATGGGGCGGTGCAGCGGCTTGAAGAGCCGGAAGAACCCCTTCCGGGAGGGGTCCCACGGGCCCATCGGGTTCGGCTGGACGGCGAAGTCGATGCACTCGTCCGGGGCCATGGCGTCGGGCCCCTGCTCGCTGAGCACGCAGGGATCGAACTCGAGGTCGTACCGGGCGGCCTGCCGGACCATCCACAGGAGGGTGATGTCGGACAGGCCCGAGTCCTTCTCGCCGCCCCCGACGGCGGTGTGCACCCCGGAGAACCAGACCTGTCTCAACTCCTGGCCCTTGGCGGCGTCTTCGTCCTGCCGCCACAGCGTCGGCGGGAACGCCGAACGCTCCTCGTCCACGGCCAGGGCCTGGAAGGCGCCGTTCACCGACTTGCTGAGGGTGGTGTCGTGGAAGGCCCAGCGGTGGTTGAAGCGGTCGACGAGCGGCTGGAGGAACCCGGGCGCCGGAACCGGGATGCCCAGGGAGCCGACCGTGTCCCAGACGCCCACGAAACGGATCTCCGTCTCGTACGAGTACGCCCTGCGGAACAACGTGGCGGCCACGCTGGTCGGTTTGTCTGCGCGGCTGCGGTACAGCGCCCATGCCTCGTCGATCCGGTCGGCCTGTTCCGGGCGCAGGATGCCGCAGTTGTGCACCAGCCCGGCCAGACTGCGCGCGGTGAACGCGCCCCGGCTGAACCCGAACAGGTACAGCGTGTCACCGGGTTCGTAGGTGTGGATCAGGAAGCGGTAGGCGTCGATCACGTTGCGCGAGAGCCCCACCCCGAACGCGGCGCCCCGCAATCTCTCCCGCCGGTTCGTGCCGACCCCGCTGTGGTAGTACACCCGCTGTTCCATTCCGACAGCGGAGCGTCGCCGTACGGCCAGGGCCACCTTGGCGACATTGGTCTTGCTCGGCTGGTCGGCGAGATTCCATGTCCCGTCGCAGCAGATCACCAGACGCTTGGCCATCATGTGTCTCCTCTCCCTGTAGAGAGGACCCCGCGACTGCTCGGTAGATACAGCCAGTAGCGCAGGGACCGTGCCGACCCGCAACTCGGAGCCCGGTGGCGGGTCGGCGGCGGCCCGGTGGTCAGGCCACGACCGTGAACAGGCCCGTCTTCTCGCCCAGCTTCGTCAGCGAGCTCTTGCCCGGGATGCCGTTGGCGTCGGCGCCGCTGTAGCCCAGGTGGCGCTGCCACTTGGCGTAGGCGGCGACGGTGGTGGTGCCGAAGGAGCCGTCGCCCGCGTAACTCCGGGAGAGGTAGCCGAGTTCGACGAGGGCGGCCTCGGTGAGGTTGGTGCCGGCCATGTAGCTGACGTGGCCCTGCTTGGCCCCGGGATCGGTCTTGGCGGCCTTGACCAGCCGGGACAGGTCCACGCGCGGCTTGCCCGCCGGCTTCGTCGTCTCCGTCTTGCCGGGCCCCGCCGCCAGTTGCTTCTTCACGGCGGCCCGGAAGTCGTCCATGTCGAAGCTCGGGTCGATCTTCCCCGGCTGGCACTCCTTGTGCCCGGCGACGGACTTCTCGCTCCAGCCGTGGGCCCGGCAGATCGCCGCCGCCCACAGCACGGCCTGCCGGTACTGCGCGTTCGGGTAGGGGTCCCCGCCCTTGCCGAGGTTCTCGATCTCCAGGCCGTACAGACAGTCGTTGCCGTCGGCCTTGGCCACGTCGTCGTGGGGGAGCGGCTTCTCGTCGCGGAGCGCGTTCAGGACATCGATGTCGGCGTAACCGGCGTGGTTGGTACGGCCATTGCCGATCATCCACAGCCCGGCGGTCTTGCCGAGCCAGGCGTGGCACAGCGGTCCCGGCAGGTCGGATCTGCCCTTGTAGCAGAGCTCCTTGTCGTTGTGTCCGCCGGTGTGGTGGATCAGTACCCCGATGACGGGACCGAAGGACTTCCCGGACGCCGCGTCGCGGTTGTGGGTCTTCCAGCCGGCGTGCTCGTGCACCGTGAGGCCCTCGGCCTTCAGTGCGGCGAGCATCTTCGCGGCGGACAGGGGTGTGGCCATGGTCGGGTTCCCTCCGGGTGGTGCGTCGAAAACGCGTCAAGTACCGGTCGGATCTTGTGCGTTGACGTTTAGTTGGCATTCAGTGGGACGTGCTCGCCCCGCCGTTGCCCATGATTACGTCAACACCGCGCCCCGCGGGGGGAATCGCAGCATTCACAGCCGAACGGGCCCCGCCCCTCGTCCGCAGGAGTTGCCGTGCCGTACACCCCGATCGACACCAGCAAGCCGCACTCCGCCCGCTTCTGGAACTACTTCGTCGGCGGCAAGGACAACTACGAGGTCGACCGGGAGATCGGCGACCACATCAAGGAGATCTTCCCCGGCCTCGTCGACGTGGCGGTCACCAGTCGGCGGTTCCTGGGCCGCGCGGTCCGCCATCTCGCCGGGGACCAGGGCGTACGGCAGTTCCTGGACGTCGGCACCGGCCTGCCCACCGCCGACAACACCCACGAGGTCGCCCAGCGCGTCGCACCGGACGCCCGGATCGTCTACGTCGACAACGACCCCATCGTGCTGGCCCACGCGAACGCCCTGCTCACCAGCGCACCCGAGGGCAGGACGGCCTATCTGGACGCCGACCTGTACGACCCCGAGTCCGTCCTGGAGGCGGCCGCGGACACCCTCGACCTCTCCCGGCCGGTCGCCCTGATGATCCTCAACACCCTCGGCCACGTCGCCGACCACGACCGGGCCGTCGACCTGGTCCAGCGGCTCATGTCGGGCCTGGCGTCCGGAAGTTACCTGGTCATCAGCGACAGCACCGCCACGAGCGAAGGGATGATCGCGGCGTCCGAGGCGTACAACTCCAGCGGGGCGGTGCCGTACTACGTACGCCCCGTGGCTGACATCGCCGCGTTCTTCGACGGCCTGGAGCTGGTCGAGCCGGGGGTGGTGCGGGTGACGGAGTGGCGGCCGGAGGAGCCCGGTCCGGCGGGGGTGGATGCGTACTGCGGGGTGGGGCGCAAGCTCTGAGCGCTGTGGGCGTCGTACTCGCGCAGTGATGCGGTGAGCCGCGTTCGGCGCGGCGGCCCGAGGGGGTACGGCCGCCGCGCCGAGGCGGGGTCGCCGTGGCCGTGGATCAGCCCGGCGCCACCGCGCGGCCGGTCTGGGGCGAGATCATGCCGGAGCACAGCCCCTTGGCGGCCAGTGTCTGCGCGATGCGCGGGATCGCCGCGCGGGTGTTGGCGGGCCAGTCGTGCATGAGGATGACCTGCCCGTTGGTGAGCCGCCCGGCCGCCGCGACGATCGCGTCGGTACTGGCGTTGTTCCAGTCCTGCGAGTCGACCTGCCAGAGGACCTCGGTCAGCCCGTACTTCGCCTCCACGGCCTTCACCGTCGCGTTGGTCTCGCCGTACGGCGGCCTGAACAGCCTGGGCGTGCCGCCGCCCGCGTTCGCGACGGCCTGCTGGGTGCGGGAGATCTCGGAGTCGATCGTGGCCTGGCTCTGCTGGGTCAGATGCGGGTGCGTGTAACTGTGGTTGCCGACCCACATCCCGGCGCTGACCTGGGCCCTGACGAGCGCCGGGTTGGCGGCGGCGTACTGGCCCTGGTTGAACATGGTGGCCCTGAGGCCGTACTGCTTGAGGGAGTTGAGCAGGGTGGTGGTGCCGCTGCCCGGGCCGTCGTCGAAGGTGAGTCCGACGTATCCGGTGCAGGCGGCGGCCTGCGTGGGGGCAGCGGTGGCGGGGACCGCGAGGGTGCCGGCGGCGGCCAGAGCGGCGGCGGCCAGTAACGGGAGGTGCGACCGGGCCCTCATCAGGACACCGTGATGTTCGAGCTGCCGCTGGACTGGTAACCCTCGGTCGCGAGGATCATGTAGTACTTGAAGCTGCCCATCGGCATGCCGGCGCGGCCCCACGCGTCGAAGTGGTTGCCGGTGGTGATGGTGCCGCCGGTCCGCCTCGACTGCCGGACGCTCCAGTACTGGTTGAAGGTCTTGGTGCCTTCCACGGACGGGGCGTTGTACCGGGTGGTCTGGTAGATGTCGTACGTGCCGCCGTCGCTGGTGACGGTGCCCTTGTACGTTCCGGTGGGCCGGTAGGTGCCCCAGTTGTCGACGATGTAGTACTCGACGAGCGGGTTCGAGGTCCAACCGTAGAGGGCCAGGTAGGCGTTGCCGGACGGGTTGAAGCTGCCCGAGTAGCTCACGGTCCTGCGGGAGCCGTTGCTCCAGCCCTTGCCGGCCACGAAGTTGCCGGTGTTGCGCCAGGAAGTGCTGTAGTTCCCGCCGGAGTTCAGGGTCATGGAGACCGTGCCCTGGGCGTCCGTCCAGAACGAGTAGTAGTAGCCGTTGTTGGTTCCGGTCTGGTTCGTGGTGATGACCGTGGCCGCCTCGGCGGTGCCGGGCAGGGCCAGGGTGGCCCCGGTGGCCAGCAGGAGGCCGCAGACGCTGCGGCGCGTGGGGTGTGCGGGTGTGTGAGTCATGCCCCACAGTTTTGGTCTGCCCCTGTCAAGCGTCAACAGTTTCGGCACATGTTTCGAATGATTCGGTAGCCGTGAGCTGGTGATACCTGATCATCTTTCCTTTGTGAAGCCTCAAAGAACCGATGTATTTCTTCGAATGTTTCGAAGACCTTCCGGATGGCTGAGGCAAAAGAAAAAGGCAGGGAGGTCAGCACCTCCTTGCCATGTTCAACGTATAGCGTACTGGGGGGCTTGCGGCAAGGCCCCGGGGTGGGCGCACACTTACCGGCCGTACCCGAAATCGGAGCTGCTGACTTGAATTCCCTGCCCATCAGCGTGTTCGCCCTTCCCGAGCGCCTCGCCGCCAAGGCCGACCCGACGCTGACCGCCGCCGACGAGCGGCACTTCGCGGCCATCGCGGAGTGCCTGGAGCAGACGATCGCCGAACTGTCCGCCACCCTCGACGCCACCCGCAGGGCACCCGGCGGCATCGGACAGGAGGCGATGGACCGGGACACGGAGATCCACCGGCTCAGCGCCCGGCTGCGCACCCTGCGCCGCTTCGGCCTGGACCTGTGCCTCGGGCACATGGTCGCCGCCGACGACCCCGAGCCGGTGTACGTCGGACGGCTCGGCCTCACCGACAGCACGGGCCGCAGGCTGCTCGTCGACTGGCGGTCCCCCGCGGCCGAGCCGTTCTTCGGGGCCACCCACGCCAACCCGATGGGGCTGGCCAGCCGCCGCAGGTACCGCTGGACGGGCGGCCGGATCAGCGACTACTGGGACGAGGTGTTCGCCCCGGACGGGTTCGCCGGGCACCACGCCTCGCTCGACGACCAGTCCGCCTTCATCGCCAGTCTGGGCAGCGACCGCTCGGAACGGATGCGGGACGTCCTCGGCACCATCCAGGCCGACCAGGACGCCATCATCCGCGCGGGATCCCGCGGCGCGCTCGTCGTCGACGGCGGTCCCGGCACCGGCAAGACCGTGGTCGCCCTGCACCGCTCCGCCTACCTCCTGCACGCCGACCCGCGCCTCGGCCACCGCCGCGGCGGCGTGCTGTTCGTCGGCCCGCACCGGCCCTATCTGGCCTACGTCTCCGACGTCCTGCCCAGCCTCGGCGAGGAGGGCGTACAGACCTGCGTCCTGCGGGATCTCGTGACCGAGGGAGCCACGGCAGGGGTCGAGACCGATCCGGAGGCGGCCCGGCTGAAGTCCTCCGCGGACCTGGTCAAGGCGATCGAGAAGGCCGTCAGGTTCTACGAGGAGCCGCCGACCGAGGGCATGACCGTCACGACCCACTGGTCCGACATTCCGCTGACCGCCACCGACTGGGCCGAGGCCTTCGACGCGGCGGAAGGCGCCCCGCACAACGACGCACGCGACCAGGTCTGGAACGAACTGCTCACGATCCTGGTGGACAGGCACGAGGGCGACGCCCCGGAGAACCTGCTCCGCAAGTCCCTGCGCCAGAACAGGGAGCTGCTCACGGCCTTCAACCGCGCGTGGCCGCTGCTGGAGGCTGCCGACCTGGTCTCGGACCTGTGGACGGTCCCCGCCTATCTGCGGATGTGCGCCCCCTGGCTCGACCGCGACGACGTACGCCGACTCCAGCGCGCGGACGGCCAGGCCTGGACGGTGTCCGACCTGCCGCTCCTGGACGCGGCCCGGCAACGGCTCGGCGACCCGCGGACCTCACTGCGCAAGCGCCGCAACGAGGCCACCCTCGCCGCCCAACGCGAGCACATGGCCACGGTCGTCGACAACCTGAGCGCGGTCGCCGACGACGAGTACGGCATGGGCCTGGTGACGATGCTCCGCGGCGAGGACTTCCACCACGCCCTGGTGGACGAGAGCGCCCTGCACATCGCCGACCCGGACCTGCTCGCCGGCCCCTTCGCGCACGTCGTCGTGGACGAGGCGCAGGAACTGACCGACGCGGAGTGGCAGATGCTGCTGCTGCGCTGTCCGTCCCGGAGCTTCACCATCGTCGGGGACCGCGCCCAGGCGAGGCACGGCTTCACGGAGTCCTGGCAGGAACGGCTCGAACGGATCGGTCTGGACCGCATCACCCTGTCGTCCCTGAGCATCAACTACCGCGCCCCGGAAGAGATCATGAAGGAGGCCGAGCCGGTCATCCGCGCCGTCCTTCCCGACGCCAACGTCCCGACCTCCATCCGCAGCACCGGCACCCCCGTCGTCCACGGCTCGACCGCCGACCTGACCCCGACGCTGGACACCTGGCTCGCCGCCCACCCCGACGGCATCGCCTGCGTCATCGGCGACCCCGCCTTCCGGGCGACGCCCCGGGTCCGCTCCCTTCCTCCAGAACTCTCGAAGGGCCTCGAGTTCGACCTGGTGGTCCTCGTCGACCCGCAGAACTTCGGCGAGGGCATCGAGGGGGCGGTGGACCGCTATGTGGCGATGACCCGGGCGACGCAACAACTCGTCGTACTGACCACGCCCTGACCGTCGGGCCCGGGCGTCAGAACGCGGTGGCCAGCCACGCCGCGACGGCGGCGAGGAGGATCAGAACGAGGTTCAGGCCGGTGTCCTTCGCCTCCCCGCGCGACAGGTGAAGCCCGGCCGCGAGCATCTGGAGCACCACGAAGCCGACCGCGGCCAGGATCGCAAGAACCGGTGCGATCCCGGTCGCCGGCGGCATGATCAGCCCGGCCGCGCCGAGCACCTCCACCACGCCGACAGCCCGGACGGCGGGCATCGGCACGGTGTCGACCCACCCCATCATCGGCGCGAGCCGCTCCTGACTCTGGACGATCTTTTTCCCGCCGGCGTAGAGGTAGAAGACACCCAGCAGCACGGCGATGATCCAGTACGCGACGGTCATGGTGTCACCCTCCAATGGTTACCTCTTGTAAGAAGGGCCATCGTGGGTCACTGTCGAAGGGCTTACAAAAGGCACACGCGTGTGTGTGACCGTCACCAGGAGCGCGATGTCGGAGTACGAGAAGACCTGCCTGATCCGCGGCGACGGCGGCCGCGCCATCCGAGGCGTCCTCGACCGCATCGGAGACAAGTGGACGCTCCTGGTGGTCGCGACCCTCCACGGCGAACGCATGCGCTTCACCGAACTGCTCCACCGCATCCCCGGCATCTCACAGCGAATGCTCACCCTGACCCTGCGCCACCTGGAACGCGACGGCCTGGTGGGGCGCACGGCCTACGCCGAGGTGCCACCCCGGGTGGAGTACGAACTCACCCCCGTGGGCCGCACCCTGATCGAACCGGCCGTGACCCTCGCCGAGTGGGCCATCGAGCACAACCCCGACATCGAACGCAGCCACCAGGCCTACGACACCCGCGGCTGACCTCCCCCGGCCGCACTACCGGGGAGGGTGCATAGAATCCGGTCCCATGCCGAACCCTGACGAGCTGATCGTTGACATCGCCGCCCTTGTGGAGTCCGGGCGGAGCAGTCACATGTCCCTGACCGTGGTTACCGGTGGTGCCGTCATCACCGGTCGACTGGCTCCCGAAGCCCTGTGGAGGCAGCGGGTCTCGGAGGTGCTGACGGACTCCTCCGACCTGGGCGAGTTCTCCGCCGTCTTCGCCACCCCGGTGAAGAAGGACGGTCCGCCCACGCATCTGCACTTCCACGTCGCCCGGATCCTTCAGGGCACGGTGGGGATCCCGGAGACGGGCGGGATGTACCGCGTCGCGATCGAGGACGTCAGCGCCTGGACCGTGGGCGACTTCAGCTACTCCGACCACTGACACGCGGAACGGCCCCGGACGAGGAGTCCGGGGCCGTTTGCGTGAGCGCCTGGTTGTGCGGGGTGCCCCCGGCAGGATTCGAACCTGCGACACCGGCTTTAGGAGAGCCGTGCTCTATCCCCTGAGCTACGAAGGCGGGGGCTTGTAAACCCTGGAGAAAACCCAGCGAGTGGATCTTCGGCCGAGGTGCACAGGCCCGCTGGTCAGTGGGGGTGCGCTGGTGCTCGCGACGGTTTCCCGGGCGAACATCTTGCGCGACCTGACCGCTGACGTGAACAGCGTAGCGGATCGGGGCGGAGCGGAGGTGTGGAGTACCGGGGGTGGGGTGTTGCGAAGGGCTTGACCTGCAGTAAATGCGGGACACAGGCCACGTCGGCCAGTCCGCGAAGCGAGAGCTTGCGGGAGCGCGGCTGAGTCGTTGAGCCGGTGGGTGCCTGCGCTGGTCTGCGGTGGTGCCGCCCCGCGGCCTTGTCTGCGGAGCGGCACAGAAGTTCGCGCTGCCATTGTGTCCAACTACAGTGAGTCAGCCGCCGTCGACGTAAGCACGTGCGGCGACCATGACGTCCTTGAAGCGGCCGTCAGCGATCACCGTGAGAGGCGCCTCGTCCTCGAGCTGGGGGTTCATCCCGATCATCCAGGCGCGTGCCGTGTAGAGGCTCTCAGCGTCCTGGATGAGCTGGAACACCTGCAAAGCCGCGCGCAGACGGTCTTCGGCTTCCTGGCGTGGTGCTGAATCGCCCGAAGCCCACTTACCGACCTGTCGGGGATCGTTGATGTTGGTGATGCGAGCTGTCAGGCGCTGGCCGAGGTTGTCCTGTAGGAAACGGGCAATGTCCGCGATTGACATGCGTACAGTGGTGACGTGGGCTCGCTCGGCGCTTGCTGCGCTCTTGGCGGCTGCAGGATTGTTGGCTGTGGTGGCCATGGCACTTCCTCCCTCGTGTTCTGACTGCACGCCTGGCCGGTGGCCGACTGGTCGCGTGTCAGGCAACGGGTGCAGGACTTGATTGCGGACAACTCGGCCTGCCGCACGTCCAATGGAGTGCAGATGCGGGCTCGGCGCCGCTGACTGATGTGACGCTTCTGATAGGTGGATCCGCGGGGAAGCGTGACCTCTGCGGACTACGACGGCGCTAGACGCCTGTGGTCAGCACCACTACTGCATGCCGGTCTCGGAGATAGATCCGGTGCTGGGCTGACTGAGGGGGTGCAGGCTGTGCAGGAGCTTGTTGCGACGCCAGTTGCTCGGCTGGCCGGCCTGCGGAGCGCCGTCAGGAGGTATCAGCGCGATCGCAGGTGTGGCGATGGCGGCTGCTTGTAACTGGTGGCTGACTGTGTTCATGGTCCCTCCCCAATAGTTCATGAGTTAAGGCTACCCAGAATCCACCGCTAACTCCACCGTTTTTGCGCTAACTTCCGCCGCCTGATGGTTCGTCAAGATCACTTCAGTGAAGCGGGATTGGGGCGCTGACGTGCGGCTTCACTTCACCCTGTTGTCTGATGGCGTCAGGTGGTGACTGACGTTTTCCTTCGTTCGGGCTACGAGATTGGTGGAGGTTTCAAGGTGGGTGCGAGCGGGGGATGGCGAGTGTGGTGTCGCGGCGTCAGCGGATGGTGAGTCTGTACTCGTCGGCGACTCTCCGCAGCCCCTCAGTCTCCGGCCAGATCGGCTGCCTCTCCACCTCTTCCAGATCGACATCGCTGAAGATGGCCCAGCACTGTCGCATCCCGAAGCGGGAGCGGTAGGCGATCCCGTGGATCAGCCGACCCTGTTGAGGGTCGCGCTGCGCGATCGCCCAGGCGGCGATCTGGCGTGTCACTCTGCGGTTCGTGCCTTGGATGTGTTCGGCGGTCAGGTCGGCGATGCCGAACTGCGCCAACTCTTCCTTGAGCTCTCTCGACAACGTGCGCATCGTCTGCTCGTTGTCGACGTCTAAGAATCGCGCCTCCTTGGCCGGCTGTAACCGCACCAGCGTGTGCCGGGTGCGCCAGTCCTGGGGAAGGTTGCCGGGACTCATGAAGTAGGGCTCGTTCCAGTCGTCGCCGATGAATTCACGCAGTTCGGGATCCACACGGAAAGGAGCCAGCGCCTCGGCGAAGCACCCGTCGAGATCGGAAGCGCAGTACAAGGTGCCGTAGCTCACCAGGCTCCACCGGTTGCCCCCCGAGCGGCTGTCGTCTTCCCGGCTGATCTTGTTGTACTTGCGAGGGTTCTCCGCCTTTCCCAGGCGCCACACCCCGCGTTCCGGTGCCGGTATGAGACTTGCCTCTAACGGTGTGCCCTCACTCATGGGCCGCTCCTCGCTCAGGTACGAACTTGCACGTGTGGGTTCTGGGTCTGGCTCGTTGCTTGCCGTGTGCGCGGCAGGGACGGGTGTCGGCACGCACTGCCGGATGTCCGGGCGTCTGAACGCAGCCGAACGATCATTTTCTGCTGCCGGACAGACAAGAGCGACTGGTCCTGCCGATCCCATGAGGGGCGCACGAAGGATTTGAGGGGGCGCACGGCCTATTTCGTAGGCGACGGGTCCTCCAGGTCCAACTCGAGAACGGCGACTCCGGCCTCTCCCGCCATGGCGAGGACGACCTTGTTGACGGATGTGCCTGAGAGGCGCACGGACAGCGTGTGCACAGGATTTCCCGTGGCCAGCTGCAGGACACACCGAGACGTCGCCGCATCCCAGACTCGGATCGTGCCGTCCCGAGAGGAACTGGCGACGTAGGAGCGAGGGACATCAGCGGACGTTGTCCAGGTAGCGATGGCTTCGACGGCATCTGTGTGCCCTTGAAGCCTTTCGCCGATGGGCGCGAGGGCGCGCAGGTCCCACAGGCGCACCGTGCCGTCATCTCCACCGCTGGCGAGGAAAGGCGGAAACAGGGAGGTGCCTGCGTTGATGGCCACGGCATTGATGATTCCCTGCAGACAGTAGAAAACGTGTCGGGGCGCATGGTCCGTGGCGTCCCACAGGCGCACCGTCCCGTCCGTACTGCCAGAAGCGAACCAGTCTGCGCTGACTCCGTCGGACGCCGCCGACACGGTTCGGACCGTGTAGGAATGCCGCCACAGCTGTAGCGGTCGTTCTCTGTCCAGGTCCCAGAGCCGGACTGTGAAATCGTCGCCGCTGATGGCCAACCGCCGTCCATCGCAGGCCGCGGTCGAGGCGAGGGCGCGTATGGGCTGGGAGTGCCCCTTGAGAAGGATGCCGGCAGCAGTACCGCGTACAGGGTCCCAGGACCTGATGCTGTGGTCGGATGCCGCCCAGAGGAGTAAGCGGCGGCCCTCGTTCTCCGGTGCCCAGCTGAGTGCGGACGAGGCATGCTTCGAGTCTCTGCCGAACGAGCCGGTGACCGTCCCGCTGAGGGTGTCCCAGACCTGGGTCTGTGCGGTGCTGTAGTTGACGGCCACGTGCGGGGTGGCAACGGACTCCGGAGCGATTGCCGCGGCTACGGCGGCGGGGGCTGTGGCGGTGCCCCGGATCGCGTGGCGGATGGCAGGCGTGTCCCAGAGCCTGACGGTGTTGTCCCGAGCGGTGGAGGCGAGTTGGTCACAGTCGTCGGCCGAGATCGTGCGCAGGGCTGTCACGGTGTCTGTGTGTCCAGTGAGCTGACCAGTCCTGTGCCTGGTGTTCATGTCCCACAGGTCGATCGTTGATCCTGAGCCGGCTGCGGCGAGCAGGTCCGAGCCGTCTATGCGCAATGCCGCCAGGGCGGTGACGGGCTCTCCCTCCCCTTGGAAGGTGGCTTGGGGGCCTGAGTCCGTATCCCACAGGGTGATGGAGCCGTCGCTGTGGCCGGTTGCGACCCGGCCCGGCAAGGTCGTGTCAGTCAGGCACCTGACCGGAGTGCCGACTGGGTACTCATGCAGTAATCGGTGATCCGCGGTGTCCCAGACTTTCAGCGTGTGGCCGGCACCGAGCAGCAGCTGTCGACCGCCGGGGCCCACGGCGAAGGCCAGTGCGAATGCGGCCCGTTCCAACGGGTGAGCGCTCATGTCGGCCAGGTGGAGTCCCTCCGAGTGCTCGCGCCAGAGTTTCACCGCGCCGTCACCGTTGATCGCTGCGACGGTCAAGGTCCCTGCGTCGTTGTGGTATCCGGTGACAGCAGCGGTCCAGGTCCGCCCCCCGAACGTCATATGGTCAAGCAGCGTTCCTCGGATCGTGTCCCAGACGCGTACCGTGCCGTCGGCGCTGCCAGAGACAAGCGCTCCACCGTGGGTGGAGCGCGCCACGAAGAACAGGCACCGCACGTCGCCGTCGTGTGCGGGAATCCGATCCCCGACGGATGCACCGGTAGCCATGTCGATGAGCTCGATGCCGCCCGACACAGTGCCCACAGCCAGCAGTTCAGCACCACCGGGACCTCCGGCCGTGGCCAGCGAGAGACTGCGACGGCTGAGTGTCGCGAGTACGTTGGAGGGCGGCGCCCATTGTGACCAGAGGACACACAGACGGGAGCCCGCGAACTCTGCGGCTTCCTGAGGCAGGCGTTGACGAGGAACACCGGGAAACTGCAAGGCCGTGTAGGCCAGATGCAGACTCGAGCAGCGGGAGGGGAGATCCGCGTCCTGGACGTAGGGCTCGATGGCAGCCCATGCGGTGAGCCACGCCCGGTCCGTTCGGTGGGCGTGCGAGCGACCGAGAAGTCCCCGGACCCCGTCGCCGGAGATCCACGGCAGCAGGCCAGGCGGCACGTGGCTGTCATCCAGCGCCTCGCCGAGCGCGGCATGGTGAGCCAGATGCCGGGTCAGATAGGGGTGCGGCACGGCCACTGCATCAGGCTTGACCAAACGTGCCAGTGTCGCCGCGATGTGTGCATGGGCCTGCTTCTCGTCGGCGTGGGCATTGCTCTGCCGGTCATCCGGTTTCATCCAAGGCCCTCCTCATCTCGTGCGGCGGCTGAGGCCAGTGGCGCAGCATCACCCCGAGTTGCTCGTGGGCGGGTCGGTACACAACGTGGTCATCCTCAATGTCATGCGTGAGGTATCCGGCAAGTCGGCCTTCGAGGAGCCGTCGGATCTTCTCGTCGGCGTGATCGATACGGGCCTGCAGCAGCGCTGAAGCCACGGCCGGCCATACTTGGGCCCACGGTATTCCGCGCCCCAGCCCGAAGGCGGTGGCGCGCAGCAGCGCGAGCGCCTCCTCCCTGTTCAGGCCGTCATCGCCGACCTGGTTGAGATCTTGCTCGAACAGGCCCACGGTGCCCCGGTCGAGCCGCGAGAGCCACAACTGGTCGCGAAGCAGTGTGATTCCGTCGCTGCGACGCAACTGTTCGGCGGCCAAGCGGGCGTCCAGGAAAGACCGACCTGCATGACGTGCCACATGCTCCGCTGCCGAGGCGATCATCTTCGGGTCGGTGCCCCACGGCGTCCCGGCCAACAGAGCAGTCACATAGGCAGCGATATCCGCCTCCACCCCCTCGCCATCCGTCCGCACCACCTGCGCTGCCGGGAAGACAAGTTGGAGTTCCTGCAACAGCCCTCTCAGGCCGGTGGCGACGGCTGCCCCCGGCGTGCCCGGGCTGGTGCTGCGGACCCCGAGGAGGAGACGCAGGCAACTGTGGCCAGAGGGCGGTTCGGCCGGCGTGGAGTCGGCAGCCTGCGCGGGGATGGAGATTCTGTCCGCAATACGAGGCCGGTCGGCATAGCCGGCGAGAGGCACGAGAACATCTCGGATGCAGGCACCGGCGTCCGGAGATTCGTCGAGGCCGTCGACGACCACCGTGACCGTGCCCCTCTGACGGGTCGTGAAGAAGGTGCGCAGTCCTTCCTGCCATTGCCGCAGAGCATCTGCCGCAGGTTGCGTGCGGTCACGTTCACCGCCCAGTCGGGTACCGATGGCTTCGATCAGGCTCAGCGGCCCGCGATTGCGGGCCGACACCGCCACGTGGATCGTTCCCTCGTCCGGGACGGTGTCCGCGGGTGCCTTGCTCACTGCCTCCGCGTAGCGAGGTGACGCTCGGAAGGCGGAATCGCTGAGCGTGACTGCCCGGGCCAGTACCGCGGATTTCCCACTGGCGGCGGTGCCGGTCACGATGAGGACGCCCGCGGGGCCTTTGACGAAGGCTGCCAGTCGGCGGTTGAGTTCCTGCCGGCCGGAGAAGTACCAGCCGGGATCGTCGCGGCTGGCGCGGCCGCTGGCGCGGTCCAGCCAGTACTCCAGTTCTTCGGGCGTGGCTGCGACTTCCTCTCTGGCTTCCGTGACCACCTGCGGTTTGGGCCGGTAGCCAGGGTTGGGCAGGGTAGGGGTCGGGGCGCTGAGCTTGCCGTGGAGAACTGTGCGGGGACCCGCGAGTGAGAGGTCACGTTCTTCGTTGAGTCGCTCGGTGGCCTGCTCGAGGGCCTGCATGAATTCGGAGATCGACAGGTGCGGACGGGCGATACCGGCCGCGTCCTGAAGCCACTCGAAGGCCATGCGCAGGACGACGGCGAACTCGCGGCCCAACACCGGGGAACGGGCCCCCGTCGTCGCCACGACGTTCAGCCTCCTCTCCGGGGTCCCTGGCCGGACAAGGTCGCGGGCCAGGGCCCTGAGCTCTACATCGATGCCTTCTGCCTCACAGGCGTTGACGATGACGAGTACGTGGCGAGCCTGCGAGTCGAGAGCCGCGATGACGACCTCGTTGGTCGGCATGCCCGTCGCCAGCAGCCGATCGGTGTCAGTGCCGGGCAGAAGCAGAAAGTGTCTGGTGGACCTGCCGACAGCGCCGTGTGACGTGACGTAGAGGACCAGCGCCTCGTCTTCTGCCGCCTCCCGGATGCCGGAGCTGTGCAAGAAACGCTCCACATCGTGACGTTCTTCCGGCGCACGCAGAATGGTCTGTACAAACCCTTCTCCCGGTGCCGGCCCTGCCTTCCACCACGCAGTCACGACCGAGAGCTGTTCCTCGATCGCCTTGGCGAACTCGGGGTCTCCGTCCTCCACCGTCACGATGACCAGTGAGCCCGCGGCCGGCCCTGCGCCCTCTTCACCCTTCGACGGATCGGCCTGCCCGACTAAGCCAATCTCCCCGTGCTCCCCCTGCATGTTCTCTATTGTTCACAGCCATGAATCGCCACGGGCCAGAACCTGCGAACTCCTCCGCCGCATCAGCTGTGACTGCCGACGTCACCCAGGACGCCGTTGTCATCGTCCCGGGCATCATGGGCAGTGAGCTCTACGACACCGTCACCCAGAAGACCGTCTGGGGCTTATCCGGCGTGTCGTGGCTCTTGAAGGCATGGACACGACCCAAGGGCCTCGATCCGCTGCGCCTGACTCCGGAGGAGTTGGAAGGCAAGACCACCCGGATCAAGCCCACTCAACTGATGCGCCACTCATCCTGGACTCCCTACCTCCAGGGGTTCGAGCCCTACACCAACCTGATCAACGCGGTCCAAGCCTGCGTCGCCGATTCGGCCGCTGTCCTGGAGTTCGCCTACGACTGGCGCCTGCCTGTAGCCGTCAACGGCCGCCTGTTGGCCGAGGCCGCCCGCCGGCACCTGACCGCCTGGCGACTGCATCCTGCTCATGACGCCGCTCGGCGCAACCGTGTCGACGAGCGTCCCGCACGCCTCGTCTTCGTCGCCCATTCCATGGGAGGCCTCGTCACTCGGGCCGCCCTTGATGCCACACACGACGGCGCCCTGGCCGACGACACCCGCGCCGTACTCACCCTTGGTACGCCCTTCTACGGTGCGGTGAAGGCAGCCGCGATCCTCAACACCGGGCGCGGTGGCCCAGTCCCGCTGCCGCACCGGCAACTGCAATCCATCTCAGCGACCATGCCAGGCCTTCATGATCTTCTTCCGCACTACGCCTGCCTCATCGACGGGAACGATGTCCGTCGACTCGCCCCCAGCGATGTGAAAGGCATCGGCGGTAACGCCGAACTCGCCCAAGCTGCAGTCGAGTTCCAAGAAAAGCAGGCCAACGTGAGGCTGCCCGGGCACTGGGCGGTGACCGGCACCAACCAGGCCACCATGCAGAGTCTCACCCTCCGCGACGGCGTGGTTCACCCGCATCACCACGGAGCCCGCCAGCACACCAGTGGTGACTTCATCCGCGACTCGCGCGGCGACCTGAGGTTCTACGACGTCAAGGGCGACGGCACCGTCTACAAGGATTCCGCAGCCGTCGGACCCGCGGTCACACCACTTCCCCTACAGCATGGAGCTGTTGCTTCCGATCGCGTCGCGCTCAAGGCCGTAGCGGAAATGCTGCGGGACGACGAACACTTGGGCCCGCCTCAGGGCGCCCCCGGCTGCGGACTGGACGTTCCTGACCTGGTAGAAGTCGGAACCGTTTGGAACATCACGCTCAGCGACGTGGATTCCTTGGCCGGCCTCCGGTGTGAAATAGCCGACGCCACGGGTCAGAACTCGCGGGTCCTCAAAGCGGGCTGGGGCGAGGGACATATCAAGGCCAGGGCTACCGTGAATGTTCCTGGCTTGTACCGTGTCACGGTTCGCACCGCTGACGGCCACACCATCACCCAACTTGTGCTGGCCGGTGAGGGCGGCGCCATGCGGGAAGTGGAATAGAGCCACCCAACTGGTGCCGGCCTGGCTCCCGGACGCACACCCGGCCGCGTCCCGCCTCACCGCGGCCGTCTGCGTCAGCGAGCACCCGCCACCCTGGAGTTGCTCCGCGACCGTCATGAAGATGCGGTCCGCTTCAGCGCATGCCGGACGCCCCGTTCACGGTCAGCCGAGGGCGCTCAGCTGCGCGACCTCGTCGTCGGTCAGCGAGATGGTCGCTGCGGCGACGTTGTCCTCCAGGTGGGCGACCTTGGAGGTGCCGGGGATCGGCAGGATCACCGGGGAACGGTGCAGGAGCCAGGCGAGTGCCAGCTGGGCGGGAGTGGCCTCGTGGCGGGCGGCGGCCTCCGCGAGGATGCCGCCCGGCTGCGCCAGCTGCCCGGTCGCCAGCGGGAACCACGGGATGAACGCGATGCCCTCCCGCTCGCAGTGCTCGAGCACCGCCTCGGAGCCGCGCTCGGCGAGGTTGAAGAGGTTCTGCACGGACACGATCGGGACGTACTGCTGCGCCTCCACCAGCTGCTCGACCGTCACCTCCGACAGGCCGACGTGCCGGATCTTGCCCTGATCCCGCAGCTCGGCGAGCGCGCCGACCTGCTCGGCCAGTGGCACGTTCGGGTCGACCCGGTGCAGCTGGTAGAGGTCGATGCGGTCCAGCCTCAGACGCTGAAGGCTTCCGTCCACGCACTGCCGCAGGTACTCCGGACGGCCGTCCGGTACCCACTGGGCGGGCCCCGGACGGGTGTTCGCGCCCTTCGTCGCGATCAGCAGGTCGTCGGCGTACGGGTGGAGCGCCTCGGCGATCAGGTTCTCGTTGACGTACGGCCCGTACGCGTCGGCGGTGTCGATGAGTGTGACGCCGAGCTCGACTGCACGGCGCAGCACCCGGATCGCCTCGTCGCGGTCGGCGGGCTCACCCCACACGCCCGGGCCGGTGAGCTGCATGGCGCCGTAGCCGAGCCGGTGTACCGGCAGGTCACCGCCGATGGAGAAGGTGCCGCTCGCCGCTACGGGGCGGACTGTCGGATCGCTCATGGTGTCCTCGCTCTTCGTTCGCGTTGATGTGTGTCCGGGCCCCCTGTGTTCGGATCAGGTCAGGGCTTCAGCAGGACCTTGATGGCGCTGCGTTCGTCCATCGCCCGGTAGGCGTCGGCGGCCCGGTCGAGGGGGAGGGTGAGGTCGAAGACCTTGCCCGGGTCGATCTGCCGGGTCCAGATCAGGTCGATCAGCTGCGGCAGGTACTGGCGGACCGGGGCCGGGCCGCCGTGCAGGTGCACATGGGAGAAGAACAGCTCCTGGCCGTCGAGCGTGACGTCGTGGGAGACACCGACGTAGCCGACGTGGCCGCCGGGACGGGTGGAGCGGATCGCCTGGAGCATCGATTCCTGGGTGCCGACCGCCTCGATGACGGAGTGTGCGCCCAAGCCGTCGGTCAGCTCCTTGATCTTCGCCACGCCCGCGTCGCCGCGCTCGGTGACGATGTCGGTCGCGCCGAACTCCAGGGCCAGCTTCTGGCGGGAGTCGTGCCGGCTCATGGCGATGACCCGCTCCGCGCCGAGCTGCCGGGCGGCCAGCACGCCGAGCAGGCCGACCGCGCCGTCACCGACCACGGCGACCGTCCTGCCGGGACCCGCCTGGGCGGCGACGGCTGCGAACCAGCCGGTGCCGAGCACGTCGGAGGCGGTCAGCAGGCTCGGGATCAGGTCGGCGTCGGGTGCGCCCGGGGTGGCGACGAGGGTGCCGTCGGCGAGCGGCACGCGCAGCCGCTCCGCCTGGGCGCCCATCTCGTTCATCCACTCGCGCTGGACGCACGAAGTCTGGTAGCCGGAACGGCAGTTGGCGCAGGTGTTGTCCGAAGCGGAAAAGCCGCCGACCACGAACTGACCCGGCTCGACGCTGGTGACGGCGCTGCCGACCTCCTCCACCACGCCCACGTACTCATGGCCGATCGGGGAGCGTGCCTCGAAGGGCTCGGCCCCGCGGTACGGCCACAGGTCCGAGCCGCACACACAGGCCGCCGCCACCCGGATGACCGCGTCGGTCGGCTCGAGGATCTTCGGGTCTTCGCGCTCCTCCACCCGGAAGTCACCGGGGGCGTGCATCACGACACCGCGCATGGCGGGCTCCTTGCATACGGGGGACCGGCTGGGTAGGACGGCCGGGCGGGCTGGGTGCCACGGCATCCAGGTAACCGGTGTTCCGGTTGGTCAACCAGTTGCTGTTGAACCATGTACTGGCAGTACATCCCTACGGCCGCGCAGACGTCGTACGGTCAGGGGTGTGGACAACCGTGACGAAGTCCGCGAGTTCCTCACCTCGCGGAGAGCCAAGATCACCCCGGAGCAGGCCGGACTGCCGGCCGGCACCCGGCGCCGCGTGCCCGGACTGCGCCGCAGCGAGGTCGCCACGCTGGCCGACGTCAGCGTCGACTATTACGGCAAGCTCGAGCGCGGCAACCTGGCCGGTGTCTCCCCCGCGGTGCTCGAATCGGTCGCCCGCGCACTCCAGTTGGACGACGTCGAACGGGCGCATCTGCTCCACCTGGCCCAGGCACAGGAGGGCTCCGACACCCTTGCCCGCCCCCGGTCACGTTCAAGTCGGCAGCGGACCTTGCCCAAAAGCCTGCAGTGGGCCCTGGACGCCGTCACCACCGGGCCCGCGTTCGTGACGAACGGCCGCCAGGACCTGCTCGCCGCCAACCAACTGGGCCGCGCCTTCTTCGCCGACATGTACGACAGCGGCACCCAGCCGCCGAACATGGCCCGCTTCCAGTTCCTCGACCCGGCGGCCCGCCGCTTCTACCCGGACTGGGACCTCATCGCCGACATGACGGTGGACGTGCTGCGCACCGAGGCCGGCCGCAACCCGCACGACAAGGACCTGCACGACCTGGTGGGTGAGCTGTCCACCCGCAGCGATGCCTTCCGCACCCGCTGGGGCTCCCACAACGTGCGCCGTCACGGCAGCGGCATCAAACGCTTCCACCACCGGGTCGTCGGCGAGCTCACCCTTGCCTGGCACGGCTCGGCCGCGGACGACGAACCCGGCCTCACCCTCCTCATCTACACCGCCGAACCCGGCTCGCCCTCCGAAGAGGCCCTACGCCTGCTCGCCTCCTGGACCGCCTCCCACGACGATGCCGCCCCTGCCGACAGCCTCTGACGGCACAGCTGGACGGAGAGGACCGACATGGCACTGATCCTGGTGACCGGCGCAGCCGCCGGGCTGGGGCGCGACACGGCGAGCGCGTTGGCCGACGACGGGCACGACGTGGTCGTCCACGTCCGGAACCCGGCCCGGCTCGCCGACGCGGAGGACACCGGCCGGTGGAAGGGCGTCGTCACGGGTGACCTCGCCGATCTCGACGAGATCCGCGACGTCGCCCGGCAGGCGGCCGCGTTCGGCCGCTTCGACACCGTCATCCACAACGCCGGCACCATGAACACCCGTGACGCGGGCACGGTCAACACGGTCGCGCCCTATGTGCTGACGGCCCTGATGGCCAAGCCGGCCAGGCTCGTCCACCTCAGCAGTTCCATGCACCGCGGCGGCTCCACCGACCTGCGACGGCTGGCCGCCGGTTCCGCGTCCTACGACGACAGCAAGCTGTGGGTCACCACCCTCGCGCTCGCCTTCGCGTCCCGGTGGGAGGGAACCACGAGCCACGCGGTCGACCCCGGGTGGGTGCCCACACGGATGGGCGGTGCCGGCGCACCGGACGATCTGATCGAAGGGCACCGGACCCAGGTGTGGCTCGCCACGCACGACGGCGTGACCCCGAGCACCGGCGGCTACTGGTACCACCGGCGGACGCAGACACCGCACCCGGCGGCGCGGGACGAAGAGTTCCAGGCCCGGCTCATCCGGTTCCTGGAGAGCCACACAGGCGTTCCGCTCGGCTGAGGCGGGTCGCAAGCGGCGTACGACCCAAAATGGATAGGTTAATCCGATTGCTAGAGTGGCCGGTATGACCCCTGGCGCCCAGCACTCAGACGGTCCCGCGGTGCAGCCGCTGCGCAGTGACGCCGAGCGCAACCGGGAGCGGATCATCGCCGCCGCGCGCACGGTGTTCGCGCGTGACGGCCTGAACGCGTCGATGGCCTCTGTGGCCCGCGAGGCGGGTGTGGGGATCGCGACCATGTTCCGCCGCTTCCCCACGAAGGAGGAACTGGTGGACGCCGTCTTCTCCGACCGCATGGGTGCGTACGTCGACGTGGTCACCGTCGCCCTGGAGGACCCCGACCCCTGGAACGGCTTCGTCGGGTACATCGAGACCGCCTGCGCGATGCAGGCCGCCGACAGCGGCTTCGCCGACGTCCTGACCATGACCTTCCCCACCGCCGAGGTCCTGGAGGAGCGCCGCAACCGGGCGTACGAGGCCATGCTGGTCCTCATCGACCGCGCCAAGGCCACCGGCCGCCTGCGCGAGGACTTCGACCCCTCGGACCTGGTGCTGATCCACATGGCCAACGCCGGCGTCGTCAACGCCACCGGCGACGCCGCCCCGGACGCCTGGCGACGCGTCGTCGCCCTGATCATCCAGTCCCTCGAGGCCCCGGCGCGCGGTCCCCTGCCCGCCTCACCCGGGCACGAACCCCTCTACAAGGCCATGCTCCGCGCCGGGCAGGGCACCTCCGCACCGCCGTCGGGCAAGAGCGGCTGACCTCGGGGCGTCAGAGGAGGGGGACCCGGGTGAAGTGGCTCGCCGCGTGGAGTTCGGTCTCCAGGCGGGTCGCCGTGAGACGCAGTTCCGGGAGGATCTCCGCCACGCATTCCTCGGCCGTGCGGCCCGCCGCGTGCAGGGCCACGTTCACGGCGGCGACCACCCGGCCCGTACGGTCGCGGACGGGGACGGCGATGGTACGAAGCCCGTCCTCCCAGTCTTCGTCCAGCAGGGCGTAGCCCTGGGTGCGGACGCGGTCGGAGTCGGCGGAGCCCTCCGTGTCGGCCAGCAGGACCCGGCCCAGGGAGGTCGCCGAGGCCGGCAGGCGCGTGCCGGTCCTGATGTCCACGCCCATGATCCGGGGGGACACGGCCCTCGCCGTGTACTGGATCTCGGCCCCCTCGCCCGACCTCGGCGGCACCAGGACCGCCAGGGCCGTCGACTCCCTCACCCGTGCCGAGAGGTCGGCCAGGTGCGGGGCCGCGATGCGCGGGAGGGTCGTACGGGAGAGGGGTGGGAAGCCCAGGGACAGGACCCGCGGGGTGAGGCCGAAGGTGCGGGACTCCGGCTGCTGGCGGACCAGGCCGAGGTGTTCGTAGGTGATCAGGGCCCGGCGGGCCGTCGCCCTCGCCAGGCCGGTCGCCCGGGCCACGTCCGTCAGCGTCAGCGCGGCCCTGCCCTCGCCGAACGCCGTCAGGATCGTCAGACCGCGCGCCAGGGACTCGATGAACTCCCGGCCCAGTTCGTGCTTGGCCGCACCGATCCACGTGGCCGATCCCGAGGGGGGCGGGCCCGGGTCCGGGTCCGGGGTGGACGCCAGTTCGCGTTGCATCTCCGCCACCGTCGCCCGCAGCCGCGGCAGCAGGGTCTCGCGCAGGTCCGCCGCGGTGTGGCGGCTGGTGTGGCTCACGACGTTCGCCACGCAGGCGACCCGGGCCGTGCGCGGGTCCCGTACGGGGACGGAGACCGCCACCAGCCCCGGCTCGATCAACTGGTCGTCCAGGGCCCAGCCGTCCCTTGCCGCCTGTGCCGCCTTCGCCTCGAACTCCCCCTCCCCGGCCGGGAGTTCCCGAGGCGGTACGGCGGGAAAGCCCCGGTCCTGCGGGTCCGCCGCCCGGCGTTCGCGCCAGGCCCGCCAGTCGGCTTCGGTCCACTCGGACGCGAACAGGGGCCCCGGCGCGGTGCGTTCGGCGGGGAGCAGGTCCCCGATGCGGAAACTCAGGGACATCGCGCGGCGGCGGGTGGCCTGGTGGATGAAGCGGATGCCGTCGCGGTCGGCGACCGCCAGCGACACCGACTCGTCCAGCTCGTCGGCGAGGGCGTCGGCCCGCTCGGACAGCAGAGCGGGCAGGCGCAGGGCGGCGAGATAGGCGTTGCCGAGTTCCATGAGCCGGGGGGTGATCACCGCGTCCCGGCCGTCCAGGCGGACGTATCCCATGCGGGCCAGCGTGGACGTGATGCGGTCGACCGTGGAACGCGCCAGACCCGTCGCCCGCTCCAGAGCGCTCGGGCTCAGCGTCCCGCCCGCCTCTGTGAGCTCCCGCAGCACCCCGACCCCCCGGATCAGCGGCGCGACCGCCTCGGCCGGCACGGCGGACTCCGGCACCGGCAGGGATGTGAGCGTGTCAGCGGGCATCGGTTCTCCGGTACGGCGGTCGCGGGACGCCTACGGTAATCCGAACGTCGGTCACGGCACGCCCACGGACACCCGACTCGGCAGGTCGCCCCGCGACTACTCCCGCGTGACCCGCACCCGGTAGTCGCCGTCCCCGTCCTCCCCCTCCACCCGCACCCGGACCCCCTGGCCCGGATCCCGGAACTCCTCGCCGACCGTGAACGACGCGTCCGAGAGTTCCGCGTGGACGTTGGGGCTCCGCGTGCACCCTCCGCTGTTGCGCCGCGAGTCGTACACCCGCACAGGGCCCCGCCCGGTGTCCACGTCCGCGTCGACCTTGTAGACGAGGACCCCCGGCCGGCACACCGTCTCGTCGTTGCCCTCGCGGGTGCGGAGTTCGACCGCGTAGCCGGTGCGGCTGCCGAGGGGGACGAAGAGGAGTTTGGTGCCGAGGCCTGCCCGGGCCAGCGGGGTCAGGGTGTACTCCGAAGTTCCGTGCTCCGTCACGCAGTTGACCTGTGCCGCGTCCAGCCAGCCCAGCTTCCACTTGTGCCAGCCGAGGAGGTCGTTGTTGGCGCCCCAGTCCTCGCTCATGATGTCCCAGTGGCCGACCGCGCTCCCGCCCGCCTGGGTGTAGAGGTCGGGCAGGCCGAAGACATGGCCGTTCTCATGGGGCAGGACCCGGTAGCCGGTCTGCGCGTAGGAGCCGGAGCCGTCGTCCTGGCGGGAGTAGACGAAGGAGGCGTTGGCGACCGGGACGCCGTCGGCGACCGGGGCGTCGGGGTTGCCGGCGAAGCTCACCGACAGGACCGTGTCGAGGGCGGAGGGACCGGCGTTCGGGGTCACCAGCACGTTCAGGAAGTCGTAGGACCGGAAGTCCACCTGGGGATCGGCGGCGGTCACGATGTCCTGGACCAGTCGGCGGTAGCCCGGGTCGAAGGGGGCGCCGCGCTCTATGCCGTAGGCCCGGAAGGACTTCGGCATGCGCAGCCAGTCGGTGATCGGGGCCTCGGGTCGGTAGTCGAGACGGCCGTAGGAACTGGTGCGGAACCAGTCCTGGGTCTGCGGGAAGAACTCGCGGAATCGGTCGAGCGCGGGCCCGGAGCCGGGTGCGTCGGAGAAGTCGATCATCAGGGTGAGGGCGCGGACGGTGCCGGTGGAGCGGGAGTAGCCGCCGGGTGTGGGCAGGCCCTCGGACATCTGGACCGCCGGGCCGCCGCTGATCAGACAGGCGTCGTGGGCATCGGAGCGGGCCACGGCGATCGGACCGGCGGTCGTGGCACCCGGAGCGAGGCGCTCGGTGCCGGCCGAGGTGCTGACCGCGAGGGTCAGCGTGGTCACGAACACGAGGGCGGCGGCACGGCGCGGGCGTATGCGACGACTCGTCCACGGCATGCGGGCACCCTTCGGAGCGCGGCAGCCGCTGGTCGGAAGGCTGCACCTTCTCGATCACCCTCTGCCGGGGGAGGGGCCGACGCGCGCTGGAGGAGACCGAACGTGGGTACCGCCAGATCTGTGACTCAGGTCACAACATGATTTCTCCTCAACCCGAAATAACCGGGGAGCGTCTCCCCGTTTAGACGTGTGTCCGAGCGAAACGGGGACCGAATCCCCGGATCGCGGAAACCAGACCCCGAGGGGAGCACACCGTGACCGCCACGACGACCGCGCAGCGCAAGGCGCCCCGGCCCCGCGCCGACGCCCTGCGCAACCGCGAGCGGATCGTCACCGCCGCCAGCGAGATGTTCACCGAGTTCGGCCCCGACGTGCCGCTCGACGAGATCGCCCGCCGGGCCGGCGTGGGCAACGCCACGGTGTACCGCAACTTCCCCGACCGCGACGCGCTCGTCCGTGAGGTCGTCTGCTCCGTCATGGACCGGACGGCGGAGGCGGCCGAGCTCGCGCTCGCGGCGACCGGGGACGCCTTCGGCGCGCTGGAGCGCTTCGTGCACACCGCCGCCGATGAGCGGATCACCGCACTGTGCCCGATGGTGCAGGGCACCTTCGACCAGTACCACCCCGACCTGGTGGCCGCACGCGAACGCATGGAGCAGCTCGTCGAGCAGCTCATGGACCGGGCCAGGGCGGCCGGTCAGCTGCGCGGCGACGTGAGCGTCGGTGACCTGATGGTCGCCGTGGCCCAGCTGTCCCGGCCCCCGGCCGGCACCGGCTGCCTCACCCTCGACGGGTTCGTGCACCGCACGCTTCAGCTGTTCCTGGACGGACTGCGGGCCCCGGCCCGGTCCCACCTGCCGGGTGCGGCGCTGACCATGGAGGACCTCCGCCAGGCCTGATCCGACGAGAACCGATTAGTTCAGAGCGCGAGAGCAGTCAGCTACAAAGACTTTCGACCGGCCGTCACCGAAGACGGACCGTCCCCTCAAGACATCTTTTTTCCGTCCCGAAGTACCGGAGTGGGTACCCCCATGTCTGACACAGCCGCAAAGGCACCCGGCGCACCGGCCACGTCCGGTGACGCCAACCGCTGGAAAGCGCTCGTCTTCATCGCGCTCGCCCAGCTGATGGTCGTCCTCGACGCCACCATCGTGAACATTGCCCTGCCGTCCGCCCAGACCGACCTGGGCATCTCCGACGGCAACCGTCAGTGGGTCGTCACGGCCTACGCCCTCGCCTTCGGCGGCCTCCTGCTCTTCGGTGGCCGCATAGCCGACCTGTGGGGCCGCAAGAACGCCTTCGTGGTCGGCCTGATCGGCTTCGCGCTGGCCTCCGCACTGGGCGGCGCGGCCACCAGCGGCGCCATGATGTTCGGCGCCCGTGCCCTCCAGGGCGTCTTCGGCGCGCTGCTCGCGCCCGCCGCGCTCTCCCTGCTCGCCGTGATGTTCACGGACGCCAAGGAGCGCGCCAAGGCCTTCGGCATCTACGGCGCGATCGCCGGTGGCGGCGGAGCCGTGGGCTTCATCCTCGGCGGTGTGCTGACCGAGTACATGGACTGGCGCTGGACCTTCTTCGTGAACATCCCGTTCGCGATCGTGGCCGCGCTCGGCGCGTACTTCGTCATCCGTGAGCCCGAGGGCAGCCGCAACCGCAACCCGCTCGACATCCCCGGCGTCCTGCTGTCCACCCTGGGCCTGGTCGCGCTGGTCTACGGCTTCACCCGCGCCGAGTCCAACGGCTGGGGCGACGCCATGACCGTGGGCATGTTCGTCGCCTCCGCGGTCCTGCTGATCGCGTTCGTCGTCACCGAGGCCCGTACCAAGGCCCCGCTGCTGCCGCTGCGCGTCATCACCGACCGCAACCGCGGCGGGATCTACCTCTCGCTCGGTATCGCGATCATCGCGATGTTCGGCACCTTCCTGTTCCTCACCTACTACCTCCAGATCGTGAAGGGCTTCACGCCGATCAAGACCGGCTTCGCCTTCATGCCGATGATCGTCGGCATGATGGTCGGCTCGACCCAGATCGGCGCCCGCCTGATGACCCGCGTCCCGGCGCGGCTGCTGATGGGCCCCGGCTTCCTGGTCGCCGCGGTCGGCATGCTCCTCATGACCCAGCTGGAGATCGGCTCGTCGTACGCCTCGATCATCCTGCCGGCGATGCTGCTGCTCGGCCTCGGCATGGGTACGGCGTTCATGCCCGCCATGTCCCTGGCCACCCTGGGCGTCGAGCCCCGGGACGCCGGTGTCGCCTCCGCGATGGTCAACACCTCGCAGCAAGTGGGCGGTGCGATCGGTACGGCCCTGCTGAACACGATCGCCGCGTCGGCCACGACCTCCTACATCGCCGACCACATCGGCTCCGCGACCTCCCGGTCGCAGCAGCAGCTGGTGACGCTGGAGGGCCAGGTGCACGGCTACACCAACGCGATCTGGTTCGCCGTCGGCATGCTGGTGCTCGCCGCGGTGATCGTCGTGACCCTCGTCAACGCCGGCCGCACGGACACGGCCACCGTGGCCGGGTCCGGAGAGGGCGCCGAGGAGGAGCTGGCGATCCCGGTCGTCGCCCACTGACGGCGACCGGCCGGTCGTACCCCTTCGAGAACCACGTACGTACGGGGAAGGGGACGCCCCGTACGTACGACCCCAGGAACTGCCCTGGTCCTGCTGAGTGAGCGGCTCAGCGGAGCCAGGGCAGATCCGCGCCCGCCTCGTTCGGCTGGAGTCCCTCGGCGACGATCTGCATGATCTCGCCGAGGGACTTCTGCTGTTCCGGGGTGAGCCGGTCGAAGACGGCGTTGCGTACGGCCCGCACATGGCCGGGCGCGGCGCCCTTCAGCATCTCCAGGCCCGGGTCCGTGAGCACCGCGAACTGGCCGCGCTTGTCGTCCGTGCAGTCCTCCCGGCGCACCCAGCCGTTGCGCTCCAGGCGGGCGATCGCGTGCGAGAGGCGGGACCGGGTGATCTTCGCCCTCATCGCCAGCTCGGTCATCCGCAGCCGCCGGTGCGGGGCCTCGGCCAGCCCCACGAGCAGCCCGTAGTAGATGTGCGGCATGCCCGCGTCCCGCTGGAGCTGGCGGTCGAGATGATCCTCGAGGAGGGTCGTGGCGTGCACATAGGAACGCCAGATGCGCTGCTCTTCGTCGTCGAGCCACTGGGGCTCCTCGTCGGGGACGGATGCCGTGTTCATGTATCCCACTCTACGAGCTCTCTCCTTGAAGCTTAAACAAATGAGGCGTACAGTCATCTCTAGAAGCTTTAAATTTTAAGCATTACCCGCATCGGAAGTACCGGAGGAGTCCCCGCCATGTCCGCCGACACGCTGGAGCGCATGCCCGCCCTCTATCTGAGTCACGGCGCCCCGCCGCTCGCCGACGACCCGATCTGGCCCGGCGAGCTCGCCGCCTGGTCCGCGGACCTGCCCCGCCCCAAGGCGATCCTCATGGTCTCCGCCCACTGGGAGGAGGCCCCCCTCGCCCTCGGCGCGGTACGGACCGTCCCGCTCGTCTACGACTTCTGGGGCTTCCCCGAGCACTACTACAAGGTGACGTACGGCGCCCCCGGCGCCCCCGAACTCGCCGAGTCCGTACGCAAGTTGCTGCGCGCCCCCGGTATCCCCGTACAGGACATCCCGGACCGCGGACTGGACCACGGCGCGTATGTCCCGCTGGTCGAGATGTTCCCCGAGGCCGACATTCCCGTCCTGCAGATCTCCATGCCGACCCTCGACCCGGTCAGGCTCATGGAGATCGGCCGCAAGCTCGCCCCGCTGCGCGACGAGGGTGTCCTGATCGTCGGCTCCGGCTTCTTCACCCACAACCTCGCCGCCCTGCGCCACGCCGGCTCCGGGGTGCCCACCTGGTCCTCGGAGTTCGACGACTGGGGCCGCCGGGCACTGGAGGCGCGGGACGTGGACTCCCTGCTGGACTTCCTCCACAAGGCTCCGGCCGGGCGCTACGCCCATCCGCGCACCGAGCACTTCGCGCCGCTGTTCGTGACGATGGGCGCGGCGGACGTGAGCGGCGAGCTGGACGCGCAGAAGTCCGTCATCGACGGATTCTGGATGGGGATGGCGAAGCGGTCGGTGCAGTTCGGCTGACATCCTCTCGCGGGGGTCGGGAACTGTTGCCGGTTTGCCGAGTATGAGTGACTTCTGGTGAGCGTGGGTGAGTGCCCGTGCTGGATGCGCATGTTCCGTTGTGCGTCGAGAGTCTCCTCCGGCCTGGGATGTCCTGTGGTCCTTTGCTGTCGGGACGGGAACGGGAGTTCCTGGGTCGAATGGGTGACTTTTTCCGGGGTTGCTCGTTGACTGCCGTGACGGGGGTTTTCGGCCTGGCGGGAGGGGGAGCG